>JAKZRT010000090.1:0-56432 GCA_047518005.1 Brevirhabdus sp.
TTTCGAAAAGGCGGGTCGCTGCGTCAGAGAATGGGTTGCCGCCCGAAACCAGTTCGCTATTCTCTACCCGGAACGGTTCAACAAATGACCCGTTTTAACTGCATGGGCTGAGCGCCATACACAGAGTTTCAGATACTCCCCATCCAGCTCGGGAAGATGAAGCCAGCGGGTTTGCATGTCTTTCACAACAGGACCGACGCAAAAGGTTATTCATCCGAGAACAGAAACGTTCCGCTCGCCCGCGAGTATGAAGCCCAAATCATGGCAAATAAAAAAGCGTGGACCTTCTTCTCCAATTTGGCACCTTCCTACAAAAGGGATTCTGTTTGGTGGGTTATGAGCGCCAAAAAAGAAGAAACACGTTTGAAAAGGCTTGGTATACTGATTGCGACATCTGAAGCAGGACAAAAAATACAAAGCTTGCGAAAGAAATAAAAGTTCCTAAGAAAATTTGGTGCTCGGAAAAGCAGACATTGAAAACCTACCCTCAATGGCAGCGAAGTCCCGCACAGCGGACTTTGACCGATCCGGCGACATGCTCTTCTCGGAAATCTGTGTGAGTGGAAAGGTTGTCTTTCTGCCCAATGATTCGAGCGCAGACCCCTCGTTCAACATCGCACGCGGGTGGGGCTCTGCGCGACGCCCGCCAAACACGGCCCCCCTCTCCCTGTGGGAGAGGTGATGGGGGAGAGGCAGTCGCATCTCAATGCCAAAAAACGATTAACGCACATAATTCAATAACTTACCAAAGAAATCAACTTTGAAACCCTCGACTCTCCGCCTCACCCCATCCACCGCATGACCGGTCTGCGCCCCAGGCGAGCCTCAAGGGGCGCCATCGCCGCGCGGAAAAAAATTATGATGCCCGTCTTGAAATTTAGTACAATCGTGATAAGTTCTGTCACAGATGTCACATATACGATTCATAACAACCCGCCAGTCGATCCTGGACGCCGCAGTGACCGAATTCTTCGCGCATGGCTACAAAGGCGCTTCGGTTCGCGATATTTGCGCCCGCGCCGGTGCCAGCTCGAATGCGATCACCTATCACTTCGGGTCCAAAGAGAGCGTTTACCGTGAAATCCTTGATCGTTTTGCGGCGCTGCTGCTTGAACAAACGCGAAGCGCATTGTCGGGTGAGCTGAGGTCGCAAGAGGAGTTCGAAATCCGCCTGGAAATGTTCCTCGCGCAACTTCTGGAAACCTATCTGAGCAACCGCGAGATTGTGCTGATCGCGATTCGCGAGTTCGAGCAGCTTCTTCCGGAGAGCGACGACAGCGCGATTCGTGAAATGGTCGGGGTCAGCCTTTGTCTTTCGAGTTTTGTTCAGAAGGCCAAAGACCAAGGCTTCGTGCGCGAAGACATCGACGCAAGCATTGTGGCGGGCACTTTGATGGACAGGCTGACCAATCAGGCGCGGTTCGCGCACACACATGAACGGTTCTTTAACGTGACTTCGCTGGACCCTGAATACCGCGCCTACTGGGTGCGGGCTTCGCTTGGATTGGTCCTTGTAGGAATGAAACCGCGGGCAGACCCGCAAAACAAAGGTCGAAAGGACAAGACCATGCACATTGAACACACAATCGAAATAAACGCACCGGTGGATCTGGTCTGGAGCAAGATCAGCAATCTTGCCGATATTCAGAACTGGACCAAGGCGGTGAAAGAATCGCACTTTCACACCGAGATCACCCGTGGCATTGGTGCCGGGCGCACCTGCGACGTCCCTGGGTTCGGCAAGCTCGTCGAGAACGTGCTGGAATGGGACGAGGGCAAAAGCTTCCGTCTGTCGCTTGAGGGACTTCCTTTCTTCATAAAGGAAGCCAGCGGCGGATGGCGGCTAGAGGAACTGGGTCCAAACCGCACGCGTGGGACCACGTCTATCGACTTGCAAACCCGGTTCTGGCCGCTCGGCGCGCTGATGGAAAAATTTGCGCTTGCCCCGCAATTCCACAAGACCATTAAAGGCGCACAGCGCGAATTCAAGGCCTATGTCGAGGGCAGCGCAGAGGTGCCGAAGACAGCGCCAGCCCAGCACCCAAGGGCAGTCGCGTAGCGCACAAACGCCTCGGTCGCGGGAACGCGGAAAAATTTGGCCGGGCGACATGAGCCTCCCCTCTCCCCGTGGGAGAGGGGATGGGGGAGAGGCAGTCGCTTCTCAACACCAAAAAATCCATTAACATTTACAATTCAACATCTTAACACAGGTTTCAACCTTGAAACCCTCGGCCCCCAGCCTCACCCCATCCAGCGCATGACCGGGGCGGCGGATTCTTCCAAAGGCTGGCAGATCACGTCGATCAGGGTCGGCCCGGGCTCTGCAAAAGCCTGCGCCATCACCCGGTCCAGATCGCCCGGCTCTTCCACGGTCCAGCTTTTCACCCCGAACCCCTCGGCCACCTTCGCGTTGTCTGTCCGATTGAAATCGACGTTGTAATACCGCGCGCCCGTGTCGTCTTTCTGACTGGCTCTGATCCACCCGAAGCTGGCGTTGGAAAAGACGATATAAGTGATGTTGGCCCCCGACCGGGCCACGGTTTCCAGCTCGCCGCAGGAAAACCCGAACGACCCGTCGCCCATCAGCCCCACCACCTTGACCCCCGGCCGCCCGTACCAGGCCCCCAGTGCCGCCCCCATGGCATAGCCCAGCGCCCCGTGCGCGCGGTTGGTGATATACTGCCGCCCGGCGATTTTCTGATCCGAAAAGGCGTTGTAATAGGGGCAGCTTGTCCCCGGATCGCTGACCACGATGCCATCCTCCGGCAGATGCCGGTTCAGCGTGTCGATGATGCGCTCGGGCAGGATCGGGCGCGCGTCGCTGGCCGCAAGCGCGGCGAAGTCGGCGAACTTGCGCACCCTGATGTCGGCCACCTGCGCCGCACCGCCAAATCCTTGCACCGGGTCGCGCCCGTCCAGCACCGCATTTACCATCGCCAGCGACAGCCGCAAATCACCGACGACGCCAACTTCGGTCGGATAGTTCGCCCCCACCACCATCGGATCGCTGTCAAAATGCACGATCCGCGCGCCAGGTTTGGGGGCGCTCCAGCGCGACGTCGTGGTCGACCCGGCCCGCGCGCCCATAAAAACCACCAGATCGGCTTCTTCCATCGCCTCCCAGGTCTCGGGCGTGCCGCCGTTCGATCCGACGACCCCCAGCGAGTTGGGGTGCGTATCCGCCAACGAACCCTTGCCCGAGATCGAAGTCGCCACCGCGACGTCCAGCCGCTCGGCCAGCCGCGCCAGCGCGTCCATCGCGCCCGCAATCACCACGCCGCCGCCGCAGACGATCAGCGGCCGGTCAGCCGACAGGATCGCATCGACCGCCGCCTCGATATCGGCCGCTTGCGGCCCGGTCCGGCGCGCCGGAAATTCGGCGTGCGTCGCATCACCCCAAATGTCAGCAGCATCGACCGGGTCGTACTGAATGTCATACGGCAGCCCCAAATGCGCCGCCCCCGGCCGCCCGGTGGTCATCGCCCGAAAGGCTTGGCGAACCATGCGCGGGATGTGGTCGGCCTTTTTGATCACCGTGTTGAACTTGGTCAGCGGACGCATCAGCGCCTCCTGATCGACTTCGGTCAGCGGGTATTTCCCGTACGAGCCGACCGAGATGTCGGTGGTGATCGCCAGCAGGGCAATAGAACTTTCGTTGGCCTCGATCAGCCCAGGTAGTATGTAGGTGGCACCGCCACCCGACGGCCCTTCGCAGACGCCAACCCGGCCCGTGACCCGCGCGAAAGCGTCGGCCATATAGGCGGCGGACCGTTCGTCGCGGGTCAGAATATGGGTGATGCCATGATCCAGCCGCGCCATCGCGTCGTAAAACGGCAAGGTCGTATCGCCGCAAAGCCCGAAAATATGGGTGACCCCGTGCGCTTCCAACATGCCCACCATGGCCTCGGCCCCGTTCGGCGAATTTCCGGTTTCCGTCATATCGTGCCTCCGACTTGCAGCGTATTCACTGCTGTATACAGAACTGCATATTGCATTTCACCCACACCTGTGGCAAGAGCAAATCAAAGTAGAAAGGTGAGCAGATGGCCGAAGGCCGCGTCGAAGACATCTATGACCAACTGAAAACCATGGCTGTAGGCTATCGCCTGCGCCCCGGCGATCGGTTGAACGAGGTTACCCTGTCACGCGAACTGGGCGTCAGCCGCACGCCGCTGCGCGAAGCGCTGAACCGGCTGGTCGCCGAGAACCTCTTCGACTTCCGCGCCGGTGCCGGTTTCTTTTGCCGTGGGCTCGATCCGCAGACGGTGTTTGACCTTTACGAACTGCGCCAGATCACCGAGGCCGCGGCTGCGCGGCTGGCCTGTGAACGCGCATCAGATGCCGATCTGCAAAGCCTTAGCGATGACCTTTTGACCCGCGGTATCGCCACCGCTGGCCTGACCGTCGCCGAGGCCTGCGCGCGCGACGAAGCGTTTCACATGGGCGTTGCCCGCCTCGGCAGCAACGCGGTGCTGGTCACGCAACTTTCCCGTATAAACGAACGCATCCGTTATGTGCGATGGGTCAGCCTGTCACTGGGTCGCCTGCGCAAATCCAAGGACGAACATGTGGCGCTGATGCAGGCGCTTCTGGACCGCGACGCTGACCAGGCAGCAACCATCATCAACGCGCATATCGGCAAGCGCATGGACCAGGTGACCGAAGTTGTTCGTCACGGAATATCCAACATCTACATGGACATGGGCGGCGAACTTTCCGAACAGATCGTCGAGGAGGGTCAGACGTGATCGCATATGGCGGAAAATCAATTTACGGCGCGTCTGTCGGCATTCTGATGCTCGACGCGCGTTTTCCGCGCATTCCCGGCGACATGGGCAACGCGCAAAGCTGGCCGTTTCCGGTGCACTACAAAGTGGTGCGCGGCGCCTCGCCCGATCTGGTGGTGCGCCAAGGGGCCGACGGCATGTTGGGCCATTTCATCGACGCCGCGCGCGAACTCGTCGCCGACGGCGTCGACGGCGTCACCACCAATTGCGGGTTTTTGTCGCTCTTTCAAAACGATCTGGCTAAAGCCTTGCCCGTGCCTGTGATCACCTCTTCGCTGATGCAGGTCGAAATGGTCAATCGCATTCTTCCCGAGGCTAAACGTGCCGGTATCCTGACCATTTCGGCATCGACTCTCACCGACGACCACCTGGCCCGTGCCAATGTCCCGGCGGGCACGCCGATCGGATCAACCGAAGGCGGTCAGGAATTTTCGCGCGTAATTCTCGGCAACCACGAGGCGCTGGATGTCGATCTCGCCCGTGCTGAAAATGTGGCAGCGGCCAAAGACCTTGTTGCAGCCCATCCTGATCTGGGTGCAATCGTTCTGGAATGCACGAATATGTGCCCCTATGCACATGACATTCAACAAGAAACCGGACTGCCGGTATTTTCGATGATCGACCTGGTCACATGGTTTCAGGCCGGCCTGACCCCGCGTCGGTTCGCGCTCTAGCCGCCGCGCGTCTGTTCAAATCACCAAGCGACCCGCCACTTTCAACCAGGTCGACCAACAGCAACGAGGGTCTCCAGAAAACCCGGTCTTCGGCTTCAAAACTTCGAATATCGGCAAGAATGCGGTCCAGCCCAAGCGCGTCGGCATAGTGCATCGGCCCGCCGCGATAGCGCGGATACCCATAGCCGTGCATCAGCACGATATCGATATCTGACGGCTTCAGCGCCACGCCTTCGCGCAAAACCTCGCAGGCTTCATTGACCATCGCGGCCGTAAAGCGTGTGACAATCTCCGCGTCGGAAAATGTCCGCGCGGTGATCCCTTTGTGCGCGCGTTCGGCCTCGATAATCGCCAGCACATCCGGGTCTTCGGCGCCGCGCGAATTGCCGGTGTCGTAGCGGTAAAAACCGCGCCCGGTCTTGCGCCCGAACCAGCCGCGCTCGCAAATGCGGTCGGCTATCTCGACGTACCGCTCGCCGGGCGGGCGGGTCGGCGCGTCTTTCTTGCGATTGGCCCAGCCGATATCCAGGCCCGCAAGGTCAAAGACCGCGTGCGGCCCCATCGGATAGCCAAAATCGAAGATCGCGCGGTCAATCGCATAAGGTGAAGCCCCGTCTTCAACCATATGCGCGACCACATTTCGGGTCTTGGCAAATATCCGGTTGCCGATAAACCCGTCGGCATTCCCGGCCCTCACCGGGATTTTTCCCAGCCGCTTGGCTAGCGCAAAACCGGTCGCCACCACATCGTCCGCAACCTGATCCGTCACCACAATCTCAAGCAATTTCATCACATTAGCGGGCGAGAAGAAATGAAGGCCCAGAACGTCTTGCGGGCGTTTGGTCGCTGCGGCAATCAGGTCGACGTTCAAATAGGACGTGTTGGTGGCCAGAATTGCGCCGGATTTTGCCACCGCGTCGAGCTGTGCAAAGACCGCCTTTTTAACTTCCAGATCCTCAAAGACCGCCTCGATAACCAAATCGGCCCGGCAAAGATCGGCAATTTCGGTCGACGTCGCGAAGCGGCCCAGAACGCCACGCTTTTGATCCTCGGTCATCCGGCCTTTGGCGATTTGCCGGTCACAGAGCTTTTCGACAGAGGCGCGCCCGCGTGCGATGCTGCGCGCGTCGCGCTCGACCATCAAAACCTCAAGCCCCGCATCCAGCCCGGCGATTGCGATCCCCGCCCCCATAGTGCCGCCGCCAACCACGCCAAGTGTTTGCAATGCCCTCGGCTGCGCCCGCCCTGCCCCCGGCGCTTTCGCCGCCGCGCGTTCGGCGAAAAACGCGTGGATCAGCGCCTTCGATTGCGGGGTCGCCTTGCAGTCCAGAAATCGCGTGCGCTCAAAGGCCAGGCCCTCGGCAAGGTCCGTGCTCAGCGCCTTTTCAACGCAATCGACAATATGAAATGGCGAACAGAGGCCGCGGGCGCTGGTTTTCAATTCGCCGCGGACCTGTTCCAGCGCCGCAATATAGGCTTCGCGGTCAGCAAGACCTTGCCCCCGGTTGCCGGTCCGGCGCGGGCCCTTGCCAATCATTTCCCTGGCAAATTCAATCGCTTCTGCCTCGAGATCGCCACCCACGATCCGGTCAACAAGACCCATCGCGCGGGCCCTTTCAACCGTGACCGGCTTGCCGGTCAGCATCATGTCCAACGCCGGTCCGGCCCCGATAACGCGCGGCAGGCGCTGCGTGCCGCCAGCACCGGGAAGGATGCCCAAAAGCACCTCGGGCAGACCGACCAGGGTGCCCGCTACCGCGATCCGGTAATGCGATCCAAGCGCCAGCTCGCATCCGCCGCCCAGCACAGTGCCCGACAGGGCCGCGATCACAGGCTTGGCGCAGGCCTCGACCCGGTCCACCACGTCAGGCAGCGACGGATCGACGGGTGGTGCTGCAAACTCGCGAATATCGGCGCCTGCGGGGAATGTCCGCCCGCGCCCGATGATCACGATGGCCGCGACCGACGGGTCGGCTTCGGCACGCGTCAGCGCGTCCAGCAACCCCTCGCGCACGGCAAGGCCCAGGGCGTTGACGGGCGGGTTGTCGATGCCGATCAGCGCAACATTCGCGTCCAAAGTCAGTGTCACCGGTCCGTCCATACGCGCCTCGCGTCTCTGTTTCGCCGCCGTTGTCCGGCATACGCGGGTTTTTCACCCGTTCCGCTGCAAAGATCAAACCCAATTGCCCGGTTGGCAAGGCGTACCGGCGACATCGGTTTTGCCGGGCCAAAAGCCGGTTTCGGCGATCATGGCCGCCCGCGCATCCGGTCACTGCACGCGTTGCCCGACAGGCAGACCGCCAAGGGCCTTGCCGGTGCCGCCCATTCGCGCTTTGATCGGGCGCAAATGAAGGGGCACATCGATGCAGGAAAATACGCTCAGGCAGAAGTGGCGGGCAGGCCAGCCGACGATCAACGGTTGGCTGTCGATCGCCAACGGGTTCGTGGCCGAGATCATGGCCGCCCAGGGCTATGACAGCCTGACGGTCGATATGCAGCATGGGGCGATCGGCTATCAGGCCGGGCTTGGCATGCTGCAGGCAATGCGCGCCTCGGGCGTGACGCCGCTGGCCCGGGTGCCCTGGCTGGCACCGGGAGATATCATGAAGGCGATGGACGCCGGTGCCATGGGCATTATCTGCCCGATGGTCAACACCGCCGATCAGGCCTCCGAACTGGCTAGCTATTGCCGTTATCCGCCGCTTGGCACCCGCAGTTTCGGCCCCACGCGCGCGCTTTTTGCGCACGGGTCCGACTATGCCGCCCACGCCAATGACCAGATGTTGGTGATCGCCATGATCGAGACGGCGCAAGGCGTGGCCAATGTCGATGCGATCTGTGCCACGCCGGGGATCGACGGGATCTATATCGGCCCCGCCGACCTGACCCTTGGTGTGACCAATGGGCGTCTGCCGCCGGGGATGGACCGCGAAGAGCCCGAAATGGTCGCGACGATCAAGACAATCCTGAAGGCCGCCAAAGACGCAGGCAGGGCGGCTTGTATTCACACCGGCGCACCCGAATATGCGGCGAAAGCCATTGGTTGGGGGTTCGATCTGGTCACGGTTGGCAGCGATGTGAAAAACATGGCCACGGCCACGGCCCAAAGCATCGCGACCTTTCGCGGGCTTGTGGGCCAGGATGGCAGCGGCGGGCAGCAACCGGGGTACTAGCGCGCCGGAGAATCCCGAAGGTGGCGCCGCGTTCCGCGCGTCGCCTGCATTGCGAGGGGCGCTGCCGCTTGCGCCCCCCGGAGTATTTCGGGAAATGTGATATAGAAATCAGTCGTGCGGCGCGATCTGGGCTGTCTCGAAAAACCCGGCAATCGTTCCGGCGTAGGCTGCGATATCGGCCGATCCTGCCAGCGACGCCCGGGCGCGGTCGCCGACCTCGGCGGGCACCATGGGCGTACATTCCGCGATCAGTGCCGCCGAGAATTCGTCGGTGATTTCTGGGTGATTTTGAGTCGTGTAGACAGTCTTTCCAATGGCATATCCGGCCACCCGGCAACCGTCGGCGCGGGTCAGAACCCGTGCGCCAGGCGGCAGCTTGGTTACCTGTTCGGTGTGTCCGCCGTGCTGGTTGAACCAGCGGCCCAGACTCCCGGCCCATGGCGGCGTTTCAACCACCTCGGTCCGGATCAACCCCATTGACCAACCGTGCGGATTGTCGCCAATTTCGCCACCCAGGGCCAGGGCAATCGCCTGATGGCCAAAACAGGCCCCAAACATTGGCTGGCCGCGCGCCGCCGCTCCCCGGATCAGGTCCAGCAACCGGTCAATCCAGGCATCGCCGCCGCGCACCGAGGCCGGCGAGCCGGTGATGATCAGCCCGTCGAATCGCGCCGCTTTATCCGGAAAAATGCCATCTTTCACCGAAAACACTTCGGTCGACCAGTTCGGGCGAACGCTGTGGATCAACGCAGCGAATTTCTCGCCGTCTTTTGGATGCGCCTGCGCGAATTCGCTTTCGTCGGTGTTGGTCATCAGAATGGCCAGATGCATGGCGTGCACCCCAAAAGAATTCGCTTGCCAGATATAGGCCGCCCGCTAACCTGCGACAAGCCAAGACCAAGGTACCTATGACCGTTTGGACCCCTACCGATGATGGCCACGCCGATCTGACCAGTCACGACGCCTTTGTCGACGGCCCGCCGCACAACACGTTTGCCCGTCTGCGCCACGACGATCCGGTTTCATGGACTGACTACGCCGACGGGCACGGATTCTGGTCGATCACGCGCTACGGCGACATCGTCGAGATGAACCGCAACTTCAAAGTTTTTTCCTCGGCCCATGGCATTCGGATGGAGGATCAGACCCACGCCGAATATCTGGCGCGCCGCACCTTCCAAGAAACCGATCCGCCCGAGCATATGAAGGTGCGCATCAAGGTTGCGCGGGCATTTTCCAAGGCCGTGGTGGCCGAGTTCGAGAATGATATCCGCGTCCTGTCGGTCGAAATTCTGGAAAATGCACTGTCGCGAGGGCGGTTCGACGCCACGCACGAAATTGCGCGGCAACTTCCGATGCGCATGCTGGGCCGCATTCTGGGCACGCCCGACGAAGACTTGCCCTGGCTGGTCGAAAAGGGCGATGCGCTGATCGCCAACACCGATCCGGAGTTCACGACCCACGTCCTCGATCGTCTCGACACCGACGCATACCGGATGATGCCGTTCAATTCGCCCGCCGGGGCCGAGCTTTACGATTATGCCAGGGATCTCATGGCCGCGAAAAATGCCGCCGGGGACACCGGGGGCGTTTTGCATCTGATTTTGCAACCCGACGCAGACGGCACCACGATCACCGAGGAAGAATTTCGTAATTTCTTCTGCCTACTGGTGGCTGCCGGCAACGACACGACACGCTATTCGATTGCGGCAGGCATGCAGGCAATGGCCCATCAGCCCGAACTTCTCGATCAGATGAAAACCGGCGGCGCGGTCTGGGATACCGCGCCCGACGAGATCATCAGATGGGCCACGCCAGCGCTCTATTTCCGGCGCACGGTGACGCAGGACATCGAGGTGCACGGAAAAACGCTACGGGCAGGCGACAAGGTGCTTTACTGGTTCGCCTCGGCCAACCGCGACGAGGCCCAGTTTGACGCGCCCCTGCGCGTGAACTTGCGCCGGTCGCCCAACAAGCATCTGGCCTTCGGCCATGGCGGTCCGCATTTGTGCTTGGGCATGTGGCTGGCGCGGCTCGAAGTACGCGTGCTCTTTGAAGAATTAGCCAAACGTATCAAAAAGATAGAACCGGACGGGCCGCAGCGGTTTCTGCGCTCGAACTTCGTCGGCGGGATCAAATCGCTGCCGGTTTCGGTTCAGATGGCATGAACGGGGAACCACCCAGATGAACGACCGGCTGCGCGCGCTTTTCTGCGATCACCTTTCGATCATGCGGGGCAAATACCTGCCGGGCTCGAAAATCGGCACCGACCACACGCGGTTCTGCCGATCAACTTTCGGCGTGCATTACGACCGCGATCTGTTGCCGGCACCCGGCGCGATGATGATGGAAGGCCTGCCCGATATGGAACTGCGCTGGCAGGCCGATGAGGTTCGCATGAGCTGGGAACCGTTTACCAAGATTGTGCTCGGCGATCTTTATGACGACGCGGGCGTTCCGCTGGCGCTGTGCCCACGCGGGGCGCTGAAACGCGCCGTGGCCGATTGGCAAGCGCGCGGGCTGACCCCAAAGGTGGGGATCGAATTGGAAGCCTTCGCGCTGGTGGCCGACGACACTGGGCGGCTGCACCCCTATGACGCGCCGGGCGGCGTGGTTTACGGGACCGGGCCGTTCACCGATCCGCTGCGGTTCAACGACCGGATCTGGGAGGTCGCTGACGGGTTGGGATTTCAGCTGGACATGATCACCGGCGAATACGACACGCCCCAGTTTGAATATACGTTGACCTTTAACGATGCCGTCAAAGCAGTTGACGACATTGTACTTTTCCGCCTGCTGGCGCGCGAGATAGCGCTGGACCACGGGGTGATTCTGACCTTCATGCCGAAACCGATTGCCGAGACAGGCGGGGCGGGCATGCACATCAATTTCTCGTTCACCGACGCCGATGGTCTCAATGCGCTGGCCGATGGAGACCGGGGCGGACCGGACCATCTGAACGAACTGGCGCGCGGCTGTCTGGCGGGGCTCGTGCATCACCACAAGGGGCTGGCGGGGCTGATCGCGCCGACCGCCACGTCGTATCGGCGGCTGCAACCCGGTGCGCTGGCTGGATACTGGCAGAACTGGGGCGGCGACCACCGAAATGTCACCACGCGGGTCAGCACAGAGGGCGGGGCCAAGGCGCGGCTCGAACACCGGATGGCCGATGCCTCGGCCAACCCCTATACCGCCGTTGCGGCGGTCTTGCAGGCGGCACGGCTGGGGGTCGAGGCGCGACACGCGCTGCCGCCGATCGAGACCGGGGACGGGTTCGAGGTGACCGATGCCACCCAAGGCGTGGCCGCGTCATTAGCCGAGGCGGTGGCCGATCTGGCCGCCGATACCGCGCTGGCCGAGGCCGTGGGCGCCGATCTGGTTGCAAATCATGTCTTTATGAAAGAGCGGGAAGCCGAGAAGACCAACGGCCTCGACGACGCCGCGCTAAGGGATTTCTATGTTTATTTTGTGTAATTTACAGGACGATCTTCGCCACGGCCGTTTGATTTTTCGACCAGCATGAAAGCGACACCGCTGACCACAATGACCCCGCCCAGCAGCACCATAGGACCAAGGCTTTCGCCCAGAAATACAGTGCCGCCCGCGACCCCGAAGACTGGCAAAAGCAGCAGAAACGGGGCGACCTGGCTAACCGGATTGCGGTGGATCAGGCTGTACCACATCACATATCCCACCCCGTTCATCACCAGCCCCAGATAGGCTACCGTGATCCAGACCGACGGCGGCGCGTTGACGATTGCGGTGACTTGGCCGCGCTCGAATAACGCCGACATGACGAAAAGCTGCGGCGTGGCCATGACCGCGACCCAGGCGGTGGTGGTCAGACCGCTGAGGCCTTGAAGCCGACGCACCATCGCCTGGCCCACGGCCCAGGCAAAAGCCCCGCCGATCACCAGCAGAACCGACCCCCAGGCGGCAGCAATGCGGGGTTCGCCCGCGATCAACGCGACACCGACAAAAGCAAGCGCAATACCGGCCCATTTTCGCAGACCGGGGCGTTCGTTCAACGCCACCGCCCCGATCAGCACCAGAAACGGCACTTCAAGCTGGACCACCAGCAGCGTCACCGAGGCATCAAGCCCCGCCAGTCCGGTAAAAGTCAGCGAATACTGGATGGCAGCCGAGACAATGGCGATCCAGAACAGCGCCTTAAGTTGTCCGCGCGGGATCGGCACGAACCAGACAAAGGCCAGGGCGGTCACGGCAAATCGGAAGGCCATCAACAGGATTGGGGGGAAATACCCGAGCGCGGCTTTGGCAAACAGGATGCCCGCCCCCCAGACCAGCGCGACACTGACGCCCATGGCGATATCAACAGGGGTCAGACGATGGCCCATGCGCGCACAATGCTTATATCGCAGCCAGCCCTTTGTCGATGGCGCCGAGGATCACGTCAACGTCTTCGGCACCCAGCACCAGCGGCGGCGACAGAATGATGTTCGGCCCCGACACCCGGATCATCGCGCCATTCTCGTAAGTCACCCGTTGCAGCCTGCCGATGCGGTCTTTTTCGATCGGGGTCTTGGTCGACCGATCCGACACCAGTTCCAGAGCGCACATCAGCCCGGCCCCGCCGCGCACGTCGCCGATGACTTCGTATTTCTCGCCAAGCGCCTGTAATCCTTGATAAAGCTGGTCACCACGTGCGGCGGCGTTTTCATAGGGTCGCAGGCGTTCGGTCTCGGCCAGGCAGGCCAGCGCCGCGGCCGCCCCCACGGGATGGCCCGAATAGGTATAGCCGTGTCCGATGGTTGCCTTGCCGGACTTATCGCTCTCGAAAACCTCCGCCACGGCCTCGGCAATCATCACCGCCCCAAACGGGAAATAGCCGTTGGTGATGGCCTTGGCGGTACACACCATGTCGGGCTGTACGCCCCAGTGCCGCGATCCGGTCCACGATCCGGTGCGGCCAAAGGCGGTGATCACTTCATCGGCGATCAACAGAACACCGTTGCGCGAACAGATGTCCCGCACGCCGGGCATGAAGGTCTCGTCCGGGACGATCACGCCGCCTGCACCAAGAACCGGCTCCATGATGAAGGCGGCGACCGTTGCGGTGCCCTGAAACGCAATCTCGTCTTCCAGGGCGGCAAGACATTTCTGAGCCAGCCGTACGGGATCAGCTTCATCAAACGGATTGCGATAGACATAAGGGGCCGGAATATGGTGGCAGCCGGCCAGAAGTGGTTCGTAGGCGGTTCGGAAATTGGCGTTGCCGTTGACCGACGCGCCACCGAAATGGGTGCCGTGATAGCCTTTCTTCAGGCTCAGGTACTTCACCCGCCCGTCATGCCCGCGAACCTTATGGTACTGGCGCGCCAATCGCAGCGCGGTTTCCACGCTGTCAGACCCGCCCGATGTGTAAAAGGCGCGGCTCAGCCCGTCGGGTTCAAAAAACCGTCGGAGTTCCTCGGAAAGCCGGATCACCGCGTCGTTCGATGTGCCGCGAAAAATCGAATAATAGGGCAGTTTTTCCAGCTGCTCGGCGATGGCCTTTTTCACCGGATCGCAGGAATAGCCCAGGTTGACATTCCACAAGCCACCGACCCCGTCGACGACCTCGTGCCCATCCACATCCTTGATGCGAACCCCCTCGCCACCGGTCAGAATGATCGGCGGATTGGCCCGGCTGTCGGCGGGATGCGCCATAGGATGCCACAGCGACTTTGCATTCATCTCTCTCAGAAAATTACCGTCTTTCATGGGGTTATCTCCTCAGTACGCAGGTCCACACGCCACGACAATCATGTCATGGGTTTCAACATGCGTCAGTGTGACGGCCCCGCCGCAAGGAGGGACACGCGCTGTCATGCAGCGGCCGCGACCGGATAGGCGGCAGGCGCCTCGCCACCGATAGCAGCCGTCAGTTCAGCCCCCGCAGCACGCACCGTCGCCGACAATTCGACGCTCAGCGCGCGCGTCATGCGGCTGACCGGTGCGGCCACGGTGATGGCCCCCATAGGCGCCCCGCCGGTGTCGAATATCGGCGCGGAATGGGCGTGGACATCGACCTCGACCCCACCCACAGATATCGCGACGCCGGTCAGGCGAAACCGGGCCATCGCGGCGCGCAGTTCGGCTGGATCGGTCATGGTGGCATCGGTAAACACATGCAGGTCGCTGGCGAGAACCCGATCCTGAAACGCTGCTGGCGAGAACGTAAGAACCGCCAAACCCGATCCAGTGGCGTGAAAGGCCAAATCGTCGATGTCGTCCATCATCACGCGCGTCGCATGGGCGGTGGAATAAGCATGGGCAAAAGCCACCAGCCGGTCGCCCTGCATCAGCCCCAGATGCGCGGTCTCGCCGGTCTCGCCGGCCAGCCGGTCAACCGCCGGCTGAACAATGCGGCGCGTCGGCACGGTGGCCTCGCGCAGTGCCGCCAGCCGCAACAGCCCAGGGCCCAGCCGATACGCGCGGCTGTCTGAAAGCTGCTCGATCAGCCCTTCTGATTCGAGTTCGCGCAGCAAGCGCAGTGTGGTTGCCTTGTTCATTCCGGCAAGCCGCGATAGCTCGCTGAGCCCGGCTTCGTGCCGCGACCTGTTGAAATATCCCATCAGTTTCAGCGCTTTGGCTACAGTCCCCATCGAATTTGTCAGTTCCTCTGCTGGATCGGAGTTCCATATACGGACCGGACACATGGCGTTATTGGTTGACGCGCAGGCTTTGAAAAGTCAATCTAAAACAGAACCAATGGTTCAAATAATGAACCAAAACACAGGGAGTGTTGACGTGCTGAAAACAAATATCCTTGCTGCTGCGGTTGCGGCGGTCTCGGTGCTGGTCGGTGGCGTGGCCTGGGCCGAATACCCCGAAAAGCCGGTGAGCTTTATCGTGCCATGGCCGCCGGGTGATTTGGAAGATGTGCTGACGCGGATGATTGCCGAAGACTTTCAGGCCGAATACGGTGTAAGCGCTGCGGTGGTGAACAAACCCGGCGGCGGTGGCGGACCCTTCCCCGGTGCGATCGATGTGGCCAACGCGCCCGCCGACGGCTACACCATCGGGTCGTTTGTTATCGGCGTGCCGGTGGTCGGCCATGTGATCGGCATCGACGAGCTGGCACCGGCAAAATTTGACCCTCTTGGCATATTCCTGACCTATCCCTTCGTGGTCGCGGCGTCGGGCGATGCGCCTTTTTCAACGATGGAAGAACTGGCCGCGCACAGCCAGTCAAACGACGTGGCACTCGGCCACTTCGGCAATCCGCTGGTGCCGACGCGGGTGACCAAGGCGCATGCGGTGCTGGCCGGTATCAACTACAGCTCGGACGCGGCCTTTGACGCGCTCGACTGCAACACACTGGCAAGCGGTGACGCCGATGTTATCAACACCACCCTGCAACTGATATTGCCGTGTCTGGGCGACGTGAAGGTGCTGATGTCGATCACCGATCAGCGCATCAGCCTGGTGCCCGACGCGCCGACGGTTGGCGAACTGGCCCCCGACCTGAACATTGCGCTGTGGAATGGCCTCTTTGTCACCAAGGACACGCCGCAGGATGTGCGCGACAAGATCATCGCGGTGGCCTCGAAAACCGTCATGTCCGATCGCGCGCAGGAAATTGCGGCCAACACGGGTGCGCTGGTTTACTGGCAGGGTGCCGACGACGCAGCCGCCCGGATCGCAAGCGACCAGGCAATCTTTGCCAAAATGGGCGAATTGTTGCAATAACCCCAAGCCCTTTGCACCGCCGGGCCGGATTTCTCTGGCCCGGCGGTTTTTTGTGCTCCCAACAAGAAGGGCCATTTTGGGCTTAACCTTGGGTTTTTGCGATCAAATCTTGACGCGACGCCCGCGATTGGGGAAGCTGAGACCAAGGGATAGGTGTCGTGTCATTGCGGGCATCCGTGAAAAGCCCGGTTGGCAGGGTCAACAGCAGGCAGGATCGTGGCGCACCCGCGCCCACGGCACGAGACCCCTTTGAGCGTCAGGCATCGCCAGTCGGGGCGAACCCAAAGGGGGAAATATGCGCGTCGTAACAGTTATTGGACCAACAGGATCAGGTAAATCCACGCTCGTCGCCGCCATGGGCGGGCTCGAGGGTCGAGCGGAAAAGTTTGAGATATCGGCGGCAGTGGCGCTGCATCACTTCAGATTTCTGGACGAAGATTGGGCCGCCATCGACATTGCCGGGGGCGCCGATCATGCGGCCTATGCAGGGCCGGCTCTGGCCGCGTCGGACGCAGCATTGGTGGTTGTCCCGCCCGAGGCTGACGCAGCTGTCCTTGTGGCCTCGTATTTGAGGCTGGTCGAAGAGGCGGGCGTGCCCGCCTTTATTTTTGTCAACCGCATGGATCAGGCGGCCGAGCGGGTGCGCGATATCGTGGCCGCACTTCAAACCTATTCGGGGGCCGGGATCGTCCTGCGCCAGGTGCCGATGCGCGACGGCACCGAGATCGTCGGCTCGATCGACCTGATATCTGAACGGGCCTGGAAATACCGCGAGGGCGGACCGTCGGACCTGATCGAAATACCAGATGCCTCGGCTGATCGCGAGGAAAGCGCGCGGACCGAGCTGTTGGAATCGCTGGCCGATTTCGACGACGGTTTGATGGAGGAGCTGATCGAAGACAAGCGCCCGCCGACCGAAGAGCTTTTTGACATCACCGCCCGGCTGGCCGAGCTGCACGCACTGACACCGGCCTTTTTGGGCGCGGCCGAACCCGGCAACGGCGTCTTTCGCCTGATGAAAGGCCTGCGCCACGAAGTGCCGCAGGTTGAGGCCACGCTGGCGCGGCTCGGCGAAGGCGAGATCAGGGCGGTGGCGGCCTTGGCCGATGTGAAGAAGCACGCAGGAAAAGTGGTGGTGATCCGGGCCATGGCGGCGGGGGTCAAGACCGGCGGGCAATTGGGCGGCGGCAACCTGGGCAGCCTGACCGCAATCGACGGCAAGACCCAAGTGGCCGATGTGGCCGCAGGGTCGATCGCGCTGGCGCTTAAATCCGATCACCTGAACGTGGGTCAGGCCTATTCCGAAAGCGGCGCGTCGCCCCTGCCCGACTGGGCCGGTATGCGCGCACCCAGCTATCGCCGCATCGTGGTGCCCGACAACGAACGCGACGAAACCCGGCTTTCCGCGGCGCTTGGCCGGCTTGCCGAAATTGACCCAGGCCTGAGCATTACGCAGGATGAAACCACGGGCCGGGCGGTGATCGCGGGCCAGGGGCCGCTGCATGCGCGCGAGATATCACAACGTCTGGCCGACACTTTCGGCGTACCGATCCACGAAGAAGACGTGCCGCCCGAGTTTCGCGAGACCATTTCGAAAAATGTCCAGCGCCGCTATCGCCACCGCAAGCAATCGGGCGGCGCGGGGCAGTTCGCCGATGTAGTGATCGAAGTGAAACCGATGCCGCGCGGGTCGGGCTTTGAGTTCAACGATGTGGTCAAGGGCGGCGCGGTGCCCCGGAACTATATCCCGGCAGTCCAACACGGGGTCGAGGATTCGCTGGTCTCGGGGCCCAAGGGCCACAAGGTCGTCGATCTGGCGGTCACCCTTCTGGACGGCAAGCACCATGCGGTCGACAGTTCAGACTATGCCTTCCGCAGCGCCGGAAAGTTTGCAATGAACGAAGCCCTGATCGAGGCCGGTCCACTGGTATTGCAGCCCATCGAGCGGGTCGATATCCATGTGCCGTCGATTTTCGCGGGCGGGCTGACGCCCAAGATCGCCGGTCTCAAGGGTCAGGTTCTGGGGTTCGAGACCAATCCTGAAGCGGCAGGATGGGACATTTTCAGCGCGCTTTTACCGGCAGCATCGCGCGACGACCTGTTCCGGTCGCTTGGCAGCGCCACGCGCGGCACGGCCTGGGCCGAGACCAAGTTCGACCATTACGAAGAGGTCTACGGCAATGTCGGCACAAAAACCGCAACACCAGCCTGATACCAGTTTGCGCCGCGTTTCACGCGTCGCTAAGGGCGAGGGGCGCTGCCCCTCGCGCTCCCCGAAGTATTTGGAAAACAGTGATCGAGGGTCAATTTTTCATTGTTTTGGAAATATTTCGGATAGAATTGCCTTGCGCGGCCGGGTGTCAGGCCCGGACCGCGCCCATGAACCGGTCGCGAATGGTCACCGGGCTGGTTTCGATAACCGGCACCTTCACATTGCCGCTTTCGCATTTCGAGACGATGATGGTCATCTCATTCGAGGCGACCGCGGCGCGCAATACATCCGCCGTATCTTCCGCCGCGCATTCCACAACGTTATCGCACCCGCAGGCCAGGGCCACCGCGCTGAGCGAGGTTTTGCGCCCCGCATAGGTGGTCTGATCGCCGGTCGAGCCGTAGGATCCATTATCGATAATCAAAAGCACGTAGTTGGGCGCCGGGTTATTGGCGATGGTCGCAAGCGTGGCCAGATTGGTCAGGACCGAACCGTCGCCGTCGATGCTGACCACTGGTTTGTCCTGCGCCAGCGCCACGCCGAATCCGATCGACGAGGCCAGCCCCATGGTGCCCAACATGTAAAAGTTGCCCGGCCGGTCGGCGAGCGCGTGCAGTTCCTGACTGGGCGCGCCGATGTTGCAGACCACCAGCACGTCTTGCAGGATCGGCAGCAGCGTTTTCAGCACATCGTTGCGGATCATGATGCGGCCCTCCAGAAAGTGGCATCGGTCAAGATGGCGCAGGGTTTTTTCATCATCTGAGTGTGGGCCAGGATGCCCGGCAGTTCGGCCGCGTCTTCGGGCCGATGAAAGTGGTAGGTCGGGATCAAAAGCTGGTTCAGGATCGCCTTGGTGTGCAGCGCCATTTCGACCTGACAGGCCACCGGTTCGCCCACCTCGCCGCGATAGGAAATCAGCATCGGCAGCGGCAACTGGTAGAACTGGATCAGGGTGGCCAGCGTATTCACCACCACCCCAAGCGCGGTATTCTGCATGATGATCGCCGACCGCTTGCCCCCCATGTAGGCCCCAGCGCAAAGCCCCATGCCTTCGTCTTCCTTGTTCGAGGGCACGTGCAGGATGTCCGGCGTCGCATCCAGCACCTCGAGAACTCCGGCCAGCTGTTTGCAGGGCACCGAAGTGACGAATTCGATCTGGGCGTCGATCAGATCGCGGACGATCTGGTGGTCGATTTCCTTGGCCATATGCTTGTCCTTTATCGCAGTCCGGCGATGGCAATGTATTTGGTGTCGAGGTAATCGGCCAACCCCTGGCTGGCGCCTTCCTTGCCGAGACCGCTTTGCTTGAGCCCGCCAAACGGCGCTTCGACAGTGGTGATCAGGCCCGAATTGATACCGATCAGCCCGTATTGCAATTCGTCGTTCAGGCGAAAGACCCGGCCCACGTCGCGGGTAAAGGCATAGGCCGCTAGTCCGAAATCGGTGGCGTTGGCGGCGGCGATGGCCTCGTCATCGGTCTCGAACCTGAAAACCGCCGAGAGCGGGCCGAAAATTTCTTCGGTGGCAAACGACATATCGGCCCTGGCCCCAGTCAGAACGGTCGGCTCGAAGAACGTGCCGCCAAGCGTTGACCGCTGGCCGCCCTGGACAACCGTGCCGCCCTTGGCGGCGGCATCGGCGATCATGGCTTCGACTTTTTCGACCGCAGACATGTCGATCATCGGGCCCTGGGTCACGCCGTCCTCGACGCCGTTGCCCAGTGTCAGCGCCGCCGTCGCGGTGGTAAGCTTTTCGACGAATTCGTCGTGCACACCGGCCTGGACATAGAACCGGTTGGTGCAGACGCAGGTCTGGCCCATGTTGCGGTATTTGGCGACCATCGCGCCTTCGACCGCCGCGTCGATATCGGCGTCATCAAAGACGATGAAGGGCGCGTTTCCGCCCAGTTCCATCGACAGTTTCTTGACCGTATCGGCGGATTGCCGGATCAGCTCTTTGCCAACGCTGGTCGACCCGGTGAACGTGACCTTGCGCACCGCTGGCGCCGCCATGATCGCGCCGCCAATTTCGCGCGCCGTGCCAGTGACGATGTTCATCACACCCGCCGGATAGCCGACCTCGTTGGCCAGAACGCCCCAGGCCAGCGCCGAATAGGGCGTGGCGGTCGCTGGTTTGGCGACCACCGTGCAGCCTGACGCCAGCGCCGGTCCCAATTTGCGCGCCAACATGGACGACGGGAAGTTCCACGGCGTGATCGCGCCGACAACGCCAACCGGGTGATGTGTGACCATCAGGCGTCGGTCAGCAACGGGGGGCGGAATAATTTCGCCCTTGGTGCGGCGAATTTCCTCGGCGAACCACAAGACATAAGCCGCGCCGATGGCCATCTCGCCGCGCGCCTCGGCCAGCGGTTTGCCTTGTTCTGCGGTCAAAAGCTGGGCCAGCGGTTCGAGGTTGTCCAGGATCGCGTCGTGTAGATCGCGCAGCAGTTTGACGCGGTAGTTGAGATCAGAACGGCCGAAGCTTTCAAAGGCCGCCGAGGCCGCGGCAATGGCGCGGTTGGTCTCGTCCGCACCGCCGCGCGGCACGGTCCCAAGCATCGCTCCGGTGGCCGGGTTGGTCACCTCGATGGTCGCGCCGCTGTCAGCACCAACCCAGTCGCCGCCAATCAGATTGGCCTGACGCAAAAAGCCGGAAAAATTGTCCATACCTGCCCCCTTGTTTCGACCCTATCTTGGTTCGGATATCGGGGCCCCGAGCATGGCCCGCGCGGGGCCCATATGCATGGCGGATTACGCCGCGCGCAACCGCGCAGCCCCGAGCGGTCGGAATGCGCCCCAAGACCGGCGGCGTCAACCCCCCAAGGGTGGATCCAAACCGCTGGCCTTACGGTTTTGTTCAGCTGGTTCAGCCGTGTGCCCTAGCCGCCCTTGCTCCACCATCCCCGCCGTTTGGGACGGTCGTCGGGCGCAGGGCCGGGCGCGGCCGGTTCAGCCGCAGCACCGACCATGGCCGGCTCGGGAGCCGGTGCCGGATCGTTGGCGGGTGTCGGGTCGGGCACCGGTGCCGCTTCAGCCCGGTCAGAGACCGTCTCGGTGGCTGTGGCCTCGGGCTTTGTGCGGGTCCGGGTGCGTTTGCGCTTGGGTTTTTCTTCGGCCTCGGCGGGTGCCTCGGCGGACGCTTCTGCCACATCGGCCGCTGGCTGTGCGGCGCTCGCAGTTTCCGCGGTTTCCTCGACCTTTTTGCGCGACCGCGACCGCGCCCGCTTGGGCTTGGGTTTTTCTTCGGCCTCGGCCAGAGGTTCAGCGCGCGCCTCGTCCGGCGCTGGCGCAGTGCTCTCGGCCTGAGCCTCGTCGCCCGAGCCACCGCCGCGCCGCCGCCGGTGCCGCCGACGGCGCTTTTTCGGCGCGCCTTCGTCGCTCTCGGGACGGACTTCGGCGACTACCGTGTCCTCTTCGGCCTCATCGATGTCGGGGATCGAGGTTGTATCCAGCGACACCACCGGCGCGGCTGCCGCCACGACGCGGCTTTGGGTCTTGAACCGTTCTATGGCGAAATCGGGCGAGATCAGGAACGGATCGGCCTCGACCCGAATAGAAATCCCGTACCGTGCCTCGATCTGGGCGATGTGTTCGCGCTTGTTGTTGATCAGGAAATTTACGATGCCGACCGGGGCCGTGATCAGAACCTCGCGCGAGCGGCCACGCACGCCTTCCTCTTCCAATTGACGCAGGATCGAAAGGCCCAGACTGTCGTTGGACCGCACCAAACCGGTGCCGTGGCACGACGGGCAGGGTCCGGTGGTGGCCTCAAGCATACCGGGACGCAGCCGCTGGCGGCTCATCTCCAAAAGGCCAAAGCCCGAGATACGGCCCACCTGAATGCGCGCCCGGTCGGTTTTCAGCTTGTCCTTCAGGCGCTTTTCGACGGCGGAATTGTTGCGCCGTTCTTCCATGTCGATGTAATCGATCACGATCAGACCGGCCAGGTCGCGCAGCCGCAACTGGCGCGCAACCTCGTCAGATGCTTCGAGGTTGGTTTTCAGCGCGGTTTCCTCGATCGAGCCTTCCTTGGTCGCCCGGCCCGAGTTCACGTCGATGGCCACCAGCGCCTCGGTCACGCCGATCACGATATAGCCGCCGGATTTCAACTGAACCGTCGGGTTGAACATCTCCGCCAGATAGCTTTCGACCTGAAAGCGGGCAAAAATCGGCAGGCCTTCAGAGTAATGTTTCACGTTCTTGGCGTGCGACGGCATGATCATTTTCATGAAGTCTTTGGCGGTGCGGTATCCGGCCTCGCCTTCGACAAAGACCTCGTCGATCTCGCGGTTGTAATGATCGCGGATCGAGCGTTTGATCAGGTCGCCTTCCTCGTAAATCTTCGCGGGCGCGGTGGATTTCAGCGTCAGCTCGCGGGTCTGTTCCCACAGCCGCTGAAGATATTCATAGTCGCGCTTGATCTCGGATTTGGTGCGTTTGGCCCCGGCGGTGCGAACGATCAGGCCGGCGCCTTCGGGCACCTCGATCTCGCCCGCGATATCCTTCAGCTTCTTGCGGTCCGCGGCATTGGTGATCTTGCGCGAAATGCCGCCGCCGCGCGCGGTGTTGGGCATCAGCACACAATACCGGCCTGCAAGGCTGAGGTATGTGGTCAGCGCCGCGCCCTTGTTGCCGCGTTCTTCCTTGACGACCTGTACCAGAAGGATCTGGCGCACTTTGACAACTTCCTGAATTTTATAGCGGCGCGGACGGGGTTTGCGGCGCTGGCGAATTTCCTCGGTCACGTCCTCGTCGGCAACCGATTCGATATCTGCGTCGCGGGCGCTGGCGTCTCTCAGGCCTTCGGTGCCGTTGTCGTCGCCGTCATCGGCGCTTTCGTCCGCCCGATCTTCGGGGGCGGCGTCGGCATTTTCGTCGCTGTCGGCTGTTGCGACCTCGGCGCGGTCCCCGGCGGCAGCGCTTTCGGCGCCCGTTTCATTTTCGGCGGCGTCCTGATTGGGTTCCCAGGCTGACGATGAGGTCACCACCGGATCAGCATCCGGATCGATCAGCGCATCATCGGCGTCGGCATCCAGATCGACCACATCCATTCCCGGAATATTCGAAGGCGCTGCGTCCACGTCTTGCGCGACGATCTGATCGTCCGACTTGGCTGCGGCAGCCTTGGTCCGGCGGCGGCGGCCACGGTTGGGCTTTTCTGGCTCGTCGTCGTCCTGCGACGCGGCATAAGCCCGCTCTTCGGCCAACAGTGCTTCGCGGTCGGCAACGGGGATCTGATAGTAATCAGGGTGAATTTCCGAAAACGCCAGAAAGCCATGGCGATTGCCGCCATAGTCGATAAAGGCAGCCTGCAGCGACGGTTCGACCCGTGTGACCTTGGCTAGATAAATGTTTCCGGCAAGTTGGCGCTTGTTTTCTGATTCAAAGTCGAATTCCTCGACTTTGTTTCCGTCCACGACAACCACGCGCGTTTCTTCGGCGTGGGTAGCGTCGATTAGCATCTTTTTTGGCATGATAACTCATCTCATCCCGCCCGGAATCGAACCCAGGGGGTCCGAGTGCGCAGAGGGAATGTTCGATTGGGGCAATGCCAAAGGCGCATGCGCGGGCGGCGGCACCTGAAGTGTCGCAAGCCATGCCCGAGTGCTGCGCGCGTTGCATCGCGTTTCTTCTCCGACGCCGCAAAAGCGACGCCCATTCAAGGCCCGACTCAGCAAACGAAGCGGCACGGGCAATTATTCGATCCTTGGGACCGGGTGCCAGGTCAGCAGCGCGAGTTTGAACCCGAAAATCGCTGAAACGGCAAAACTTTCAAAGCGGTCGCTATTTTTGGGCAAACCGCATGGCTGTAACATAAGGGCGCGGTGCGGTGGATTACAATCCTGTATTTTTGCCACGCCCGCTGGCGTGCCTCGCGCGCAGCGCCTGGGTCACAGGTAATCCGACCGCGTCAGCCCGTATTTGGCCATTTTTTCGTTGAGCGTCCGGCGCGGCAGCGAAAGTTCTTTCATAACATTGACGATCGAGCCTTTGTGCCGGCGCATCGTGTTGTCGATCAACATTCGCTCGAAGGCCTCGACGTATTCTTTCAGCGGCTTGCCCTCGGTGGTCATCACCGGCTGAACATCGTCGTTGTCGGCCATCAGCAGCGACGCGATGGTGCCCGAGCCGCGGCGGCTTTGCAGAACCGCGCGTTCGGCGATGTTGATCAGCTGGCGGACATTTCCGGGCCATGGTGCCTGCAAAAGCTGGGCCGCTTCCTGGGCGCTGACGCCCGGCGCGTCACAGCCGTATTCCTCGGCAAAGTCCTCGGTCATACGCGTGAACAATGTCAGAATATCCTCGCCGCGCTGCCTGAGCGGCGGCAGGACGATGCGCATGGCAGCCAGCCGATAGAAAAGATCGGGGCGCAGCGCGTCTTCGCAGGTTTTGCCTGCCTCCTGCAGATTGCAGATGGCGATAATGCGGGTCTCGGACGGCGTGCCCTGCTCGTTGATGACGCTCAAAAGCCGCGCCTGAAGCGTGCCGGACATGGCTTCGATATCTTCGAGCACCAATGTGCCGCCGCGCGCCGCCTCGATCGCAGGCACGTCGCCGCTGTCTGCATCGCCGCCAAAAAGTTTCTGCGAAAGCGTCGCCTCGTCATGCATGGCGCAGCTGACCAGCACGAACTTGCGTCCGGCGCGCGCCCCCACGGCGTGAAGCGCGTGTGCGACCAGGGTTTTCCCGGTACCAGTTTCGCCTTCGATCAAGACATGGCCGTCGGCCTGGCCCAGATCTAGGATGTCTTCGCGCATCCGTTCCATATCAGGCGACGACCCGATCAGTTTTCGCATGATCGTGGTGCCGTCGCCCAGCTCGCGGCGCAGCGCCCGGTTGTCCAGCGTCAGCCGCCGCGACCGGGTGGCATTCTTGGCCAATTCGGTCATCCGGTCGGGGTTGAAGGGTTTCTCCAGAAAATCGTAGGCACCAACGCGCATGGCTTCCACCGCCATCGGAACATCGCCGTGGCCGGTGATGATGATCACCGGCAGCGCGCTGTCGATGCCCATCAGGCGCTTGAGAAACTGCATCCCGTCCATGCCCGGCATGCGGATGTCGCTGACCACCACGCCCGGGTAATCGGGCCCGAGCGATTTCAGCGCCTCCTCGGCGCTGGCGAAGGTCTCGGTATCGAACCCGCTCAGCGCCAGCCACTGGCTGATCGACTGGCGCATGTCTTTTTCGTCGTCGACAATCGCGACTTTCATTGCCTGGGCCATGGTACTCTACTCAGCTGCCTCTATTTCTTCTTCCATCAGCGGTAGGTTGATCTCGAACACCGCGCCCTGCCCATCGGCATTGCGAGCAGTCAACCGCCCACCTAGGTCGTTAATAATCCCGCTGGAAATCGCAAGCCCCAGACCGACGCCTTCGCCGGGTGCTTTGGTGGTGTAGAACGGCTCGAACAGCTCGTCGAGGTCGTCGATTCCGTCGCCGTTGTCGCGCACCGTCAGGGTCGCCGTGTCACCGACCGCCAGCAGGATATCGACCGCCGGATCGCTGACGTGACCAGTGGCGTCAGCGGCATTGCGCAGCAAGTTGATGATGACCTGTTCCAGACGCACGTTGTCACCCATCACCATCACCGGATTATCAGGCAACCCGGTGGTGATCCGCAGCGCCTGCTGGCGCAATTGTGGCTCCATCATCTGCACCGAGGCCAGCACCGAAGCCCTTACGTCCAAGGGCCGGAACTCGTCCCCGCCCTTGTGCGCGTAGGATTTCAACTGCTTGGTGATCGCCCCCATGCGTTCGATCAGATCATCGATGCGCTGGAACGACGGCAGCGCCTCGTCGGGCCGTTTGCGCGACAGCAAAAGCTTCGCTCCTGCCAGGTAGGTCTTCATCGCCGCAAGCGGCTGGTTCAACTCGTGGCTTACCGCCGCCGACATTTCGCCCAGGGCGGCAAGTTTCGAACTTTGCGCAAGCGTCTGTTCGGCAACCTGGAGGGTCTTTTCCATCCTTTGCCGCTCGGCAATTTCCCGCTGCAATCTTTCGTTCAACTGGCGAAGTTCTGCCGACTCGCGCTGAAAGAAAACCGACCGCAACTGGGCGCGACGGCTGAGGAAATAGAAAGTGAGCGCCAGCAATATCGCGAACGCCATGATTTCGAGCGCCAGAACCGCATTCACCCGTTCGCGCACCGACGAATAAGCGGTGAACGTCACCATTTTCCAGCCGCGAAACGGCACGCGGACTTCGGATCGCAAGACACCTCTGCCGGACAGATAAGGATCGACAGGCAGATGCGTCCAGTCGATTGTCGCCTCGATTGCGCGGCGGATGGCGCTGTCCGGCGATGTCCTTGCCAGCGCCTCGATTTCCGTCTTTCCGCGCCATATCGGTTCGGTGCTGAGCAGGATGATGCCGGCGCTGTCGGTCACGATCACCGCGTCCGATATTCCCGCCCAGTTGCGTTCAAACTTGTGCAGGTCAACTTGGACCGCGATCACGCCGATGTTCTGGCCAGTGCTTTCGATCTTGCGTGAATAGAAGAATTGCGCTGCGGCGGTATCACCGGAATCGACAGAAAAAACCGTGTCGTTGGACCGCAGCGCTTCGACAAAAGCTTTGTGCTGACGGCGATTTTCGCCGATGCGGTTGCGGTCGCTCGCGGCCACCACGCGCCCGCCCTCGTCCATCAGCAACAACTGGCCTGACCCGATCTCTTCGGTATAGCCGATCAGACGCTGGCTGGATTGGCTGAAATCGCCGGCGTTCAGGTCGCCGATCAGCTTGGGGTCGCGGGCAAGGACCAGCGGGATGATCGACGACCGCTGAAGTTCGCTGGTCAGATTGCCGGTGATCAGCGCCTGCCGGACCTGCGCACGGGTCTGCGTGGTCTCGGTAAAACGCTGCGTCAGTAGCTGGTTGGTGGACCAGACCACGCCCGAGGCGAAGAAGGACAAGAGGACAAGCGCCAGCCGAACGCGCCAGGACAGGCCTGTGCCGTCCGTTCGGGACGCCTGAAGATCCTGACCTGCCATGGGTCCAGTCTACGCCGCTGGCCGGGTGCGCTCAAGCGCTGGCCATTTGCCCGACAAGCGACGCGAACAGCGGCTGACCGTCGGTGCCGCCCAATGCCGGGTCGACCACCCGTTCGGGATGCGGCATCATGCCCAGAACCCGGCCGTTTTCGGACAGGACCCCGGCAATATCGCGGGCTGCACCGTTCGGATTGGCGGTATAGCGAAACGCCACGCGCCCGTCACCTTCCAGCCGGTCAAGGGTCGCGTCGTCAGCCGAATAATTGCCTTCGTGGTGGGCGACCGGGACCGATATGAGGGTCCGGTTGCGATACCCGGATGTGAAGGCGGACGCGCAGTTTTCCACTTTTATTTCAACGGTTTTGCAAATGAACCTCAACGCCGCATTCATCATCAGCGCGCCGGGCAAAAGCCCGGTTTCGGTCAATATCTGGAAGCCGTTGCAGATGCCAAGTACATAGCCGCCGCGCCCGGCAAATCCGACCACCGCGCGACAGATCGGCGACCGCGCCGCAATCGCGCCGCAGCGCAGATAATCGCCATAGGAAAATCCGCCCGGCAAGCCGACAACATCGGTGCCCGCCGGCAGCTCGGTGTCTTTGTGCCAGACCATCGTGACCTCGGCCCCGGCCTGACGAAAGCCTTCGGCCAGATCGCGGTCGCAATTCGAGCCTGGAAAGACAATGACCGCCGCTTTCACGCGAGCCGCTCCACCCGGTAGCTTTCGATCACCGTGTTGGCCAGCAGCTTTTCGCACATATCTTTCACGGTTGCCTCGGTGGTGCCATCGGCCAGGTCCAGCTCGATCACCTTGCCCTGCCGCACCCCTTGGACCCCCTCAAACCCAAGTGCGCCAAGCGCGTGGCGCACGGCCTCGCCCTGCGGGTCCAAAACGCCCTCTTTCAGCATGACATGAACGCGGGCTTTCATCGGGCCCCTCCGTCTGGCGGTTGCCTTCCCATACCGGGGGCAGAGCACGGCGGCAAGCGCAAGGAATGCGTTGCGGGCTGCGTGGCTGCGCTCGGGCAAGAGGGTGGACTGTTCCAGCCGACATCCGTGGCCCGCGATGCATTATCGTGGGTCTGGCGGACGGTCGTTATGAGCAATTTTAAACCGGGGGAACTCCAACTCCAGTTGGACAGCGGATATCGGTAATTTTCGCTTTTCCCTAGGCGCTTCGTAAGGCGTTTTACCGTTGTGTGCGCCGTGCGGTCTGTGGAAGTTGTAGAAGCATTCCAATTCGCCCAATTTGGCTTCGGGATCGACGCCGCCTTTGTCGCTAGGCAGCTGATAGATTTCCTGGCCGTCAGACCTGTGTGATCTTTCCGCCTTGCCATTCAGTTGCGGTGTGGCGCGCTTGATGACCTCAACGTTTCGCTGCGTAATACGCGACACGTCGTTCCAGATAGGCGAGGATCTCCGAGATCGTGAAGGCCATGGCAAACAACACGATAAGCACCGCCCAGAAATGCGACATCAGGAAATTGGCCGAGTAAAGTTCGAACAAGGCACCAAACCCCACAATCGAAATCAGCAATTGGCCGATGATGACGCCCTTGACCGCACGGATTACCCCGATGCGGACGCCACTTAGAATCTCGGGAAGAGCAGCCCAAAAATAGATTTTCAGGAATGCATCTAGGGGTGACGCACCAAAGCTCTGCGCCATTTCAACCAGCGATCGGTTGATCTGACGCACACCAGCGCGCGAGTTCAGGATGATGATCCAGATCGCAAAAAGCGTGGTGGTGATGATGACCGACTTCATACCGAAGCCAAACAGAACCATCAGCACCGGGACCAACGCGGTCAGCGGCGCGCTGAGAAAGACGTTGACCCAGGGCAGAAGCAATTCGTCCAGCAGCCTGCTTTTTCCCATTAGAATACCAATGGGGATGCCAATTGTGACCGCGAAAAATACACCGGCCGAGAATGCATAAGCTGTTTCCGCTAGCGCCTTTTGGAACGCAGCGGTGCCGATGATTTCGAATAGCGTAGTCATAACTTCGGACAAGGGCGGCACGAAAAAAGTCACGCCCATGCGTCCAATCAGTTCCCACAGCAAACCCCAGACGATCAGCGACGACATTCCCGGCAGGCGATATCCAAAGAGTTTCATTGCGCGCGCCTATTCAACATAGGTTCGCAGCGAGGCCCAGATTTCATCGACGATATCCAGGTACTCGGGGTCGCGTCGGATGTTTTCAACGCCTTTGGCGCGAAAATCAGACGGGCGGATGACTTCGGACACCCGGCTTGGCCGCGGCAGCAGAATCGCGATCTGGTCGGAAACATAGACCGCCTCTTCGATCGAGTGGGTAACAAAGATAAAGGTCTTGTTTTCATTTTGCACCAACGCCAGCAGGTCCTCTTGAAACTTGCGACGGGTCTGTTCGTCGACAGCGGAAAATGGCTCGTCCATCAAAAGAACCTGCGAATCGACTGAAAGCGCGCGGGCCAAACCCACCCGCTGGCGCATGCCGCCGGAAAGTTCATGCGGATAGCTGTTTTCAAAACCGTTCAGCCCGACATCGCAAATGTATTTCTCGGCGATGCCTTCCCGTTCGGATTTGGCCACACCGCGCAGTTCAAGCCCAAAGGCCACGTTGCGCACGACGCTGGCCCAGGGCAACAACGCAAAATCCTGGAATACGAAAGCGCGGTCCGGGCCGGGGCCGGTGACGGCCTGCCCGTTCACCTCGATCTCGCCTGCACTTGGCGCCAGCAGCCCCGCGATGATTTTCAGCAACGTGGTCTTGCCACAGCCCGACGGCCCCAAAATCGAAGTCAGCTGGCCGCGAGGAAATTCCAGGCTAAGGTTTTCCAGTGCCTGAACGTCGCCGTAGTTTTTGAAGATATTGCGCGCGACGACCGCGTTGTCCGCCGGTGCCACATCGGCCTGCCCAAAGGCATCCCTAGTCTGAGACATAACCAAGGTCATTTCCTTTGAAGAGATATGTTTCGATTTTTTCCAACAGATTGAGGAACAAAACTGCCAAAAGGATGATCGAGAAGATCGCGGCGTACATGCTGGGGTAATCCGCGATCGAACGGCTGTAGGTAATGATGTCGCCGACGCCGGTGGGTGTGATTTTCAGCTCGGAAAGTATCGCGCCGATGAAGCCGGCAGAAATGCCCAGGCGCAATCCTGCGAAGATTACCGGCGACGCGGCCGGGATGATTATTTTCAGGATGACATCCAGGTCAGATCCCATAAACGAGCGCGCCATCTCTTTCATCGATACCGGTGTGTTGCGCACCGTGGCGGACGTGTTCAGCACGATCACCGGCATCGCCATGATGGACACGACGAATACTTTTGACGTCAGTCCGATGCCGTATGCCATAACCAAAAGTGGGATCAATGCGGCCAAAGGCGCGGCCTGCATCACAATGAAGATTGGCGAAAACAGCCAATCGAACCGGTCGCTCAGTCCAACCCAAAGTCCAATTATTATTCCGAAAACTGCCGAGATGGCGACACCGACAACCAGCGGTTTCAAAGTCTCGGCATAGGCGGCAAAAATCGTGCCGTCCATGGTCATCCGGGCCAGCGCCGCCATGGATTCAAAAAACGTCGGGAAGGCATAGCTGACCGGCACACGGCCCGCGATTTCCCATGCGCCAAACAAAATGACGGCGGACAGCAATTTCAGAAATAATGCGCGGTTTCGCATCTTCGGAGACGCTGCAAAAAAATGCCACCGGCCCTGTCTGGGCCGATGGCGTTTGCGCTAGTTCATCGCCGCATCAAGCGGGGCGAGGTACCAGAAATCTTCGATCTTCAGGGTCGAGGCATCGCCCTCCAACTGACCCGCAGCCGAATACCACTCCATATCGGCCATAGCTGCTGTGCGCCCGCCGCCATCGACCGAGTAAAGGCCGCCCGCAACGGCATCAGCGTAAAAGCCGTCAAGCTCGTCCAGAATTTCGGCCGGCAATTGCCCAATGGGTCCATCCGGATCGGTTTCACGGCGGATCATCGTAGGATCGGCGGCCATATCCTTGTAAACGCTCAGCAATGCATTGACGAAGATCTGAACGTCATCGGCATTTTCCTGAATCCAGTCGAGATTGCCAAACAGTGCCTCATCGCTTGCGTCCACGTCGAACATTTCAAGCACGTTGAAGTCACCAGCCGCAGGCCCACGCATCAGTTTGTTCTTGTTCGACATATCAATGATCGTCGCATTTGCCTGACCGCCAAGAAGCGCGGCAACCCGGTTCGAAGAGCCCGGCACGTAAGACCGCTTGCCGAAGTTAATGCCCATTCTACTCTCGATCACATTGGCAATCGAATCGGTACCGCCGCCGCGCGAGTGCAGCAGGATCGGCTCGCCATCCAGGTCTTCAAGCGAGCTGTATTTTGTGGTCGTAACCGGGAAGAATTTCAGCTTGCCGAGTTGAAAGACGATGCGAATTGGGGCTTTAGCCCGCTGCATGGCCGCATAGGGCGTGCCGAAACCGATATCCATCTGGCCGCTCAGAACTGCCTGGATGGCCAGTTCCTCGTCCGAAAACGCGGTCCATTCGTAATCCAGACCGTTGGCCTTGGCGCGGTCAAGCGCCACAAAGAAAGCCGCAAGTTCATCGGATGGCGTTTCAGCCAGCGCGATGCGAATTTTGTCAGCATTGGCAGCGCCAAGCGAAAGTCCAAGCACCAGCGGAACCGCCGTAGCGATGACGGTCATTTAGCGAATGAGCTGTTTCATTTGTCTCCTCCCAGAGATCGTGTTTGTTAGATACTCGTAGGTCCGGAACTGGTCGCATCTTGGCTTTTTTGCCGGTTCCGATCTGCCGTTCTTTTAAAGCTCCCCAAACAAACGCGCCGAAACCGACCCAAGATGTTCCCGCATCGCGGCATGCGCCGCCGCTGGGTCCCTTGCCTCAACTGCGGCGGTGATCCGGTCGTGTTCGGCATAACTGTTGTGTTCGCTTGGCGGACGCGGCGTGGCGCGAACCACCGTGTTCCACGCCACGGCACGGTGAACTTGGTTCAGCTGCTCGAACAACGACAAGAGAAGTACGTTTCCGGTGGCCTCGGCCACGGCGCGGTGAAATGCATCGTCCTGAGCTTCATAATCATCCCAGCTGGACGCGGCCGCGGCCCGATCTCGCGCCAACTTGACCCGGATCACCGCGTCGTCAGAGGCGTTGATCGCCGCTTCGCGCGCCAAAGCGGGCTCCAGCGACAGTCGCGCGCGCATCATGTGAACAGGACTGACCCGCTGGCTAAGATCCGACAGCCCGCCCGTTCCGCCAGCATTTGAATGCGCGGCCACGAATGTGCCCTTACCGACATGTCGCCAGATCGCGCCTTCGCGCTCCAGTGCTTCGAGACCCTTGCGCAATGTTGTACGGCTGGTGCCCAGCTTGAAAATCAACTCGCGTTCAGCCGGCAACCGGTCGCCTGGCGAATAGGCTCCGTCCAGAATAAAGGCGCGCAGGGCCTCGACTGGGTCCCCTTTGTCGATAGGTTTCTGCTGCGTTTGCACGGTTTGTTCCAAAATTGGTTGATCAATTTGGCATTATTGGTCTATTATTGCAGGGATTCGGGGCATATTGCAACCTCTTTGAGATTAGATTACTAAATTGGTTGCGATTGATCTGATAACCGCGCCCAAGTGCGCCGCCTGCTTAAAGGTCACAAAAGTCCACACGGAATCGGAGGAAAGAATGCCCAGCTATGCTATAGAGGCTCCGCCAATTGTAGCGCTGCCAATCGCAGGCTCTGATGCATTATTCCCGGTTCGCCGCGTGTATTGCATCGGCAGGAACTATGCTGCGCACGCCATTGAAATGGGTCATGATCCGGACCGCGAACCGCCGTTTTTCTTTCAGAAAAACCCCAACAACCTGGATCCGTCAGGGGCATTCTTGTATCCGCCGCATACACAGGATGTGCACCATGAAGTCGAGATGGCGGTGACGTTGAAATCCGGTGGCCGCAACATTGCCGTCGAAAACGCGCTGGATCATGTCTTTGGCTACGCACTTTCATTGGACATGACACGTCGAGATTTGCAGAGTGCTCAGAAAAAGATGGGTCGGCCGTGGGAAATCGGCAAGGCATTTGAACGGTCAGCGCCTGTGGGGCCTGTGCATCCGGCGTCGATAACGGGACATCTCGATCAGGGTGCAGTTACCCTGAAGGTGAACGGCGAACTTAAGCAGGAAGGTGATTTGAATCAGATGATCTGGAAAGTGCCAGAAATGATTTCCTACCTGTCAGAGTATTTCGAGCTTGCGCCGGGCGACGTGATCCTCTCCGGAACCCCGGCGGGCGTTGGTCCGGTAAAAAAAGGCGACAAAATGGAAGTGTCTGTAGACGGATTAGGGACGATGACCGTCAATGTGGTTTGACTTGGCACCGAAGGCCGCGCCGCTTGTGATTTGACAAGATATATACGCGTGAAACGCTTTGAGCGTTTCCTCCCTTTGACATCAACGTGAGCCTGCAATGATCAAGACTGTGACCGCCCTGATCGCCGACCATGACGCCGATTCCATTGTAATTGGGGCGCCGGATCGGGCGTGGATGACCTACGGTGAACTGCGCGAACTAAGCGCTGATGTCACCCGCACCTTGCATTCATTTGGCGTCGGACGCACGGATCGCGTGGCTATTGTTCTGCCCAACGGGCCGGAAATGGCGACGACATTCCTGAGCATCGCGCAGAGCGCGACTACCGCACCCTTGAACCCCGCCTACCGGCAAGAGGAATACGAATTCTACCTTAACGATCTGCAGGCCAAGGCACTGGTGGTTGCGCAAGACTATGACGGCCCGGCCCTGCCCGCGGCCGCAAAGCTCGGTGTGGCCATACTGCGCCTTTCTGTAGACCCGACCGGTCCTGCGGGCTCGTTCACGTTGTCGGCCGATGGAAAAATCGGAAAATGCGATACCGGGGCGCCCACCGAAAATGACGTGGCGCTTATACTGCACACGTCCGGCACAACCTCCCGCCCGAAGATTGTTCCGCTTTTACAGTCGAACGTTTTCTCCGCGGCCAACAACGTCAAGAAATCTCTGGACCTGACGCCGGACGACCGCTGCTTCAACGTCATGCCACTGTTTCATATTCACGGTCTGATCGCGGCGGTGTCGGCCTCGCTGGCCGCTGGGGGACAGATCTGGTGCGCGCCGGGTTTCAACGCGCTTCGCTTGTTCGCGCAACTAGATGATGCACGCCCCACCTGGTATACGGCAGTTCCGACCATGCATCAGGCGATACTGGCCCGGGCGGGGCGCAACCAAGACGTTATCGACCGGGTCAAGCTCAGGTTCTTGCGCTCTTCGTCGGCTTCGCTTCCGACACCGGTTATGGAAAAACTGGTCGAGACCTTCGGTGCCCCGGTGATCGAGGCTTACGGCATGACCGAAGCTGCACACCAGATGTGTTCAAATCCTTTGCCGCCGCGTGTACAAAAACCGGGGGCGGTAGGGATCGCGGCGGGGCCGGAAGTCAGAATCGCGAGTGAAAATCAGGACCAGCTGATGGCCGCCGGGAAAACCGGCGAGGTCGTCATCAGCGGCCCAAACGTGACGCCGGGCTACGAGGGCAATACGAAAGCCAATCAAGAAAACTTCTTCATGGCTGACGGCAAACGCTGGTTCCGCACCGGCGACCAGGGCGCGTTCGATGCCGATGGCTACCTGCGGCTGACCGGGCGACTGAAAGAGATCATCAACCGCGGCGGCGAGAAGATAAGCCCGCTGGAAGTTGACGCGGTGCTTCTGAGCCATCCGGAGATCGCCCAAGTCGTGTGCTTTGCGGTACCGCACGCAAGTCTGGGGGAAGATATTGCTGCGGCAGCGGTTCTGGCCGAAGGCTCTGAACTCGTGGAAAAGGACATTCGTGGGTATGCCGCCGAACGACTGGCTGCCTTCAAGGTGCCGCGTTCGGTCGTGATCGTCGATGAAATTCCCAAAGGGGCAACAGGTAAGATCCAGCGCCTTGGAATGGCCAAGAATCTGGGCCTTACTGGCCCATAGTCAAAGGATCGTGCGGCCATGAAAATATGCATTTTCGGTGCCGGGGCCATCGGTGGCTACATGGGTGCAAAGTTGGCACAGGCGGGCGCGGATGTGAGCCTTGTGGCGCGCGGTCCGCATCTGGCGGCAATGCAAGTTCATGGCCTGACGCTGATCGGGGAAGACGGCGCGCGGACTTCAGTACCGGTAGTAGCCGCCGAGGACCCGGGCAAGCTTGGTCCACAGGATTATGTGATTGTCACGCTCAAGGCCCATTCGGTGCCGGCTGTGGTCGGGCGCATGCAGCCTCTGATCGGCGAGCACACAACCATTGTCAGTGGCGTGAACGGTGTGCCCTGGTGGTATTTCCACGGGATCGGCGGTGATCTGGAGGGAACCCGCCTGGCCTCGGTCGATCCAGGTGACGCACAATGGAACGGATTTGGCCCCGAACGGGTTTTGGGCTGCGTGGTCTACCCCGCCGCCGAAGTGGTTGAACCCGGCGTGATTAAACATGTCGAAGGCAACCGGTTTTCGCTAGGCGAGCCGGATGGATCGAAATCCGACCGCGCAATGGCCTTGTCCAAAACGCTGATCGCGGCGGGGCTGAAGGCCCCGGTGCGCCCGCGCATCCGCGACGAGATCTGGGTAAAGCTTTGGGGTAACTTGTCGTTCAATCCGATCTCGGCACTTACCCACGCGACGTTGGATGTGCTCTGCACCGATCCCGGCACCCGCGCTGTGGCGCGCGGTATGATGGTCGAGGCACAGGAGATTGCGGAAAAACTGGGTGTGAAATTCCCGATCGATGTCGAACGTCGCATTGATGGGGGTGCTGCAGTGGGCGCGCACCGCACCTCGATGTGGCAAGACCTCGAGTTGGGCCGCCCGATGGAAGTTGACGCGCTGGTAACCTCGGTGCAAGAGCTTGGCCGCCTGACGGACACCAAAACCCCCACTATCGATACCGTTCTCGCCCTGATCCAGTTGCGCGCGAAATCGGCGGGGCTGTACTTCTGAGGCTCGAAGGTAGGACGGCGGGACGCATCGCGCCAGCCTTTGGGGTTCGTGAGGATACGGTTCGCCAGTGGCGCAGTGATTTCATCAAGGGCGGGGTTGCGGCGTTAAGGGCCCGCAAGGCATCAAGGCCACCGCCGGTAAAGACACAGGCAGCGTTACGGGTGGCCGTGCCATTGTTCAAAGCCACCGCAGCAGACCGCCCCGAACTGGCGCATCAGACGCCCGCATCGCCTCGGCTCGACGCATTTTGGCGCAAGCGACCAGAGCCCGAGCCACAGCACGCGTTAACCCTTTTTCTCTACATAAACAGTATCTTACAGTAATTCCCACAGTGGGAAATGGTCAGGGCTCAGTTGATCAGCGTCGGTTTCGGGGCATGGGTGACGTTCGTGGGCAGCACGCCCAGACGCCGCGCCACCTCGGTATAGGCATCCGAAAGCGACCCCAGATCGCGGCGGAACACGTCTTTGTCGAACTTCTGGCCGGTCTCGATATCCCACAGGCGGCAACTGTCGGGGCTGATCTCGTCGGCCACGATCAGCCGCATGAAATCGCCGTCCCAGACGCGGCCAATTTCGATCTTGAAATCCACCAATTTGATCCCCACGCCCAGCATCAGGCCGGACATGAAATCGTTGACCCGCACGGCAATGGAAAAAATGTCATCGAGGTCCTGCTGGTTGGCCCAGCCAAAGGCCAGGATATGTTCTTCGGAAACCAGCGGGTCGCCCAGAGCATCATCCTTATAGCAAAATTCGATGATCGGACGCGGCAGCGCCGTGCCCTCTTCGATGCCCAGGCGCTTGGAAAGCGACCCGGCGGCGACATTGCGCACGATGACCTCCAGCGGAATGATCTCGACCTGCCGGATCAATTGCTCGCGCATGTTCAGGCGTTTGATGAAATGCGTGGCCACGCCGATGTCCGCCAGCCCGCGCATAAAAAATTCGCTGAGGCGGTTGTTCAACACGCCCTTCCCGTCGATCACATCTTTTTTCTCGGCGTTGAACGCGGTGGCGTCATCCTTGAAATACTGGACAAAAGTTCCCGGTTCGGGGCCCGCGTAAAGGATTTTCGCCTTGCCCTCGTATATCTTTTTGCGCCGTGCCATGCGTTCTCCAGACCCCGCGCCAGGGGATCGGCGCGGTCGCGGCTGTCTTAGAACAGCCATGCAGAGAGGGCAAGGAACGTTGCGCGGAAGTACAGCTCAGGGCTTGTGCCGCGCGCCGCATTCGCCCATATCTTAACGCAGACGCTGCTTACGGAGTTCACCCATGACCACTTTTGACGAGCGCGAAAATGCGTTTGAGAACAAATTCGCCCACGACGCGAAAATGCAGTTCAATGCCGAGGCGCGGCGCAACAAACTTTTGGGGCTCTGGGCGGCCGAGCTGCTGGGCAAATCCGGCGATGCGGCCAAGTCTTATGCCATCGAGGTCGTGCGGTCGGATTTCGAAGAGGCGGGCCACGAGGACGTGATCCGCAAACTGGTTGGGGATCTGGGCGGACTGGCCGACGAGGCGACGATCCGCGAAAAATTCATCACGATAATGCCCGAGGCCAAAGCCCAGATCCTGAGCGAGACCTGATTACGGGCCCGGCGCGACCCTCCAGCACCCGGTTTATTCGCCTACCATTTGAATTGTTAAGACCGCCGGAACCCTGATCCGTGATCCTTAATGGGGGGAGCACGCGGGGTGTGTGATGCGAGGTACGGTAGTACGGACAGCGGCGGTCAGACCGCTGTTCGGTTGGAAAGTGATCCTGCGGCAAGTGCTGCCGCCTGCCTTTGCAATCTCTCTTATCCTTATCTTTTGGCAGCGCTTTCGCGAACTTGACCTGGCGCAGGTGTCGCACACCATTGCGCTCATCTCGCCTATGGAATGGGCGGTGGCCGGTGCATTCACCCTGACTAGTTTTTGCGCCGCGGGCCATAACGACCGGTTCTGGCACGGCTATTTCAGCACCGGGCTTGGTCGCGGTCACGCCTGGAGAACCGGCATGGCGTCGGTGGCCGTGGCCCAGACCACCGGTTTTGGGCTGCTTGTCGGGGCCATGATGCGCTGGCGGTTGCAGCCGGGGATCGGACCGGTTCGGGCGACGCAGATCACCCTGGTTGTGGCGCTTTCCTTTCTGCTGGGGCTTGGGCTGCTTTCGGTGTTGGTCGTGTCGGTTTTTCCGTTGCCGGGTTTCGAGTGGGCGCGTCCGTTGGCTTTTGCTGCAATTTGCATCGTGGCGGGCCTGATCGGGCTGGCCGTTGTCGCACCCGCCTCGGCGGTCTCGGGCTGGTTTGCCCGGGTGCTGCCGCTCCGGGCCTTGGGTTTTCTGTTTTTGCTGGCGTCGGTTGACAGTCTGGCCGCCGCCGGTGCGCTGATTGTCCTGATCCCGGGCGATGCGATGGTGCCCCTGACGGTTCTGTTACCGGCGATCCTGATCGCGCTTGCGGTCGGCTATCTGTCGGGAATGCCATGTGGCCTGGGGGCGACTGACGCGACACTGCTGATGCTGCTGCCGGTTGACCCGATGTCACCGATTGTCGCCGCGCTTGTGGCCTTTCGGCTGATCTATTTCGGGATAACCGCTGTAATTGGCGGGCTTTGGGCGGTGATCGGGACAGCCACGGCAGACGCTGCCGAAACCGGCCGTTCCACCGCGCACGCGCGCGTACCCGGTGCTGCGTTTCTTGGCCATCCGCTGGAAGGCTGGTTGGCCGCAGCACCACGGGCCGAGGCGGGTCTTTTGAGGCAGGGACATCTGAGCCTGATTATGTCTCCGGACCGGCAGGCCGCCCTGATCGGAACCGAGCTTGCCCAATGCACCATAACCCTTGGCGATCCGATCGGCGCAACGGGCCGGGCGGGCGACCTGATCGACGCGCTGACGCGGCGCGCGCGCGCCCGGGCGCGGCAACCGGTGCTTTACAAATGCGGAGCCGGGGTTGCCCGCGCCGCGCGCCGACAAGGTCTGCGCACCTGGCCGCTGGCGCGCGAGGCCTGGATTGATCCGCAGACATTCACCACCGACGGATCCGCCAAGGCGGGTCTGCGCCGGCAACTTCGCCGTGCGGCCAGGGCCGGGATCAGGGTTACTTCGGCAGGCAACGCGCTGCCAATGGGTGATATGGCCCAGGTCTCGGCCGGCTGGGCGGCGCACAAAGACGGCGAAAGGGGGTTTTCCACGGGCCGTTTTCACCCGGACTACGTTGCCCGGCAACAGGTTTGGCTGGCCTGGCGCGGAACCGATCTGGTGGCCTGGATCAGCTTTCACGAAAACCGATCCGAACTGACGCTGGACTTGATGCGCCGCACCAGCGAGGCGCCCGACGGCACCATGTACATGCTGGTTCGCGCCGCCATCGACATGGCCCGTGCTCAGGGCAGGCGTCGCCTGTCGCTGGCTTCCCTGCCCGAACCCGGCGGCTGGCTGCGTCAGCATCTGAACCGTCTCTGCGCGACCGAAGGGCTGTCGCGCTTCAAAAACGCCTTTGATCCGAACTTCGAGACGCTCTACATCGCGGCCTCGGGCTGGATCACGCTCGTGCTGGCGACACTCGACATTCGCCGGGCGATACAGCCGCAGGTGCCGTTTCACATGAAGTTGAGCAATTTTCATGATCATTATGACGAACATGAATTTGTTTCATGACCCAGTCTGAGGCATAATCGTTCGGCTAATGGGGCCCGGAAAGCCCCAACGGACGGATGATCACCATGGCAAACGCGCTTTCCCGGCTCATTGCGACCCGCGACTGGTTGTTGGCCGACGGGGCCACCGGGACCAATCTCTTCAACATGGGGCTGGGACCCGGCGATCCGCCCGAGCTTTGGAACACCGACGCGCCCGACAAAATTCGCGCGCTCTACCGGGGCGCGGTCGAAGCCGGTTCCGACATTTTCCTGACCAACAGTTTTGGATCGAACGCGTCGCGGCTAAAACTGCACGGTGCGCAAGCACGGGCGCATGAATTGTCGCGCATCGCCGCCGAACTGGGCCGCGAGATTGCCGATGCCGCCGACCATCCGGTGGTCGTTGCCGGGTCCATGGGCCCAACCGGCGAGATCATGGAACCCATGGGCAGTCTGACCCATTCGGGGGCCGTCGAAATATTTCACGAGACCGCCGAAGGGCTGCGCGACGGCGGCGCCGATGTGGTCTGGCTGGAAACAATCTCGGCTGCGGAAGAACTGCGCGCGGCCGCCGAAGGCATAGCCCTGGCGGGCATCGACTGGTGCGTCACGATGAGCTTTGATACCGCCGGACGCACGATGATGGGCCTGACGTCGCCTGCTATGGTCGAATTGATCGCTGACCTGGCGAACGCGCCGCTGGCTTTCGGGGCGAATTGCGGTGTCGGGGCCTCGGACCTGTTGCGAACGGTGCTGGGGTTTGCGGGTGAAAGCCCGCCGCTGCCGCTGATCGCCAAGGGCAACGCCGGAATTCCCAAATACGTTGACGGCCATATTCACTATGACGGCACGCCCGAATTGATGGCCGAATATGCGGTGCTGGCCCGCGACTGCGGGGCGACCGTCATCGGGGGATGTTGCGGGACAACGCCTGCGCATCTTCGGCTGATGCGCGCGGCGCTGGAAAACAATCCGCGCGGCGCGGCCCCGGCACCGGAGGTCATCGCGGCCACGCTTGGCGGATTTTCCTCGGCCCACGACGGCACCGGCGACGACGCCCTCCCCGAACGGCGTCCGGGTCGGCGGCGGCGGGGGTGACGTCCAAATTTCCGCTGACAACTTGCAAACGCAATGTTGTTTTAGATCACCACTTTAACCCTATGTCCGCATGTGGACACTTTTTCGGGGGTTAACCGTCCGCCACCCCGGCCTCGGCAAAAGTCGCCATGTCGGAATGACAGGCCAGTGCGGCGCGCAGGATCGGGATCGCCAGCGTCGCCCCCGAAGCCTCGCCCAGCCGCAAGCCAAGCGCCAGCAGCGGCTCCTTGCCGAGCGCCCGCAAAAGCCGCCCGTGGGCCGCTTCGTCAGACAAATGCCCAGCCACGCAGTGATCCAGCGCGCCCGCCACCGTTCGGTCCAGCACCGCAGCCGCGGCAGTTGCGATAAAACCGTCAAGCAGCACCGGAATACGCCGGTGCCGCGCCGCCGCGATCGCCCCGGCCATGGCCGCCAGCTCGCGCCCGCCGACCGCCGCCAGCGCCGCCAGCGCGTCGGTCCTTGCATCCGGGTTGGCCTCGAGCCCGGCGGTCACCACGCGCGCCTTGCGGGCCACGCCGTCCTCATCCAGCCCGGTGCCGCGTCCGCACCATTCGGCCGCCCGACCGCCGAAAAGCGCACAGGCCAGCGCAGCGGCTGCGGTGGTATTTCCGATGCCCATTTCCCCAACCACCAGCAGATCCGCGTCCGGATCAACCGCCGCCCAACCCTGCGACAGGGCCATGGCTGCCTCGGCCTCGGTCATTGCCGGTCCTTCGGTGAAATCGCGCGTAGGCCGGTCCAGTTCCAGGGCAAGCACATCAAGACGGGCTGCGGCGACCTTGGCCAATTGGTTGATTGCCGCGCCGCCAGCGTTAAAATTGGCCACCATCTGCGCCGTCACCTCGGACGGAAAGGCCGACACACCCTGTGCGGTCACGCCGTGATTTCCCGCAAAAACGATGACCTGAGGGGTCTCAATGCAAGGTCTTTCAACCCCACGCCAGCCGGCGTACCAGACAGCAAGCTCTTCCAGGCGACCCAGAGCACCGGGGGGTTTGGTCAACACGGCGTCCCGCGCGCGTGCGGCCTCGACAGCCGCCTGATCTGTGCCCGGAAGGTCGTGCAGCACGGTGCGAAAATCGTCAAGCGAGGCAAAGCGTTGGCTCATTGTTGTCTCTTTCATTGCCAGACCGGCGCTATTGCAGTAACGCTGCCGCGGTTATTCCAGACAAGGCGTCATTGAGGATGCGGGGAAACGACACCGAAACATTCCGGGCCGACGATATACCCGCGGCAATAGGCCTTCTCAGCCGCCTGCCGGTTCGCGTCAACCCCGAAGCCGCCGCTGAACGCGGCGCGCGCGCCGCCTGGGCCTATCCGATTGCCGGTGCGGTGGTGGGGCTGATTGCCGGGGCCACCGGCTGGGTGGCCCTTGGGCTGGGCCTGGGACCGGGGATTGCCGCAGCAGCGGTTTTGGTTGCCCTCGCCGCAAGCACTGGTGCGATGCACGAGGACGGGCTGGCCGACAGCACCGATGGATTGTGGGGCGGAGCGACGGCAGACAAGCGGCTCGAGATCATGGCCGACAGCCGGATCGGGGCCTACGGTGTGCTGGCGCTGGTGCTGGTCACCTTGGCACGATGGAGCGCGCTGAGCGCGATCATTGCCACCGGCTCGATATTCGCCCCGGTGGTCGCGGCCGCGGCCCTGTCGCGGGTACCGATGGTGGTCCTGATGCAAAGCCTGACCCCGGTGCGCGCGGGCGGTCTGTCAGATCGGGTCGGCCAGCCCGGCGACCGCGCGGTCTGGGCGGCGCTTGCGATCGGGGCGGTAATCGGGCTGATTTGTTTGGGCGGAGCGCTCTTTGCTGCGGTTATCGGGCTGGTGCTGGCCGGAGGCACTCTCGCACAGATCGCCAGCGCCCGGATCGGCGGTCAGACCGGCGATATTCTGGGTGCAAGCCAGCAGATCAGCGAAGTGGCGGTGCTGGCCGCGATTGTCGCGACGCTTTAGAACAATAAATAAATTGAACACCTGTGGCGCAAGATTTTTCATTTGCGCCTGCCTGCGATATTATTTTCACCAAGAAGAAACTCGCGATCCGGTCTGACTCGCGCGGCGCGACCTGCGGTTCAGGCGGCGCGCGACATCAACACGTCGTCGACCTGGCGCTGCGCGATCATCTCATCCGTGCCGCCCACGGCAGCAACCTCGCGGGTCAGCCGTTCAAGCGCTGCCTCATAGAGTTGGCGCTCGGAATAGCTCTGTTCTCGCTGATCGTCGGTGCGGTGCAGGTCACGCACCACTTCGGCAATTGCAATCAGATCGCCCGAGTTGATTTTTTGCTCGTATTCCTGCGCGCGCCGCGACCACATCGCGCGCTTGACCCGTGCCTTGCCCTTCAGCGTCGTCATCGCCCGTAACACAACGTCAGGAGAGCTGAGTGACCGCATGCCAACTTGGGTGGCTTTCATGGTCGGAACTTTCAGCGTCATCTTGTCTTTCTCAAACGAGATCACGAAAAGTTCCAGTTCGGTACCGGCAACTTCCTCGGTTTCGATCGACACGATCTGGCCGACACCGTGGGCCGGGTAAACGACTTGCTCGTTCGGCCGAAAGTCGTACTTGTTGGTTTTGCTCACTTGGCAGGTATCCTTCATGGTTCGTTGCGGCACCCTTCCCCGGGGCAACGCTGATGCGGGCTTGCGCCCAAATTTGCCGATCTTGCGCTGCACCACAAAAAATCACCCGAAAGGCATATCGCTCTCCGGGTGATCGGCAAGTCTTCAACTACATGCGCACCCCCGTATCACAAAAATTGCCTCCCTAAAAGCGCTGCAGTTCCGCAATCAAGATTGGTGTTTAGTTTTCAGTAAGTTACGCTTCCTTTTGTCGGAAAAAGCAGCGCTGAATCCGGCCAGACGGACGTGGTGATTCGCCTTACCCGCCTTCGCCGGGGTTTTTCGAGAAATATTTCTCGATCTTGCCGGCTTCTCCGTCGCGATCGTCGGCATCGGGAAGTGGGTCTTTCTTGGTGATGATAACCGGCCATTCCTCGGAAAATTTCCGGTTGAACTCGACCCATTTCTCCATGTCCGGCTCGGTGTCGGGACGGATCGCATCGGCGGGGCATTCGGGCTCGCACACCCCACAATCGATGCACTCATCAGGGTGGATAACCAACATGTTTTCGCCTTCGTAAAAGCAGTCAACCGGGCAGACCTCGACACAGTCGGTATACTTGCAGGCGATGCAATTATCGGTGACGATATAGGTCATCGGGGGCCTCAATGGTTGTCGCGCATTAAATAGTCGGTTGCCAGAGTTCAATCAAGCGGATCAGCCGCAGATTTATTCATCGCTCGCCGGTCCTTTTTCCCAGGCCGTCCGCCGCGGTCGTATTTGGGGGCAGCGGCCGCTTTGTCGCCGGGGCGATCGCGGGGTGGATCGCGTGGGGTCAGGTCGTCATAAAGCGCTTGCGCCTCGGTTGCCGGACCGCGCCGATGACCAAGTGACGCAATGCACACCACGCGAATTCGACGCGCCTGCGCGAAGGTCAGTGTGTCGCCGGGTGACACCGTCCGCGCAGGCTTTGTCACGCGGGTTCCGTTCACCCTGATCCCGCCTTCGACCGCCGCCGCTGCGATGCTGCGCGACTTGAAAAACCGGGCGTGGTAAAGCCATTTGTCAAGGCGGAGCTTGCCCTGCGAGAGGTCGTTCGGCGCGGTTGTCACGTCAGGATTTGTCCTTCAGCCCCATCAGCGCTGCAGCAAAGGGATTGTCGGGGTCAATCTTGTCTTTCTGGGGTGGGCGCGCCGAGTATTCGCGAGCATTTGACGGCGGTTCACCCTTTTTGACCTTGGGTTTGGATTTGCTCTTGCGCGGTTTTTCGCCCGATCGCGCCTGACGCGGCGGGCCGGACCGGCGGCGCGGAGCCCAAGTGAAGGTGTAGAAAACTTCTATCTCGGGGGTATCGGGATCCGCCAACTCAAGCGCGCCGTCTGCAACCACATCTTGGGCCGCGTCCTCGTCGGTCTTGGCACTCTCACCGCCGGTTTCTTCCGGCACATCGCTCGGCTGGTCGGCCCCAGGCGGTGCTTCCGGTGCCGCCACAGCAGTCGTTACGGTCTTGCCATTCTTGTCAGCGGTAATCTCTGGCACATCGGTCGGCTGCCCGGCCTCGGACGATGTTTCCGGTGCCTCGCTAGCGGCTGCTGCGGTTTCGGCGACAGGCACCGTATTTACCTCGTCACTGACCACCGGCAAGGGCCTTTCCTTGGGGCGCTCGCCGCGGTCGGCGCTGTAGCCCAGCCCAGTCATCAGATCGGCGAATTGTTGCAGCGTCATGCCGGTGATCGACAGCATGTCCGCTTTGGCCTCAAATCCCCCCCGGCTGTCTTCGACCCGCAACTGATCGGCGAGACGCTCGAGCATGTCGACCCGGATCATCCGGTCGCCCGCGACGCGGTAGCCTGACATCGTATCATAGCCGCGCGGGCCATCGACTGCTGCGGGCACGGTGACCAAACCGGGCGGCGGGCTTTCGGGAAATTCCTGCAGCCCTTCTTTAAGCGACCACAGCACCAGCCGAAGCCGGGTCGGCGCCGGCTTGAGAAGCAGCGGCATGAAAATGGTAAACTGTCCGAACCGCACGCCGCATTTGCGCAGCGTGCCGCGCGCCTCCTGATCCAGCGCCTTGACCTCGGCCGCCACGCCTTCGCGGCGCAACAGGCCAAAGCCTTCGACCAGTTGAAAGGCAAAGCCGCGGGCAAGGCCGGCGAAGGTTTCGTCGCGCGATAGGGCTGTCAGCGGCTCGAAAAGCATGGCGATCTTGCGGTCAATGAAATGTTGCAGGCGGCGGGTGACCTTGGCGGCAATTTCGTCGCCTGCGGCCTCGTCCACAAAGGCCTCAACCGTTGGTTTCAGTGGGTCGGCACCGGACACAAGTTTGCCGATGGCGTGTTCGCCCCACATCAGCCCGCCCTGTTCCGTGAAATCAATCTCGGGGTCGGGGGCGTTATAGAAACGGTCGGCGCGCAGATGAAATTCGGGGGCAAGGGCGGCGAGACTGGCTTGGCGCAGGGTCTTTTCCTCACCTTGGCTGGCTGCCTGGTCTTGGCGAAAGCGAAAACCCTCAAGTCGCCCGACGAATTCGCCTTCGACAGTCACCTCGCCCTTGTCGTTCACGTCGGCCACCAGCCTCTCCTTTTCACTCAACCGCCGCAGCAGCACAGACGTGCGGCGGTCGACAAATCGTTTTGTCAGTGCCTCGTGCAGGGCGTCTGACAGGCGGTCTTCTACCGCGCGCGTTGCTTCGCGCCAATGATTTTCGTCGGCCAGCCAGCCGCTGCGTTGCGCCACATAAGTCCAGGTGCGGACATAGGCCAGCCGTTTTGACAGCGTATCAATGTCGTCCGCTGGCCGGTCGACCAGCGATATCTGGCGCGCGAACCAATCGTCGGGGATGGCAGCGCCTTCGATAAGGAAGCCGAAAATTCGGCCCAATAGCGCCGCGTGCTCGCCCGGTGAAATGTCGCGAAAATCGGGGATGCGGCAGATGTCCCATAAAAGCGAGACCGCGCGGGCATCGTGGACGCGGGTGCTGATGGTCGGATCATCGAGAAGCGTGCGCAGCGCGGTTTGATCATCGGCTTCGCGGGCGCGGGTCAGCCGGGTGTGATCGGGCGCTGTTTCAAGCGAAGCCATCAACCTGTCCGCACTGCCGAATTCAAGATCGACATTGCGCCAGTTGACGCGTTTCAGGGGTGTGAAACGGTGGTTGACGATGGCGTCGGCCACTTCGTCGGCCAGCGGCGGTGCATCGGCGGTGACCCCGAAAGTGCCGTCGGTCTGAAATCGCCCGGCGCGACCGGCGATCTGGGCCAGTTCGTTCGGGGCCAGCGCCCGCATGCGCCGCCCGTCGAATTTGGATAGCCCGGCAAAGGCCACATGTTTGACATCGAGGTTCAGGCCCATTCCGATGGCGTCGGTGGCCACAAGATAGTCGACCTGACCGTCCTGATACATCGCAACCTGCGCGTTGCGAGTGCGCGGGCTGAGTGCGCCCATGACGACTGCAGCGCCACCCTTTTGGCGACGCAGAAGTTCGGCAATGGCGTATACATTTTCAACCGAAAACCCGACGATCGCAGATCGAGCGGGCATGCGGCTTATCTTTTTCGAACCATTGTAGGCAAGTTGCGACAATCGTTCGCGGCGCTGGAAACGCGCCTGCGGGACCAGGTCTGCGATGATCCCGCGCATGGTGTCCGAACCCAGAAACAAGGTTTCGTGCAGGCCGCGCGAACGCAACAGACGGTCGGTAAAGACATGGCCGCGTTCCGGGTCCGCGCAGAGCTGGATTTCATCGACCGCCAGAAAGTCGCTGGCCATACCTCTAGGCATCGCCTCGACCGTGCAGACCCAATATTGGGCGCGCGGCGGCACGATGCGTTCCTCGCCGGTGACCAGCGCCACAACCGAAGGCCCGCGCAGGGCAACAATGCGGTCGTAAACCTCGCGCGCCAACAGCCTGAGCGGCAGGCCGATGATACCGGTCCGATATGCAAGCATCCGCTCGACCGCATAGTGCGTCTTGCCTGTGTTTGTGGGGCCCAGAACCGCCGTGATTGTCGCGTGCTCGGCCATCGTATCCCTGCCTGATGTCTGTCAGCCGCATATCGAGATTGCAGGCCGCGCCGTCAAGGGTGGCGGACCAGCCACGTTTCGCGTCTCAAATGTCGGTGCCGTCAACCCGGGCCGCAAGAAATTCAATGCTCGACTTCAGGTCGGGCCGGTGCGGGTGAATGGCGATGGCCCGACGCAATATCTTCAGCGCCTCAGATTCGAACCCCAGTTCCGCCAGTATCTGCGCCAGGCCCGACATGGCGCCGAAGTGGCGAGGATTGAGCGCCAAGGTGCGTTCGATATCTTTGATCGACGGCCCGTATTGCCCGGCATTGAAATAAGCGGTTGCCCGCGCATTCCAGCCCTCGGCGAAATTCGGCGCGTGGTCGGTCAAGGCGGTCAGATGCTCAATAGCGGCCAGATGGTCGCCCGCGGACATCGCGGCGCGGCCCCGTTCCAGTAGAAGATCCATCGAATCCGAGCCCGATTTCGACCATTCGGCCCAGATCTGGCGCTCGACCTCTTGCCATTCAGGCAGTTCGGGCGTCTGAAGCCGCTCAAAAAGCGCATCAAGGTCAGCCTCGTCGCCAACAGCAGCCAGGGCAAGGCACAGGCACACAGTGATTGCCGCGGCGGCACGATTGAGATAGTTCGCGATGATTGTCATAAACCCTAGGTTAGCGCCGAATGGGGTAAGACGAAAACCCCGTGCGGGGTCAAAAGGAGTTCAAAAATGAGCGATGTGATCAATCAGGCCGTGGCGGCCCTGAAAGATCGGCTGTCGGATGGTCTGGATGGATCGGTCAAATTTGTCCTCAACGGTGAGGGCGCGATCATTGCCGACGGCACCGGCGTGCGCGCCGACGACGGCGAGGCTGATGTGACCTTGACCGCCGACGCGGATGTGTTTGAAGAGATGATAGCCGGCGATCTGGACCCGACGGCGGCGTTCATGACCGGGCGACTGACCATCGAGGGCGACATGGGGCTGGCGATGCGGCTGGGATCGCTGTTGAGCTGATCGCATGGGGTCCACCGAGTTTCTGACCGGGACCGAATTCAGGCCCGAAATCGGCAGGGTTCTTTGGGCCAATGCCGATGATGGCGTCAAGCTGCGACTGGCCCTGTGGCCCGAAGGCAGCAAAGGCACGGTTCTGATCTTTTCCGGCCGCACCGAATACCTTGAAAAATACGGGCCCTCGGCGCTTGAGTTTGCGGCCCGGGGTTACGCCTCGGCCACGATCGACTGGCGCGGCCAGGGGCTGTCGGACCGTTTGTTGCCCGCCCCCCTGGTCGGGCATGTCGAGCGGTTTTCCGACTACCAGCGCGATGTGGCGGTTCTGATGCAGGCGGTCCGAGACGCACAATTGCCCGAACCGTATTACCTGTTTGCCCATTCCATGGGCGGGTCCATCGGGCTCAGGGCGCTGGTCCAGGGGCTGAATGTGCCGGCGGCGGTGTTTTCGGCACCGATGTGGGACATGTTGATGAGCCCGATGTTGCGGCCCTTGGCCTGGGCCGCTTCAAGCGCGGCCCGCATCGCGGGCTTTGGCGGCGCGCCCATGCCGTCTAGCGGCGTCGATAACTATGTACTGAACACGGATTTTGCGATCAATACCCTGACAAGTGATCGCGATATGTGGGATTTCATGGTTTACACCCTGCGCGATCATCCCGCGATCGGGCTTGGGCGACCGAGTTGTAACTGGGTCTATCAGGCTATGCGCGAATGTCAGACCCTCGCCGACTTACCAAAACCCGACGTTCCGGTCTGGGTATCGCTTGGCACCGAGGAAGCCGTGGTTGAGCCGCGCGCGGTCCACGAAGGGATCAGGCGCTGGCAAGGTGCAAAGCTGACAGTGGTCGAGGGCGCCCGACACGAGATCGCAATGGAAACACCCGACCTGCGGCGTGGCTTTTTCGACGCCGCCAACGCCTTTCTTGACGCCCACCCCTAAGACCGGACCGGTTCGGCGCATTTCCCCCTTGCCGCCGCACGTACACAAGCCTAACTCAGTCCAGCAAGCGCCAGTTTCAGGAGCATTTCATGGCCGAACCCGTTGTCGACGCCGATAAAAAGGCTGGCAATTCGCCTTTTGGCATTCTTCCCGAATGGGACCTGACCGATCTCTATGCGGCACCTGATGCCCCCGAAATCGACCGCGATCTGGCGTGGTTGGAACAGGCCTGTGCCAAATTCGCCGCCGATTACCAAGGCAAGCTTGCCACGCTCGACGCCGATGGAATGCTGCGCGCGGTCCAGCGCGACGAAGAGATTTCGGGCGTCGCCGGTCGGATCATGTCGTTTGCGGGGCTGCGCTATTACCAGCTGACCACCGATGCCGAACGCGGGAAATTCCTGTCCGATTGCCAGGACAAGATTACCACCTATTCAACCCAGCTGGTGTTCTGGTCGCTGGAACTGAACCGGCTGGACGAGGACCATCTCGAGAGGCTTTTGCAGGCCAATTCTGACCTCGGGCGCTATCGGCCGATCTTTGATCGTATTCGCGCGATGAAGCCCTATCAGTTATCGGATGAGCTGGAAAAGTTTCGGCATGATCAGTCTGTTGTGGGATCGAGTGCCTGGAACAAGTTGTTTGACGAAACCATCGCAGCGCTGCAATTCACCGTGAATGGCGAGGCGCGGGGGCTGGAAGCCACGACGACGCTTTTGATGGAACATGACCGTCCGACGCGCGAGGCCGCATCGCGCGAGATCAGCCGGGTTCTGGGCGAAAACATCAAATTGTTTTCCCGCGTCCACAACACGCTGTCCAAGGAAAAAGAGATCGAGGATCGCTGGCGGTCGATGCCGACCCCGCAGACCGGGCGGCACCTAGCCAACCACGTCGAGCCCGAAGTTGTCGAGGCCCTGCGCGCAGCAGTGGTCGCCGCCTACCCACGCCTGAGCCATAGGTACTACCAGTTGAAACGAAAGTGGCTGGGGCTGGAGACGCTCGAGACCTGGGACCGCAACGCGCCCCTGCCGATGGAAGACGACCGCAAGATTGGCTGGGTTGAGGCACGCGAGACGGTGATGGCGGCCTATACCGCCTTTGACCCGCGCATGGGCAAAATTGCCGAGCCGTTTTTCGAGCGCGGCTGGATCGACGCCGAGGCCAAACCGGGCAAGGCGCCGGGCGCTTTCGCGCATCCGACCGTGACGACGGTGCATCCTTATGTCTTACTTAACTATCTGGGCAAATCGCGCGATGTCATGACGCTGGCCCACGAATTGGGGCACGGCGTACACCAGGTTCTGGCCGCCGGTCAGGGCGAGCTGTTGAGCTCGACCCCCCTCACACTGGCCGAAACCGCATCGGTTTTCGGAGAGATGCTGACGTTCCGCCGACTTCTGGATCAGGCCGAAACGCGCGCGACGCGCAAGGTGCTGCTGGCCGGCAAAGTCGAGGATATGATCAACACCGTGGTACGCCAGATCGCGTTTTATGACTTTGAATGCAAACTTCACGCCGCCCGCGCGACGGGCGAACTGACACCGGACGCGATCAACGAGATATGGATGTCGGTGCAGGGCGAAAGCCTGGGGCCTGCGTTCACATTCCGCGAAGGCTATGAAGTGTTCTGGTCCTACATCCCGCACTTTGTCCACTCGCCCTTCTACGTCTACGCCTATGCCTTCGGCGACGGGTTGGTGAATGCTCTATACGCGGTCTACCGCGACGGCGACCCGGGTTTTCAGGACAAATATTTCGACATGCTGCGGGCGGGTGGGTCCAAACACCACAAAGAGCTGTTGGCCCCATTTGGTCTTGACGCCAGTGAACCAGCGTTTTGGGACAAGGGCCTGGGTATGATTTCAGGTCTGATCGATGATCTGGAAGCGATGGAACCCTAAGGCTCCATCGCAAAGACTTACAGTTCGGCGCATGACCTTACCGTGCAATCCATTTCCGAATGTTGATCTAAAACAACAAGTTACACGGGGTTTCAAGGTTGAAACCCCTGCAGTCGCCGGACCCTAGTCCAGACGCCGCCAGGGGAAAGGTTTTTCTTCGGTTGTACCGGCCTGGAACCGAGCAACCGCATGCAGCCATTTGCCGATGGTTTCACCGGCGTCGGCGAGAAAGCCGTTCTTTTCTTTGGTAAACAGCATCCACAGGAATTGCAGGAAGGCAAAAGCCACGAGCACGGTTTCGGCAAGGCCAAAGAGGAGTGCCAAGATCAGCATCCAGAGGCCGCGCATCCAGATGTTGATGTCGTCAGTCCCGGTAGCCTCGGCGCTGTCAGTGCCACCATCGTCACCGCCTCCGGCGCCCGCGTCGTCACCGCCATTTTCGGCCGCCTCTCGGGCGTCGAGAAATTCTTCAATTTTTTCGTATTTCTTAGCCATCGGTCCCTCTGATATGTTTGACTGTCTCAGGCAGATATAGGGATCACTTTGCGAATTCGAAGACCCTGTCAAACATGACTTGCGATTAAAATCGTTTTTGGGACTGAATGGGTGTCAAATCTTTAAATCGCGAAACACAGATGGCAAGATCTCGGGCAAATCCTCGGCGATCAGGCCGGGGCCGAATTTCAGAGCGCATTCGACGTGCAGCCAGGCGGCGGATTCAGCCGCCTGCATGGGCGGGAAACCGCGGGCGAGTAGTCCGGTGATGAAGCCTGCAAGCACGTCGCCCGATCCCGCCGTAGCCAGCCATGGCGCCGAGCGGTCGTACTGGGCGGAGTTGATAGAACAACGTCCGTCGGGGGCGGCAATAATGGTGTCGGGACCTTTGAAAAGCACAACACATCCCGCCCGGACCGCCGCTTCGCGCGTGGCATCGACTTTGGAATAGGCGGGGCCTTTGCTGGCGGGGGCGCTCAGCTTTTCGGCGATGTCGGGGAACAGGCGGGCGAATTCTCCGGCGTGGGGAGTGAGGATGCACTTTTCGTGGAGCAGGTCAAAGAGCCCTGTCGGGTCATCGGCAAACGCGGTAAGCGCATCGGCATCCATAACCAACGACCGCAGCCCCGGACCTGATCCAGGGCCTCCTTTCGCATCATCTTTCAGAGGTCCCGGCGCGGGGGCCGGGACTGCGAGGGCTGTCGGCACCAAGTCGCGCGCACGTTCGGCGCCAAGGCCGGGGCCGAGGCAGAGCGCGTTTTTGCGCTCGTCCTTCAGAATTTCGGCCAGGTCATCCGCGTCGGACACCGGTGTCACCATGATCGCATCCAACCTTGCCGCGTTCTCGGAAAGCGCACCCGGCGGGCAACCGACCGTCACCAGCCCCGCCCCGATGCGAAGCGCGCCGCGCGCCGCCAAACGCGCCGCGCCGCTCTTGCCGGGGCCGCCGGAAAAGATCAGCGCGTGGCCGTGGTCGTATTTGTGTTCCTCAGGCTCTTTCGCAACGGTTTCGGCGCTCGTGGCAAGATGAACACAATCGCGGTAGGAAAATCCGGCATCTCTTGCCCTAACGCCGATATCGACAATCCGAAGATTTTCGGATGTGACCGCACCGTCGGAAAGATAATGGCCCAATTTGGCACCATGAAAAGTGACCGTCAGACCGACGGGCAGCTTACCCACCAAGACTTCGGATAGATCGCGCCCGCTGTCTGCACAAATTCCGCTTCGAATATCGACTGACACAACCTGCTCCGGCGCGCAGCATCGTGACACTCTGTCAATTGCAGATTTGAATTCACCGATTGGTGCCCGGGATAGACCTGTTCCAAACAGCGCATCTACTACCAATGGCTCGCCGTCTAGGGATTCATCGTTTGGCAACGGACCGTCAACCACTCCCAACGCCAACCACCGTTTGTAATTTACCTTCGCATCCAGCGGCAGCTTGTCGGGATCGCCATAGAGGAACACTTCGACCTCCCAGCCCAATTCCTTCAAAAGCCGCGCCACCACAAATCCGTCACCGCCATTGTTGCCGGGGCCGCAAAGCACGACGGTGCGGTGCGGGGATTTGGCAAGCTCGGGCCATTCCTCGAAAATCGCCTCGACCACGCCGCAGCCCGCGCGTTCCATCAGCTCAACCCCGGTCACCTCGCCTGATGAAATCGCGGCCGTCTCAACGGCGCGCATTTGGGCGGCGGTAAAAAGTTCGGTCATGGATATTGGCATCAAAGTTTCCAATCTGCTCAAAAAAATGGCAAAGCGACGTTATTCTGTGCACTGCTACGCAATTTAGATGGCGAGCATTGTCCCTTCAACCTCAACCAGTTGCCCCGCCGAATGAGAAATGGTCAGACGCGCCGGAAACAGGGGTCACGCCGAGGAGCCTGAACCATGAAAAAGATCGAAGCCGTCATCAAGCCCTTCAAGCTGGACGAAGTAAAAGAGGCCTTGCAGGACATCGGCGTTCAGGGCCTGAGCGTGATCGAGGTCAAGGGATTTGGCCGCCAAAAAGGTCATACCGAGCTTTACCGCGGCGCCGAATACGTGGTGGACTTCCTTCCCAAGGTGAAAATCGAGGTGGTTCTGCCCGACGACCAGGTCGACGCGGCGATCACCGCGATCTGCGACGCGGCCAAAACCGAAAAGATCGGCGACGGCAAGATTTTTGTCTCGTCCATCGAGCAGGCATTGCGTATTCGCACCGGCGAGACCGGCGAGGACGCGCTTTAGACGCGATGAGACACGCCCCAGTCGGCGCGTCAGTCAAGGCATGCAAGAAATCAATCTATGAGATCCCGGCTCAAATCCGGGACGCGAAGTAAGAGGACCAAAAAATGAGCAATACAGAGGTGCTTAAGACCATCACCGATGAAGGGGTCGATTACGTCGACATCCGGTTCACCGACCCGCGCGGCAAATTACAGCATGTAACCGTCATGGCCGATCAGGTCGACGAGGACTTTCTGGAAGAAGGTTTCATGTTCGACGGCAGCTCGATCGCCGGTTGGAAGTCGATCGACCAGTCCGACATGAAACTGATGCCCGACACCGAAAGCGCCTATATCGACCCGTTCTATGCCGAGAAAACCATGTGTTTGCATTGTTCGGTAGTCGAGCCGGATACCGGCGAACATTATGAACGCGACCCGCGCGGCACGGCGGAAAAGGCCGAAGCCTACCTCAAGGCCAGCGGCATCGGCGATACGGCGTATTTCGGGCCCGAGGCCGAGTTTTTCCTGTTTGACGACGTTCGATTCTCGGTCGAGATGAACAAGGTCGGGTATGAAATCGATGCCCTGGATGCATCCTGGAACTCCGACACCGAATACGAGATGGGCAACACCGGCCACCGCCCCGGCGTCAAGGGCGGTTATTTTCCCGTGAACCCGATTGACGACGGACAGGACATCCGCAGCGAAATGCTATCGACGATGAAGGCCGTGGGCATGAAGGTCGACAAGCACCACCACGAAGTCGCCAGCTGTCAGCACGAACTGGGGCTGATTTTTGACAGCCTGACCAAACAGGCCGACGAGTTGCAGAAATACAAATACATCATCCACAACGTGGCCCACGCTTACGGTAAATCAGCCACGTTCATGCCCAAGCCAATCGTCGGCGACAACGGGACTGGCATGCATGTGAACATGTCGATCTGGAAGGACGGAAAACCGATATTTGCGGGCGACAAATATGCGGATCTCTCCGACGAGGCATTGTGGTTCATCGGCGGCATCCTCAAGCACGCCAAGACGCTGAACGCATTCACCAACCCATCCACCAACAGCTATAAGCGTCTGATTCCAGGCTTCGAGGCACCGGTTCTGCGCGCCTATTCAGCGCGCAACCGGTCGGGCTGCGTGCGCATACCATGGGCGGAATCGCCGAAAGCCAAGCGAGTCGAGGCGCGCTTTCCCGATCCGGCGGCGAACCCGTACCTGTGTTTCGCGGCGCTATTGATGGCCGGACTTGACGGCATCCGCAACAAGATCGACCCGGGACCGGCGATGGACAAGGATCTATATGATTTACCGGCCGAGGAACTGGCCGGTATCCCGACGGTCTGCGCCAGCCTGCGCGAGGCCATGGACTGTCTGGCGGCGGATCACGAGTTTCTGCTGGCCGGTGACGTGTTCACAAAACACCAGATCGAGGGCTATATGGACCTGAAATGGGAAGAGATTTACGCCTACGAGCACACCCCGCATCCGGTCGAGTTCAAAATGTACTACAGTTGCTGACCGCAGCAATCTGTAACAGCAGGAAGGTGCCCTCGGGCACCTTTTTCGCTGCCTTGACCCGGTCAGACCACTGGACCGCAAATATTTGGAGCGGCCCAAGATTGCTACGTTTTTTACTTAATATATCAAAGGGTTCACCTGGCAACTTGCCGTAGTAAGGCCACAATCGATGGCACTGAGTGCCACATTGATGGCGGGATTGGCGAATAATCTTCGACACTCCGCAAATCCGATGGCGCAATTGGCCAGGTGACAGGTGGCAGACATGGCTCAGAGCTCGACGATTCAGGCGACACTGCTTTATGACGATATTCCCGATCTTCCGGTCGATGCGCTGCACGCCTCGCTTCGTGACCTTGCAGGCCAACACGGGTGTCGAGAACATTCTGAGTTGACCGGTTTATGTACCATATGAGTTGACCGCTTCTGTTGCGGTTTCTGGCCCTGTGGGGAAGTGGTCGGTCGCGGAGCGGCTGTCCACTTGTCCACAGGGCGCCGGTCGGTCGCGTC
>JAKZRT010000091.1:0-27298 GCA_047518005.1 Brevirhabdus sp.
TGTGCCTGCCAGCGCAGGCCGCTGGCCTGAATTTCATTCGTCTGGCGACGCCGACAACCGACAAAAAGCGCCTGCCGAAGGTTTTGCAAAATACCTCGGGCTTTCTCTATTACGTGTCGATCACCGGGATCACCGGAGCCGCGGCGGCCGTCACCGGCGAGGTTGGACCCGAAGTCGAACGTATCAAAGCCTCGACGGACCTTCCGGTGGTCGTCGGATTTGGGATCAAGACCCCCGAGGCAGCGCAAGCCATCGCAAAAATAGCCGACGGTGCGGTGGTCGGCTCGGCGATCGTCGAACGCATCGGTCGCGGCGACGCGGTGGCGGATGTTCTTGAATTTGTGGCCACGCTTGCCGCTGGCGCGCATCGGGCCTGAGCGTCCCCAACCGACGGAGCCGATCATGCCCGCGATAACCGAAATTGCCGACCTCAAGCGTCTTTACCGGCGCAGGGTCCCGAAAATGTTCCACGATTACGCTGAATCCGGCAGCTATTCCGAGCAAACTTTCCGCGACAACACCGAAGACTTCAAAGACATCCGCTTGCGCCAAAGGGTTGCCGTCGACATGTCGGGCCGCAGCACCCGCGCGAATATGATCGGTCAGGAAGTGGCAATGCCGGTGGCGCTTGCGCCCGTTGGGCTGACCGGCATGCAATGCGCTGACGGCGAGATCAAGGCGGCGCGTGCGGCCGAAAGTTTCGGCGTACCCTATACATTGTCGACGATGTCGATCGCCTCGATCGAAGATGTCGCCGAGAACACCAAAAAGCCGTTTTGGTTTCAGGTTTATGCGTTGAAAGACGACGACTTCATGCGCCGCCTGATGGCCCGCGCGCAGCAAGCGAAATGCTCGGCCATCGTCATTACGCTCGATCTTCAGGTATTGGCGCAACGCCACAAAGACCTGAAGAACGGCCTTTCCGCGCCGCCGAAGCTGACCGCCAAATCGATCGCCAACATGATGACCAAAGTGCGCTGGGGCCTGGGGATGCTTGGCACAAGGCGGCGGTCGTTTGGAAATATCATCGGCCATGTCAGCGGCATATCGGACCCCTCGTCTCTGTCGGCCTGGGCGGCCGAGGCATTTGACCCGGCGCTTGACTGGGCGCGCGTCAAGGAACTGCGTGATATGTGGGATGGTCCGGTGATCCTGAAAGGAATACAGGATGTGGACGATGCCAAGGCGGCCCTGAATGTGGGGGCGGACGCGATCATCGTGTCCAACCATGGCGGGCGTCAGCTGGACGGTGCGATCAGTTCGATCAAGGCGCTGGGACCCATAGTTGACGCCGTCGGCGACAAGATCGAGGTCCACATGGACGGCGGAATTCGGTCGGGTCAGGACGTGCTGAAGGCCTTGGCCATGGGTGCCCGCGGAACCTACATCGGCCGCCCATTTGTCTATGGACTTGGGGCCATGGGCGAGGCCGGTGTGACCAAGGCGCTTGAGGTCATCCATAACGAACTCGACGTGTCGATGGCGCTTTGCGGACGCACGGATATTGGCGCGGTTGATCGCGAAATATTGCAGATACCTCAGGGATTTATGGGCGGGCCCGGCTAGGTCGCGCGTCGCCGCAGCGCCGGGAGAAGGTAAGTCAGCGCCAGAAACAATCCCGCAACCGCCACAAAAGCCGCACGCAGGCCAAACAGTTGCGAAAGGCCGCCCATAGCGAACGGCGCAAAGAAGAACCCGGAAAACCCAATAACCGCGGTCACCGAGATCGCGCGCGTGCGCAGTTCCGCGGGCACGATCTGGCCCGCAAGCGCCAGCCCGAGCGGGCCGATCACCGACACGCCAAGCCCGAGCGCCCCGAACCCCAGGTAGGCGACCACGGGTGTCGGTGCCGCTGCGGCAACGATGGCTCCGAAGGCGGCCAAAAGACCCGCCCACCCCATCACGTTGAATTTGTTGAACTTCTCGGTCACTGCTTGCCCAGCGAACCGACCAAATGCCATTGTCAGCCCCAGCATGGCCGGCCCCATCGCGCCCTCGCCCGCGCTGCCGCCAAGGGTTCGCTCAACATGAATCGCTGACCAGCTTTCGACGGCGGCTTCGGCCAGAAACGCGATCAGGACCAAAAGACCGCACAACAGAATGGGACGCCAAGGCAGCGACGTCGCCCCGACGCCAGACGGCTCGGACGCGGCTGTGTGCATCCGCGCGCCAAGCGCCATGACGACGGCCAGACCGCCCAATGCGGCGAACATCACATTCGCGGGCACCTGCAATTCGCGCGCAAAACCCGCTGCAATGGCGGCACAGGCATAGGCCAGCGAAAACACTCCGTGGTTGGCGTTCATCAAAGGTCGCGCGTGATAATTCTCCAGATCACTCACCCGCGTATTCATCGTGACATCGGTCAGACCCGCCGCCATTCCGACGATAAGCATGGCCACAGCAAACCCCACCGGGCCTGTCGAAAAACCAGGAAGCAGAAACGCGCCCCCCAGGGTCATCATTGCCCCCGGCAAGGCCAGCGCACCGAATCGGCGGTCAACGCGGGGGGCCAGCCACATAGCGGTGGCAAGCCCGAACGAAGTGCACAGCAGAAGAGTTCCGAAGACAGCGTCATCGACGCTCAAATCCGACTTGAATTCAGGGATATAGGCCGCAAACGCGCCCCAGAACATGCCCAGCACCCAAAAAGCGCGGGCGGGTTTTCGTGAGATGGAAATCGCGCGTAGAACCGACATTCCTTCGGGTGCCACAAAGCGCGGCGCGGCGTCCAGTGCGAAAACCGCCCGGGCCCCCTTTCCAAGGGCGCGGATGTCGTCTATAGGCGCGGCTTCACGGGCATACACCCTTGGAGGATGCCCTTCACTCAGAGGAGAATTCCGATGGCTGGCGAGATCCCAGATCTTCAAGCCGAGGTACGCACGGGGACAGGCAAGGGGGCCGCCCGACAAGCACGCCGTAATGGTTTGGTACCCGGTATCGTTTATGGCAGCGGCATCGACCCGCTGGCAATCAATATTCCCTACAACGTCCTTTTCAAGCGCTTGAAAGAAGGCCGCTTTCTGACGACGCTTTTCAACATGAAAGTCGATGGCCACGATGACGTGCGGGTCATTTGCCGCGATGTTCAGCGCGATGTGGTCAAAGACCTGCCGACGCATGCCGACTTTCTGCGTCTGCGCCGGACGACCAAGATCAACCTGTATATCCCGGTCGAATTTTCCGGTCACGAAGACTGTCCAGGGCTGCGCCGCGGCGGCGTTCTGACGGTGGTCAGGCCCGAGGTCGAACTGATCGTCACGGCTGGTGAGATCCCCGAAAACATCTCGGTTGACCTCAGCGGCCTCGACATCAACGACGCTGTCACAATTTCGATGGTGACCCTGCCCGAAGGTACCAAAGCGACGATTGATCGCGATTTCATCGTCGCGTCGGTCTCAGCTCCGTCCGGTCTGCAATCGGACGAAGACGAGGAAGAGGGTGCACCAGATGCCGACGAGGTTCCGACCGTCGACGACACCGATACCGATATCGAAGAGACCGAAGATTAGGTCGTTCGATACCACCAATTTCAGCGGCCCCCAGCGGGCACCTGAAATTGGGCCTTGTAACCGGCGACTGAAATTGACTGGCGTCTGGAAATTTGCGCAGCGTTGGTGCAACAGGGTGCCAGGTCAACAAACCGGACGAAGCCATGCGCTTATTTGTCGGTCTTGGTAATCCTGGGGCCAAATACGCGATGAACCGCCACAACATTGGCTATATGGCGGTAGATCGCGTTGCCGATGACCATGGCTTTGGTCCGTGGCGGTCGAAATTTCAGGGTGTGATCGCCGAAGGTCGTCTGGCGGACGAAAAGGTGATGCTGTTGAAACCCGAGACATTCATGAACAACTCGGGCCAGTCCGTGGGCGAAGCGATGCGGTTCTTCAAGCTGTCGCCGGACGAAGTGACGGTTTTTCACGACGAGATCGACCTGGCACCCACGAAGCTGCGGGTCAAAACCGGCGGTGGACATGCCGGCCACAACGGGCTCAGATCGCTGCACAATCACATTGGGACCGAATATACACGGGTTCGACTGGGCGTCGGCCACCCAGGCCACAAGGATGCGGTAGCGGGGTATGTTCTGCGCGATTTCTCAAAAGCCGATCAGATCTGGCTTGATGATCTGCTGCGCGGCATTTCCGACGGCGCGCCAGAGCTGGCGGCGGGTGATGCAGGCCGGTTTATGAACACAGTTGCACTGCGGGTTGCTCCACCACGGTCGTCGGATAGAAAATTGCCTGCCGAAGTCCCCACGCAGCCCGAAACAACCCCAACGGCGGAACCGGAAGCAGGCCCTCGCAATGTCCTGCAACGCCTGCTGGACCGATTTCGGTGACGTTGTCGCAATCCCAGTGCGGTCAAACAGGCATCGCCAAACACATGGATGCCTTTTATGGTGCCGCTTTTTATTCAGGACGCAACAATTTGCCTGCCTGCCGGATCGACTGGCGTGCGCCGCTGAATTCGGCCAAAACTGATCGAGGAGCCGAGATTTATGTTTAGCCGCGACAACATCGACTTCGTCACGGTCGACCTGCCGCACCGGGCGGATTTGACCGACGCGCAAATGCGCCAGGCCGCTGATGCATTTCTGGAACGCATGCGCCAGCGCCACAGCGTTCGCGATTTCAGTGACCGAGCGGTTGAACGGGCCGTAATCGAAACCGCAATTCTTGCCGCCGGGACCGCACCATCAGGCGCGAACCACCAACCTTGGCATTTCGCCGCTGTGTCCGACCCGGCGCTGAAACGCCGGATCAGAGCGGCAGCAGAGGACGAGGAAAAACGGTTCTACGATGAGCGCGGCGCCGGGGAAGAATGGCTTAAAGCGCTGGAACCGATCGGCACAAACTCCAGCAAACCGCATTTGGACATCGCGCCCTGGCTGATCGTGGTTTTTGCGCAAAGATGGGGGCAGTTTGACGACGGCACCCGGTTCAAGAATTACTACGTGCCCGAAAGCGTCGGCATCGCCACTGGTTTTCTGTTGGCCGCACTTCATCACGCGGGCCTTGTCGCTCTGACCCACACGCCAAACCCGATGAAGTTTCTGGGGCCGATGCTGGGCCGACCTGCATCCGAAAAACCGACGATGATCATTGCGGTCGGCCACCCTGCCGATGACGCACAAATCCCGGCAGTCGCAAAGATCAAAAAACCGCTTGCGGCGATCATGAGCCTGCACGAGACCGACAATGAGCACTGAACCGGCCCCTTCGATCAACGTCCTGGGCGAACCGCTTCAGCCTTGCTCGGTCGATCCCAAAACCGGCTTTTTCCGCAACGGCGCTTGCGACAGCTGCGCGGCCGACCAGGGCAGCCACACAGTGTGTGTTCTGATGACGGCCGAGTTTCTCGCCCATTCGAAGTATCTGGGAAACGACCTTTCGACGCCGCGGCCCGAATACAGCTTTCCCGGACTGAAACCAGGCGACCAATGGTGCCTGTGCGCGACACGTTTTTTGCAGGCGCATCACGAAAACGTCGCGCCGCGGGTCCGGCTGGGCGCAACGCATATTCTGGCGCTTGGGGTTCTGCCCCTTGAAATTCTGCGGGACTACGCCTGCGACTGACTTTCTGCCGGGTTCAATTGGCCCTGCATCAGATCGTCGATGAACAGACTGACCAGTTGCGCACGACTGGCGACATCATCATCATTGCCATCATCACCATCGTCATCGTCGTCGCCGTCGTCGTCTTCCTCGTCGTCCAGAAAGTCTTCGTTGTCGCTTGAGATCGCGACGCCAACTTGAATTTCGTCGTCGTCAAGTGGTTCGGATTCTTGCCAAATAATCTCGCCACTCGCCAGGTCATTGACAACTTCCATTCTGTTGATGCCGTCGGTGGCTTCAACTTTCAACTGGGTCAGACCCGTGGTGATTTCAATGCTCGTATCCGATCGTCTGTAAATCTGCGATTACAGAATCTGTGAATACGTCGGCAAATGCGCCGGAAGCTGTCAGGGCGATAACTGCGGCCGAAGCCAAGAGGGCCTTGCGCATGGTGGGTCCTATCAATGTCTCACGCAGGGGTGCGTATGCCGACACCATCGGGGGGTCTTGAGAGTCTTGGACGTCATGAAACTCAACGATAGGACTAATTCCGCAGGCGTAAACCGCCTGCAGACGGACAAAAACTCTAGTTTAGGCCGGTTCAGCTTTGTTCGATGCTGACACCGAAGTGTTGCGCGACTGCGAAGACATCCTTGTCGCCGCGCCCGCACATATTCATGCAAATCAGGTGATCCGCTGGAAGGTTTGGCGCGATTTTCATAACATGTGCCAGCGCGTGACTGGGCTCGAGCGCCGGAATTATACCCTCGAGCGCGCAACTCAACTGAAAAGCCTCGAGCGCTTCGGCGTCGGTGATAGAGACATAAGTCGCCCGCCCTGACTCGTGCAGCCAGGAATGTTCTGGACCTATTCCGGGGTAATCAAGCCCAGCCGAGATCGAGAAACCTTCCTGGATCTGGCCGTCGGCGTCCTGCAACAGATAGGTTCGGTTGCCGTGCAGAACTCCGGGCCGACCGCCGGTCAGGCTGGCGCAATGTTCCATCCGGTCATCCACGCCTTTGCCGCCGGCCTCGACTCCGATAAGGTTGACCGACTTGTCGTCGAGGAACGGGTAAAACAGGCCCATCGCATTCGAACCGCCACCGATCGCTGCGATCAAGGTGTTGGGCAACCGACCTTCGGCCCCGGCCATCTGAGCCTTGGTTTCCTTGCCGATGATCGACTGAAAATCGCGCACCATCGCCGGGTAAGGATGCGGACCGGCGACTGTGCCGATGCAATAGAACGTGTCGCGAACGTTGGTCACCCAATCCCTGAGCGCATCGTTCATCGCGTCTTTCAAGGTGCCACGGCCCGAGGTGACGGGAACAATCTCGGCCCCCAATAGTTTCATGCGAAACACATTCGGCATCTGCCGTTCAACATCGTGCGTGCCCATGTAGACGATGCACTTCAGGCCGAATTTCGCGCAAACGGTCGCTGTTGCGACCCCATGCTGCCCGGCCCCGGTCTCGGCAATGATACGGGTCTTGCCCATGCGCATGGCCAGAAGGATCTGGCCCAATACGTTGTTGATCTTGTGCGCACCGGTATGGTTCAGCTCGTCACGCTTGAGATAAACCTTCGCGCCGCCCAGATGGTCGGTCAGACGTTCGGCGAAATAAAGCGGGCTGGGGCGGCCAACGTAATGCTTCCAGAGATACTCCATCTCGTCCCAAAAGCTCCGGTCGGTCTTGGCCCGTTCGTATTCGGCTTCCAGATCAAGAATCAGCGGCATCAGCGTTTCAGAGACAAACCGCCCGCCAAATTTCCCGAAACGGCCCCGTTCGTCGGGACCGTTCATGAACGAGTTGAAAAGATCGTCGGCCATCGCGCTGCACCCTATCCGTTGTTTCTGGATGTAACGCCTTGGGATTCAGCCGTAAAGACCGGGGGCCGGGAAAAGTCCGTTGTCCTGGGCGGATCCGGCGGTCTCAAAGCCTGTTCAGATACCAGCGTACCAATCGTAAAATCCAACGTCTTCCCAATATCCGCCCCGTCCGGCGCCGATCTGGTCCAGCGACGCCACAGCTTCGATCCCCATGATATATTTGGCCTGCTTATACCCAAGCTGGCGTTCCACGCGCAGCCGGATCGGCGCCCCGTGCCCAACCGACAACGTGCCGTCGTTCATCCCATAGGCAAGGATGGTTTGGGGATGAAACGCGTCGATCAGATCGATACTTTCGTAATAGGCCCGGCCCCTGAAATCATCGGCGCAGCGCAGTACGATATAACGTGCGTCCGGTTGCAATCGCACTTCGTCCAGTAAGGTCGCCAGTGGCACGCCCGTCCATTTGCCGATCGCGCTCCAGCCTTCGACACAATCGTGGCGGGTAATCTGGGTACGCGCCGCCTTTGATCGAAGGTCGGCCAGCGAATAGCCGCGCGGCTCATTGACCAGCCCGCTGACCATCAGTTGCCAGTTGGCGAAGCCTTCGCCCTGGTGGCGGCGGTACGCGGCCGACCCCGGTTGTGTGTTGCCATTGGTGCGGAATACCGGCGACATTTCCGAGGCGTCGAATTCCTTGGCCAGCGCGTTGGAACCGATCAGACGATGCACGCGGTACGACAGCCATTCGCCCGAAGACAGGAAACTGCGGAAACTGGGGCTGGCGCCAAGGCGGTCACAGCCAACCAGAACGGCGGGCGTTGCCAGCGTTAACCCGGTCAATAACTTGCGGCGTGTCAGAAATCTGTCCATCAGCGTTTCTCCTTTGGCAGACGAAAGGTGCCGGTGATCATCGCGCGAATTTGATTGAACGGACCGGTCAGAATGACCATCAATATGTGGATGACGAAAAATGCGACCAACAGGACGGCAACGATGAAGTGGATCGAGCGCGCCGATTGCCGCCCGCCGAACACCTCCAACAGCCACGGCCAGGTCGCGTCCATCGACGGCGACATGGTCAGCCCGGTCAGGATCATCACCGGGATCAGCACGAAGATCACGCCGATATAGCTGGCCTTTTGCAGGACGTTGTATTTCAGAGCATCCGCACCTTTGGGGAATCTCAGCATCGCGTGATGCTTGATGGCCTGCCAGATGTGTCGCGGGCTCAGTTCGCCAAGTCGGGGGCGAATATCGCGCCAGAAATGCCCGTTGATCAGGCTCCAGATACCGAAAGCCACGATGCCGATCGCAAAGACCCAAGCGAATGTCAGGTGCCAGCGCCTGGCCAGCGCCAGGTTATATCCTGATGGAATAGTCGCCCAGCTTGGAAAAGCACGGTTGCGGATTTGCCCGGACGCGTCTTCCCAGCGGCCAAGATACCCGGTCGTCGTCACCGACAACTGACCCACGCGCAGGTAGCCCTGGTTGTCGCGAGCACCAATTTGCAGCCAGGCAGGATCCATGTTGGCGCCGTGCTGTCCCCAATAAAGCCGCGGGTGGGCATTGAAGATCATCAGCCCGCTCATCAGCAGGATCAAAAGCGTCGCGGCATTGACCCAGTGCCAGATACGCGTCGACAGCTTGTGATGGCGCACCAAATCCCCGCCTTGCGGCCCCGATCCGTCCGAAATCCGATCATCAGCCATTATGTGCCCCCGCGGCTCTGGAATGTGGTTGCTTCGTCGGTTGTGCGACGCTGCCCACTGGCGGTACGGGTCGATTTCCCGGCCCGTACTACCAAATCCTAGCCTTAGTTGGATGCCATTGCATCCATTTCCATCATGGCGTCCATGGCCATCATATCCGGCGCGCTTTCGCATGCTGTGGTCATGGCCATCATCTGGTCCGACGCCATCGCATCATCTGTGGCATCGTCCGACGCCATCGCGTCGTCTGTCGCGTCGTCCGACGCCATTTCATCGGTCGCCATTTCATCGACCATCGTGTGCATGGCGTCCATAGCTTCCATTTGACCGTCGGCGTCCATTGCGGTGAATTCGGCGCAAGTAATCTTTGCCAGATTCCCACCGTGGCTTTCCGCACTGGCCGATAGGGCGATCCCCGAGACCAACCCCGTGACCGCGATAAATTTGAAAAATTTGCTCATCTAACTCTCCGAATGTCGTGACCCCGCCCAGTGCGGAATTTTCTTGACGTCGGCGAATTAGCACAGGTTCCATTCACGCCGGTAAAACGTTTTGGCGAGCCGCTGAAACATTTATTCTGCGGTGTGCGGTGTATTTTGACCCGGCCATAACCCACCCGGTCGCCCAGTCAGCTCAGCGCCGCCTGAAGAAACCGCTTGATCATTTGCGCTTCTTTGACCCCCGGCGCGCTTTCGACGCCCGACGACACATCCACCTGTCGCGCCCCGGTCAGCGAAATTGCCTCAGCGACATTCTCCGCGGTCAACCCACCGGCAAGCATCCACGGCACTGACCAGCGCCGACCCGCAATCAGCCGCCAATCAAAACTGAGGCCGTTTCCGCCAGGAAGGTCAGAAATTGTCGGCGGCTTAGCGTCGATCAAAATTTGATCGGCAACATCGGCAAAGTCGTCGATGACCGCCACGTCGCCAGCATCAGCGATTGCCACGGCTTTCATGACCGGCAACCCGTATCGCTGTTTTACCTCTGCGACCCGCATGGGGGTCTCGTGTCCGTGCAACTGAAGCATGTCAATCGGTACGGCATCGGTAATAATGTCCAGGTCCCGATCCGTTGCGTTGACGGTCAATGCGACCTTGGCGACACCGGCCGGCACTTTGCTTGCCAGAACTCTGGCCGCATCAATCTCTAAATGACGAGGCGACTTCGGGAAGAAAACAAAGCCAACATAGGCAGCGCCCGTCTCGACCGCCGCAGCAACGTGACGGGGGTCTTTCAGGCCGCAGATTTTTACAGCTACCGGGGGCATTGTTGCTTATTCCAACAGCGCAAGTAATTCGTCGCTGCTGCCCTTTTCCCTGCCCTTCAGTTCTTGCACTTCGCGCTCGAGCTTGGTGACCTCGCGCTTGGCACGGTCGGCCTCGGCCCGGATGCGGTGTTCGCGGATCCATTCCCAAATAAATCCGATCAGCAACCCCGAGACGATGCCACCATAGATGATCAGATAGAGCGGAAGTTCGGCAGCCACCGAAACCCCAAAAAAATCGGCCATTTCAACCGGGATAAGTCGCAGACTGACAGGGTCGCGGTTCGCCATAGCGACTGTCACCAGCGAGATGCCGACTATGCCCAGAAAGATGTAACGTGTGTAGCGGATCATACCGCCATACTTATTTACCGTTCAGCCGGTCGCGCAAGAGCTTTCCCGATTTAAAAAACGGAACATGCTTTTCTTCCACGTCCACTGACTCGCCCGTTCTCGGATTCCGGCCGACCCGCGCATCTCTCTTTTTCACCGAAAACGCCCCGAAACCCCTCAGCTCGACACGCTGGCCGCTGGCCATCGCCCCGATGATCTCTTCAAATATCGTGTTAACGATTTTCTCGACGTCGCGTTGATAGAGGTGCGGATTTTCTTCTGCGATCTTCTGGATAAGTTCCGACCGGATCATGTTGATAAATCCCCCTTCACACCGATGTATTCATCGGTCCGTATGATTGGCAGCTTTGGCACTATAGGCACAAAATCTGGCACGCGGAACATAGCAGTTCCAGAATATTGCGGATTTTCAGGGCGTAAAGTGCTGAATCTTACCAAGAAACCCGAAAAACGGCGCTGGCACGTTGTGCTGCATTGCAGAAATCGGTGCCCTGCGCGGGTCTCGCCTGACATTGATTCGCCGCCGAATATTGGCAGCCGTTGGCGGCGAAGCTGTTGGTCGGCGCTTTCAAAACGCGCAATTGCGCAGCATTTCAGTTCCAAACCGGTCCGCGATTGAGACAGAAGCGCCCACAAAAGAAACCCCGCAGCGCTCGCCGGCTGCGGGGTCAATCTAACCTGAAACCAGGCGAAGGATCAGTCTTCGTCGCCTTTCAGCGCAGCACCCAGAATATCGCCAAGCGACGCACCGGAATCCGACGAACCGTACTGTTTGACCGCTTCCTTTTCTTCGGCGATTTCGCGCGCCTTGATCGAAAGGCCCAGGCACCGGGCCTTGTTGTCGATGTTGGTGACGCGCACGTCCACTTTGTCGCCAACCTGGAACCGTTCCGGGCGCTGTTCGGCGCGGTCACGGCTGAGGTCCGAACGGCGGATGAACGACTTCATGCCTTCATAGGTCACTTCGACGCCACCGTCTTCGATAGATGTCACCTCGACCGTGATGATCGCACCACGTTTTACGCCGCCCACTGCTTCGGCGAACGGGTCGCCGCCGACCGCTTTGATCGACAGGCTGATACGCTCTTTGTCGGTCTCGACTTCGGTCACGACCGCCTGGACAACGTCGCCTTTGCGGTAGTCGCCGATCACGTCCTCGCCACGGCCCTCCCAGGTCAGATCGGAAAGGTGGACCATACCGTCGATATCGCCATCGAGGCCCACAAATAGGCCAAATTCGGTGATGTTGCGCACTTCGCCCTGGACTTCTTTGCCGACCGGGTGGCTTTCGGAAAACACCTCCCACGGGTTGCGCATGGTTTGTTTCAGCCCAAGGCTGACCCGGTGTTTGGCCGTGTCAATTTCAAGGACCATGATTTCAACTTCCTGGCTGGTTGAAACGATTTTGCCGGGATGGACGTTTTTCTTGGTCCAGGACATTTCACTGACGTGAACCAGGCCTTCGACGCCCGCCTCAAGTTCAACAAACGCCCCATAATCGGTGATATTCGTTACGCGGCCGGTATGCACCGATTCCAGCGGGTAATTGGCTTCGACCGCGTTCCACGGATCGTCCTGAAGCTGTTTCAGGCCCAAGCTGATACGGTGGGTTTCCTTGTTGATGCGGATGACCTGGACGGTAATGGTTTCGCCGATCGCCAGGATTTCGCTGGGGTGGTTGACCCGGCGCCACGCCATGTCGGTAACGTGCAACAGGCCATCGACGCCACCCAGGTCCACGAATGCCCCGTATTCGGTGATGTTCTTGACCACGCCTTCGATCGACTGGCCTTCGGAAAGGTTGCCGATAACCTCGGCGCGTTGTTCGGCGCGGCTTTCTTCCAGAATGGCGCGGCGCGAGACGACGATGTTGCCACGGCGGCGGTCCATTTTCAGAATCTGGAAGGGCTGTTTCATGCCCATCAACGGGCCGGCGTCGCGTACCGGGCGCACGTCAACCTGGCTGCCGGGCAGGAAGGCCACAGCCCCACCAAGATCCACAGTAAAGCCACCCTTGACGCGGCCAAAAATTGCGCCTTCGACGCGATTTTCGTCGGCATAAGCCTTTTCCAGCCGGTCCCAGGCTTCTTCGCGACGCGCCTTGTCGCGGCTGATGCTGGCCTCGCCGCGCGCGTTTTCAACGCGGTCCAGAAAAACCTCGACCACGTCGCCGACGGCGATTTCGGGGGCCTCTCCGGGATTTGCGAATTCTTTCAGATCGACCCGGCCTTCCATCTTGTAGCCGACATCGACAATGGCCTGTCCCGCTTCAATTGCGATAACTTTGCCTTTGACAACAGACCCTTCCCGGGGCGTGTCAATCTCGAAGCTTTCATTCAGGAGGGCTTCGAATTCCTCCATGGTTGCTTTGGCGCACATATGCGTTTCGTTTCCTTTGTCATATCTATTCGGGCCGTGCGGTTGTCTCCGCAGGTCTTTGAGGTTCGGTTGGTCTCGTGCCGCTGGTGCAAAACAATCAGGGCCGGAATTTTCCGACCCTGCTCGCATGGCTCTGACGGCCTGTTGACGGGCGCTCTATAGGGGGTTTGAGACAGGCTGGCAAGAGGCCGGTGCCCGCGAATTTCCGCGCACGCCACAGCATCCGCTGCTGCGCTCGGACCTCCGTCAAGCGGCACCGACTTGCGCGAAATACTCAACATAGGCATCCAGATGCTTTTCATGCACGAACGGGTAGGTGCGCCGGACATTATCAAGATCGAAAGTCGGCATCGCTGTTTGCAGTTTCGTATATTCGGATCTGGCTTCCGACATTTCGCCCGCTGCCACCAGCGCCGCGATCAAGCGCTGGCACCCGCGGGCATAATTTGGATCGGCAGCCATTGACCTGCGCGAATACTCGACAGCCTCGGCTGGTTTTCCGGCCAGCACCATGCGGATCGACAAATCACCGTAAAAAACCGACAAGCCCGGGGCCCGCGGGTTCAGCGCCATCATGTAATTGCACTGCTCGATCGCCTCATCAAACTTGCCGCCAAATTCCAGACCGCAGACCAGATAATGCCGGGTCACGATGTCAGATGGGTTCATGTCCAGCGCCTGGCGCGCGGTGATCTCGGCGTTCAAAATATTGCGTTGTCCAAAGCACTGAACGATCGAAATGGCGCCAAGAGCGACATAATTGGTGCTGTCCAGTTTCAACGCCTCTTCGGCCCGGCGAATTTTGCTATTGCTGCGGCCCAGTCACCTGATTGGGCAAGCGCCTCAATCGCCAAAAAGTGACTTTTCTCGCGCAGCGGGTCAATGCGGATCGCAAGTTCCGCCCATTTGCCGACCAAATCAGCCCAGCAGCCATTTCCCGCGTTACTTCCAGCCCATCGCTCAGTGCCAACAGACAGATCAGGCATTCCGATTTTCGCCGCAAATTCTGCGGCGAGCCATCACCTGAGCTGGCTGAAAACCGTCCGAGCAAGTGAATCTGGATCATGGTGCGAATCTCCCTGTTCAAAAAAAATAGCAGCGATCCAAAAATTTTACGCAAAATTTACGCTGCGTTGTTGATACGGCCGCAATGTTTTGCGCTGTGATTGCACCCGACTTGCAAAGTGGCCTCATCAAATCAACCTAAGCCCAGGAAACCCAAATGGCACATTCAGCAACCCGAACCCGCATAACCACAGCTTTTTCTTTCCACCCTGTTCAATGGCTGCTGCGCCTCGACGCCGCCTATCGCGAAGCCCAAAAATTGAAGAAAACCGAAGATCACTACCTTGCGGACATGGGCATCACCCGCAAGCAGGCCGATACGGCGTTCTTGAGCCGCTTCGGTTCGCACCGCTGGTATTCGAAATAATCGCGTAGGCGGGCGAACAAGGTATGCCAGCGTTCGTCCGCCAATTCAGACCAGCGTAAGGATATCCTGCGGCTGGTCGCTTTCGTCGTCGTCAATTTCAGAATCAACGTGATCAACTTCGGACAACACCCCGGTCGAAGGGATCATATCGGTCAAAAGCAGATCTTCTTCAGATGCGCCTGCTTCGTCGGGATCATCATCGTCGCCAGATTTCAGCGCTGCTGCCGCGAACAGCCCGCCCGGACCGAGGCCAAGAAGGGCGGCGATTGCCCCCAGAAGGACCGCGATCAGTCCGAAGCCAAGCCCGCCGCCCGAAGCCGCGACCGGGTCTTCCTCGGCGGGCGGCACGGTTGCACCTTCTTCGTCGCCATAAAGTACCTGTGCGCCGAGAATGTCGCCGTCGCCAAGATCCGACGCCGCAACCGAAGAATTCATGATCTCGGACAGGTCGTTGACATGGTCAAGTCCGATCACATGGCCGATCTCGTGCAATGCGACCGCATAAAAATCCAAGTCGGTTTGGCCAAAAGGTGCCCATTCTACACTGCTGTCCAACTTGATTTCGCCCGAGACGATCTCGCCGCACGGCGTATCGTCAAAATATGTGATCAAGACTTCGCCAACGACCGATCCAGGAAGAAACTCCATCCAGATGTCTATCTCGGATACCGCAGCGCTTGCGGTATATTCAAAATCGAGTTGCGAAATATCTTCCCACGCCTGAAATGCGCCCGCCAGCGCCGCGTCAAACTGGGACTGGTTGTAAAGACCGGTGTCGTAGACCTACCCGCTTGAGATCGACGCGTTCCAATAAATGGTATCGCCAGCGGTTCCATAGGCGTTGGGGCCCCATTTATAGCCGCTCAGTTGATAACTCATAACCGCGGTTCCCTTGATCCACCTGAAATTGGCGGAATCTAATGCACGCTTCGATAACCTTGCCCCCCGGGCATCATTGTCGAGGAAATTTGGATCGCCTGCGAAATCGCCCTGCACAACAGTGAATCACGAAGGGCGGCGTACAGCAAGGAAAAGACGTCCGCGGGCACCGCAATATTACGGGCTGGCATGCCGATCGGGCATATTTTCGCTGACCAGGGCAATCGCTCTGGCCACGGCCTGATCAATTGTCATCGTCGAAGTGTCTAGTGTGGTCGCGTCCGTTGCGACGGCAAGCGGTGCGGTGGCCCGGTCGCGGTCGCGCCTGTCGCGGGCGCGCAGGTCGTCCAGAACCTCGTGCCTGGTCACCGCCTCACCGCGTCCGACAAGTTCGCGCCACCGGCGCTCGGCGCGGACATCATCCGATGCAGTGACGAATAGCTTTACGTCGGCGTCGGGGCAGATCACGGTCCCGATGTCGCGCCCGTCCAGCACCGCGCCGCCACCCTTCGCCGCGAAGGCCCGCTGAAAATCCAACAGTGCAATCCGAATCTCGGGCAGGGCCGCAACCTGACTGGCAGCCTCGCCTGCCTGACCGCTGCGCAGGTCATCGCGCTGCAAGTCGGTGGCCGTCAGCCCCCGCGCTGCTTCAAGGGGGCTGGCCCCGTCCAGGACCTTTGCCCCCACGGCGCGATAAAGCAGCCCGGTATCGAGATGGGCAAAGCCAAAGGCCACGGCCACCGCCTTTGCGACTGTCCCTTTGCCCGCCGCTGCGGGCCCGTCGATGGCAACGGTAAATCTCATGTCACGATGGTCGTCAGCTTCGGGTCACGCTGATCGGCCAGGGGCAACTCATCAGAGATTTCATAGTAATCGCCCTTGTCGGCGCAAAAGATGTGCCCGATCAGCGCAAGACCGGTCGGCGCGTCCAGCGACCCGGCTAGGATCGACAGGTATTCGCCCGGACCATCCCAGAACAAATTCGACCCGCAGGTCGCACAGAACCCACGGCGCGCCCAGTCCGAGGATTGGTACCAACTCACCTCACCGGTGATCGCGATATTCACCCGGCTCGCCGAGGTTGCCGCAAAGTGGTGCCCCGATGTTTTTCGGCACTGGCTGCAGTGACAGGCCACCACCGGCCTGAGCGGCCCATCGACCGTATACCGGACCGCGCCGCACAAACATCCGCCCCGGTTCATCGGTTGCTCCGTTCCAGGCGCGCGCCCAGCTTCGACATAAGTGCCTCGAAATCGGGAAACGAGGTCGCTATCGGCGACACATCATCGACCGATATCGGCTTTTTAGACGCCATTCCGGCAACCATGAACGCCATCGCGATCCGGTGATCCAGCCGCGCTTGGACCCGCGCGCCACCGGGCAGTCCGCCGGGCCCCAAGCCATTGACGACCAACAGATCCTCGGCCTCCTCGATTATTGCGCCATTGGCCTCAAGACCCTGGGCCATGGCGTCGATCCGGTCGCTTTCCTTTACGCGAAGCTCTTTCACACCGCGCATCACCGTTCGCCCTTGAGCATTGGCCGCAACCACCGCGAGAATGGGATATTCATCAATCATAGACGGCGCGCGGTCGGGCGGAACTTCGATGCCCCTCAGGTCGGGTGAAAACCGGGCGCGCAGGTCGGCAACCGGTTCGCCCGCCTCGTCGCGCCGGTTCTCATAGGACAGATCGGCCCCCATTTCGCGCAAGGTCTCGAAAAGGCCCGACCGCGTCGGGTTCAGCCCGATCCCGGGGACAAGAACCTCTGACCCCTCAACGATCAGCGCCGCACAGACCGGAAAGGCCGCCGAAGACGGATCGCGTGGCACGCGGATGGATTGTGGCGACAATTCGGGCTGGCCGACAAGCGTAATGACGCGGCCTTGCGCGGTGTCTTCGACACTCAGCGCGGCACCAAATCCCTTTAGCATGCGCTCGGTATGGTCGCGCGTCGCCTCGGCCTCGATCACCAATGTTTCGCCCGGCGCGTTCAGACCCGCCAGCAGCACCGCCGATTTGACCTGCGCCGACGGCATCGGTGTTGCGTATCGCACCGGTACCGGGTCCCCAGCACCCACAATCGTTATCGGCAATCGTCCGCCCGCGCGCCCGTATGCGACCGCGCCGAACTGGGCAATCGGATCAATGACCCGACCCATCGGGCGCGACCTGAGCGACGCGTCGCCGGTGAACGTGGCGGTCACCGGCTGGGTCGCCATCGCCCCCATGATCAGCCGCACGCCGGTCCCGGAGTTGCCGCAGTCGATCACATCATCGGGTTCGGCCAAACCGCCGGTGCCGACCCCGTGAACGGTCCAGTTCCCGTTTCCCTCGGTCGCCACTTCGGCCCCCAAAGCCCGCATGGCGCTGGCGGTGGCCAGCACATCGTCGCCTTCCAACAACCCCGAGATCCTGGTTGCACCGACGGTCATGGCACCCAGGATCAGCGCCCGGTGGCTGATCGATTTGTCGCCGGGCACATCGGCAACCCCCCGAAGCGGCGCGGCGCGGCGCGAGGTCATGGGGCTGGCCGGACCTGAATGTGACATTGAGCCCTCGGGAAAAACGCAGTCGCGCCGTGATAACTTGTCGCCGGAAAGCCGTCCATGCCCCTTCGCGCCGCCGCCGGTCGACTCACCGCCGCCGGAATGTCAGGTAATGCGGTGTGCGCCCTTCGCGCAGCGCCTTGGCCTCGTAGCGGGTCCGGTGCCAGTCCGGCCAGGGGCTGCGCCAGTCGCCGGGGCCCTCTGCCAGCCACTCAAACCCGGCGCGCGGCACCTCTTCCAGCGCCTGCCGCACATAGTCGGCCATATCGGTGGCCACCCGCAATTCGGCGCCCGGTGCCATGGCCCGCGCCAGCGGCTCAAGATACTCTGGTGCTACAAACCGCCGGCGGTGGTGGCGCCTCTTGGGCCAGGGGTCCGGGTAAAGCAGGAAGGCGCGCGAAATAGATGCTGCGGGCAGCACATCCATCAGATCACGCGCATCGCCAGAGTAAATTTTCAGATTTTCGGCACCTGATTTTCTGATCTTGCCCAACAACATCGCGACGCCCTTGATATAGGGGTCCGCTCCGATGATCCCGGTCGTGGGGTTCAGGACCGCCTGATGGACCAGATGTTCGCCGCCGCCAAACCCGACTTCAAGCCAGACCGGGCGCACCCCGAACAATTCACGCAGATCAAGCAGGCGACGTTCCGGATTGTCTTCCCGGCTCACCGGTCCCGGCGAAAGCGCCGCCAAATCTTCGTCAAGATAGCGTTTCTGACTGTTTTTCAGGTACCTGCCACGGCGACGCCCGTAGAAGTTCCTGCCTGGTTCGGCCCGAGAGTGTTTTTGCTCAGGCATCGCCGGGTCAAACTGCCGCCCTTAGCGCCTCGGTAAGGTCGGTTTTTTCCCACGAGAACCCGCCATCGGCGTCGGGCGGACGCCCGAAATGACCATAGGCTGCGGTGCGCTGATAAACTGGACGATTCAGCCCCAGATGTTCACGGATGCCGCGCGGGGTCAGGTCCATCGTCTCGGCCACGGCCCTTTCGATGGCCTCCTCGTGAACTTCGCCAGTTCCATAGGTGTCGGCGTAGATTGACAGCGGCCGCGCCACGCCGATGGCATAGGACAGCTGGATGCAACAGCGCGTCGCCAGACCCGCCGCGACCACGTTCTTGGCCAGATATCGCGCCGCGTAGGCCGCCGACCGGTCAACCTTGGTCGGATCCTTGCCCGAAAACGCTCCGCCGCCGTGCGGTGCGGCACCGCCGTAGGTGTCGACGATGATCTTTCGTCCGGTCAGCCCCGCGTCGCCATCCGGACCGCCGATCACGAACTTGCCGGTCGGGTTCACATGCCAGTCGGTCTGCCCGGTGATCCACCCATCCGGCAATTCTTCGCGGATGTAGGGTTCTACGATCTCGCGCACGTCGTTGGACGTCAGGCTCTCATCAAGATGCTGGGTCGAGAGGACCACCGACGCGACACCCACCGGGCGTCCGTCGCGATAGCGCACCGACAGCTGCGATTTCGCGTCCGGTCCAAGCGCCGGTTCGGCACCGCTTTTGCGCTCGGCGGCCAGTCGGCGCAGGATGGCATGCGCATACTGGATCGGCGCCGGCATGAAATCGGGCGTCTCGTCGACGGCATAGCCGAACATGATACCCTGATCGCCTGCGCCTTCGTCTTTGTTGCCCGAGGCATCTACGCCCTGCGCAATATCCGCCGATTGCGCGTGCAGGTAGTTTGAAACCGCCAGTTCGGCGTAATGAAACCCGTCCTGCGCGTAACCGATATCTTTGACACAAGCCCTCGTGATCTCTTCCACTCGGTCGATCACCGACTGCGGGCCGCGAACCTCGCCGCCCACGACAACGCGGTTGGTGGTTGCGAATGTTTCGCAGGCCACCCGCGAATGCGGGTCCTGTTCCAAGAAGGCGTCAAGCACGGCGTCTGATATCCGGTCGCACACCTTGTCAGGGTGCCCCTCTGACACGGATTCAGAGGTAAAGAGGAAATTCTTGCGGGACATGGGGCGCGCTCCAGTGATAATTCAGACCCCGCCGCGTCAGGAAGCCGTTGCGGCGGGTGTACTGAGCCGGGTTAATCGTCTGGCCGGATCGGGTCAATCCTTTTTCCGTCGCGCTTTGACAAGCGTTGCGCCGCCGCACAGGACCAAAAGCAAAAGCAACGGAATATCACCGGTCTTGCTGTATGGCGTCGCCGGTAAAGCCGAGGGCAGCCGCGAATCCAGATACCCAGCCTGGCCCAGTGGCAGCTGCGCGACGATCCGACCGCGGGCGTCTATGACTGCCGAAACGCCGGTGTTTGCCACCCGAACCATCGGCAGCCCCTGTTCGATGGCCCGCATCCGGGCCTGGGCCAGATGCTGAAACGGACCGGAAAACGTGCCAAACCAGGCGTCATTGGTGATCTGCAACAGCATCGCGGGTCTGACCGGACCGGTACGCAATTCGTGCGGAAATATTGCCTCGTAACAGATCAGCGGCAAAACCGGTCCGATCCCGGAAAGATCGATCAGACGTGGTCCCGGCCCGGGTGCGTATCCGCCTCCGATCTCGGCTGCCAGGTCGCCCCAGCCAAAGGCCGCAATCTGCGGCAGAAAGGGAACGTATTCCCCGAAGGGCACCAGATGCCACTTTTGATAGATGTCGCGAACCGTCGCGTCGCGCCCGACAAACACGGCGGCGTTCCTCAGGCCGCCATCGTCCCGGCTGAGCGCCCCCAGTACAAGCTCTGCCCGCCCCGAAGCTTCTGAAATCGTTTCAATAACCTCGCCCGCCCGTTCCAGCATCACCGGCACCGATGTTTCCGGCCAGATCACGATGTCCGGCGCGACCCCGGCCTTGGTCCGCGTCAGGTCCAGCGCCCGGTTGTAAAAAACCGGGATCATGGCGCTTTGCCACTTTTGATCCTGCGGTGCATTGGGCTGGACGAGGCGCAGCATCGGGCCATCGGCAGGCACGACCGGCGGCGGCGTCGCCATCGAAATTACTGCCGCCAGCGAAATAGGTGCCAGCACCGCAATCAGCGCCGCAACGCGGGGCATCACCCCTTGACCGACAATCCCGGTCAAGGCCGCCGCCAGCGCCAGTGTCAGGAAGTTGAGGCCGTGCGGGCCAACCACCGCACCCAATTGCGCCAGCGGGCTTTCGCTGAAGACATATCCGGGCATCGCCCACGGAAAGCCGGTCAGGACGCGGGCGCGCAGCAGTTCGGCAAGTCCCATCGACGCCACCCAGGCGATCCCGGCCGCCAGGGCGCCGGCCTGCCCCCCGCAAAGCAATCGCGCCAGAACGCCTGCGCCGCCCCAAAATATGGCCAGACCGCTGGCAAGCCCGACCAGCGCGAAAGGGGCCATCCACCCGTGGCGGGCGACATCGACCTGGAAAGGTTCGACGATCCAGAACAGCGTCAGCGCGAAATATCCCAGCCCAAAAATAAATCCGGTCCAGAAGATCGCCGTTTTGCCCGGCGCGGCCCGATGCAGGAAAAACGCCAGCCCGAACCCGGGAAGTGCCAGCCAGACCAGCGAAAACGGAACCTGGCCCAGACCTGCCATGGCACCTACCGCCAAGGCAAGTGCCAACCGGGGGACGCGCCGGCCGAACACGACCGGCAGCCCCGAATTAGGGGGCATTTGGCAACCGCACCCTCAGCCGTTTGATACGGCGCGGATCGGCGTCGATGACTTCAAATTCGGCGCCGCTCGGGTGTGCAACCACCTCGCCGCGGGCCGGTATGCGGCCGGTGATCAGGAAGACCAGACCGCCAAGCGTGCCAATCTCGTCGTCGTCGCCGCCGTATTGCAGGCGCATCCCGATCTCGGCTTCAAACTCGTCAAGCGGGGTGCGGGCCTGAGCCAAATAGCACCCGGGCTCTTCGCGCACCCAAAGATCGGCCTCACCGATGTCGTGCTCGTCCTCGATCTCGCCCACCACCTGTTCGATCAGGTCCTCGATGGTCACCAGACCGTCGACGCCACCATATTCGTCGATGACCAGCGCCATATGGATGCGGTCAGACTGCATTTTTTGGAGTAACACACCAATCGGCATCGACGGGGGCACATAAAGCAACGGCCGCAGCATGGTGGCGAGATCGAAATTGGGGCGGTCGCCGTTGAATCCCTGGCTCAGCGCCAGATCTTTCAGGTGCAACATACCCGCAGGGCTGTCGAGCGTCCCGTCATAGACCGGCAGGCGCGAATATCCGTTGTCGCGAAATACCCCCACCAATTCCGCCAACTGCGAATCGAGCGACACGCTGGCAATTTCAGCCCTCGGCACGGCCACGTCCTCGACCCGCATGCGCCGCAAGTTTGCAATCCCCGGCGGCGGCACTGCCGCGGCCCGACCGTTGGATGCGTCACCCTGACCTTCCGCCGTTTCCTTGTGGCCATCGCTTGGGCTCAACGCCCCGATGATCCGGCCGAGAAATCCGCGCTGGTGATTTTCCTCATTCGGCGCGCGTTGCGCAGCACTAGAGGAGCCTTCGTTGTCGCCCATCGGCCCTTTCCAACCAAACACCTGCGTCCGCAGGCCTACACATAGGGACTGGCGATCCCCATGGTCGCCAGTATTGCCGATGTCTGTTCTTCCATCAATGCAGCATCATCATCATCTTGGTGATCGTAACCCAAAAGATGCAACACCGCGTGAACGATCAGATGGGTGGTGTGGTCAGCCAGTTCAACACCTTCCTCGCCTGCTTCGCGCCGACATGTCTCGTAGGCGATTGCGATATCCCCCAATTCGCCTGGGTCCGGTACGGCTGGCGCGACACCGCGTATCTTTGCCGCGCGGTCTGCCGAGGGCCAGCTTAGAACGTTGGTCGCAATTGCCTGGGCGCGAAATTCGGCGTTGAGGCCCGCGATTGTGGCGTCATCGCAGCCTAGAACGCTGATTTCAAAGTCTTCCGGGTCCAGCGCCGCACAGTGCAATGTCGCAACCGCCGCTCGTTCCGCAATCGCGGCAAGGCCAAGCGCCCGCCACTCGGGCACTTCGGCACGAGTGTCCGTCAGCGCATTCATATATTGCTGGATTGATCGGCGTCGCCGTCATAGGCCTCGATGATCCTTGCCACCAGCTTGTGCCGAACCACGTCGCGCGCGGTGAAATAGTTGAACGAGATGTCGCCAATCTCTTTCAGCAGACGTTCCGCATCGATCAGACCGCTGGTAGCGCCGCGTGGCAGGTCGACCTGGGTGCGGTCGCCGGTGATGACCATGCGGCTGCCCTCGCCCAGCCGGGTCAAAAACATTTTCATCTGCATCGTGGTGGCATTTTGCGCCTCGTCCAGCACCACGAAGGCGTTCGACAAGGTCCGCCCCCGCATGAAGGCCAGCGGCGCGATTTCAATGCGCTTTTCTTCGATCAGTTTGGCCAGTTGCTTGCCGGGCAGAAAATCGTTCAGCGCGTCGTAAAGCGGCTGCATATAAGGGTCGATCTTGTCCTTCATGTCGCCGGGAAGAAAGCCCAGGCGTTCGCCCGTCTCGACCGCGGGCCGCGACAGGATGATCCGGTCAACATGGCCTTCGATGAACATCGAAACACCAACCGCGACCGCGATATAGGTCTTGCCGGTACCCGCAGGCCCGATGCCAAACGCCATTTCGCGCTCAAAGAGGCTGCGCGCATAGTTTTTCTGCGCCTCGGTGCGCGGCTCGACCGTCTTTTTGCGCGTCTTGATCTCGATCCGACCGCCCTTGAACATCTCAAGCTGACCTTCATCCCGAGCGGCACTTTTCTGATTTGAATTGCCCATGCGGATCGCTGCATCGATATCGCCAGCCTCAACCTTGCGGCCGGTTTCAAGACGGGCATAAAGTTCGGCCAGGACCTCGGCACCGCGCGCCGCCAGGTCTTCGGACCCGATGACGGTCAATTCGTTGCCCCGCCGCGCGATCTGGACGCCGAGCGCGGTCTCGATCTGGGCAAGGTTGCGGTCAAATTCACCGCAAAGATCGACCAGAAGCCGATTCTCGGGGAAATCGATATGCCGTTCAAAAAGACCGTCTGGCGCGTTCGGCGGGGTCATGGTTTTGGCGGGCAATCAAATCTCCTGATTATCTGTGCATATCAGTTGCTAGGCGTCGAATACGAATTGGCGTCCGGGGCGGCGAGACCGGCCCGCCCGAGCATTTTGTCAAAACAATTCATCTGGAATCGGCGAGCCGCCTTTATAGTCATAAACCACTGTGTTTTCAGGTCCGATGCCCGAACAGACAGGCTTGCCGGAACGGTCGAGGCGCTGCGAAAGATAGCCTTCGATCCCGTCGTCGATAATCCAGTGATCGCACCCATTGGGGTCTATCCAGATACCGGCTTGCAAATCCGCCAATGCATGAGCGTCAATTCCCTGGTCCACTTGCTGATTGGTGCTGTCGCACGCGACGAGCAGGGAAATTACCGCTATCAGCGGCAGAATGCGGATCATTTCAGGCATATGACCTCGACCCTCCGGTTCAACCGTCGGCCCTCGGCGGTCTCATTTGTGGCGCGCGGGTGGCGTTCACCGTATGCGACGACGCTGCTGATCGGGGCACCCAGTTCTTTGGCCACTTTGGCGGCGGCGACGGCCCGCCGTCGCGCTAGGTCCATGTTGTATTCATCTGATCCGCGGCTGTCGGTGTGGCCGGAGACGGTATAGGCCCGCGCTGGCGAGGCATCGAATATTTCGCGCAGCCTTGCGCGCCCGTTTGAGGTGACTGTGTCGGATGCGGTCTCGAATAGAATGTCGCTGCCGATGACGCCGCAGACCGGGTCACCACGACAGACCGGCGTCCCGTCGCGCCGGACATTAGGTGTCATATATCCCTCGGCCCCGTCGTCGATGACCCAATGTTCGCATCCATCCGGATCTACCCAGATCGCCGGAACCAGTTTGTCGCCCGCAGCAAAAACAGCCGCAGGAAAAAAGCCTGCGGCGACGTATCCCGAAATGATGACCGCGCGTGCGAACACGTAGCGTTTCTCCTGCCGCCACAAAGTTGGGCGGCTTAATAGCACAAATTACACAACAAATTGTGTGCCGGGGCGCGATCTAATGCAATGATTCGTCCCCGACGCCTAGTTCAGCGCGCCAGCAAGCGAATTTGGCGCATCATCGGTGATCCGAACTTTGCGAATATCGCCAGCCGCAACTTCGGGCGCGGTTACGTGAACCGCATGCAAATATTCGGACTTTCCGACCATCTGGCCGGCCATCCGGCCCGGTTTTTCGAACAGCACCGAAACATCGCGCCCGACCATCGCCGCCAGTGCGGCGCGCTGTTGATCGGTCAAAAGCGCCTGAAGTTCCTGCAAACGTTCGTCTGCGACTGCCGGATCAACGCCTGGCCGTTCGGCAGCGGGGGTACCGGGGCGCGAAGAATATTTGAACGAATAAGCCTGCCCGTAGCCCACTTGGCGGACCAGCGCCAAGGTGTCCTGAAAATCCCGGTACGTTTCTTCGGGAAACCCGACGATGAAATCGCCCGACAACAGAATGTCGGGGCGCACGGCGCGAATGCGCTCGATCAGCTTGATATAGCCCGACGCGGAGTGACTTCGGTTCATGCGTTTCAATATCCGGTCAGACCCCGACTGCACCGGCAAGTGCAGATAAGGCATGAGCTTATCGCAATCACCGTGGGCTTCGATCAGATCGTCGGCCATGTCGTTGGGGTGGCTGGTTGTAAACCGAATGCGCTTGAGGCCGGAAAGCTCTGACAAGTCCCAGATCAACCCGGCCAGCGATTTTCCCTGCGGGTCGAAATAGGCATTAACATTCTGTCCCAAAAGCGTTATTTCGCGCACGCCCCGATCAACCAGGTCGCGCGCCTCGTCCAGAACCCGGCCCGCCGGGCGGCTGACCTCGGCACCGCGCGTGTAAGGCACCACACAGAACGCACAGAATTTGTCGCAGCCTTCCTGTACGGTCAGAAACGCTGTGGGCGCGCGCTTTGTCGCCGGGCGGTTCTTAAGAATTTCAAACTTGTCTTCCTCGGGAAAGTCGGTGTCCAGCGCCTTTTCGCCGCCCTGCGCACGCGCCTCGAGTTCGGGCAATCGGTGATAGCTCTGCGGCCCCACAACCAGATCAACCATCGGCTGGCGGCGCATGATCTCGGCCCCTTCGGCCTGTGCCACGCACCCGGCAACCCCGATCTTGAGGGCAGGATTTGCCGCCTTCAGCCTTTTGAAGCGCCCAAGTTCGGAATAGACCTTTTCCGCCGCCTTTTCGCGAATGTGGCAGGTGTTCAACAGAATCAGGTCAGCGTCATCGGGTTTGTCGGTCTCGACATAGTCCGCGCCGCCCATGGCCTCGGCCATGCGCTCGCTGTCATAGACGTTCATCTGACAACCGTAGGTCTTGATAAAAAGCTTCTTCGGCGCGGTCATTCGGGCCCTCATAGTGACCGACCGGGTCATACCGGTTTCGCACCTCGCCCGCAACGCTTGCAATTAATCATTGGTTCAACCAGCTTTCGCAATATCGGCGGGGCGCAACGCAAACGGGCCATGAGATACGCAAGCCTAAGAAAATTTCTGGGCCAGGACAGGTCAGCGCTGGATAACGGACCGGTGGCGATGATTTTTGTGGAAGACCCGGTCGAGGTCGCATCAACCGTTCGCCACCATGTAGCCGCAGGTTTTGGCGAGGTTTTGGTCCTCGCGCCAATTGCTTTTGACCTGGACCCGGTGATCGAAAAGACAGTCCGCCGGATCGATCATGACGTCCACGTGCCGGGGGCAATTCCCGCAGCGGTCAATACAATCATAGCCGCGGCGCCAAACACCTGGCTTTATTATTGCTACAACGCCGAATACCTTTTTTACCCCTTTTCCGAGACCCGATCCGTGCGCGAGTTGCTGGCATTTCACGAAGAAGAACGCCGCACGGCGATGGTGACCTATGTTCTCGACCTATACGCTGGTGATTTTTCGCAAGCACCCAACGCGGTGACGCTTGACAACGCGCAATTCGACCGGTCAGGATATTACGCCCTGCGGCGCGACCGGGGCCGCGACAAACCGCTGGACCGTCAGCTCGATATCTATGGTGGATTGAAATGGCGCTACGAGGAACACATTCCTCCTGAAAATCGCCGGATCGATCGTGTGGCGCTTTTCAAGTCGAAACCCGGGCTTGAATTACGCCCCGATCACACGCTGAACGACGAAGAGATGAATACCTATGCCTGCCCGTGGCACCATAGTCTGACCGCAGCAATCGCGTCCTTCAGGACCCAGACCGTGTGAAAACTCTGGGTGGCGGGGGATTCCGTCCGGCTCATGGCGATGTTAGAGTCCGCCATGAGACACATTCCTGGCATTGACCGCTCTCAGGTTCTGCTTCTGCCGGAAGCAGTGGACGATTACGTGGGCCG
>JAKZRT010000092.1:0-4647 GCA_047518005.1 Brevirhabdus sp.
ACGTCGTTACATGACGCTGGAAACCGTCGCCGCCATCTGCGAGGATACCACCATGGACCCGGCGAAAATCGCCGCCCTGTAAACCGGCTCAACACCCAGCCGGAGAACAATTTACACCACGCCCTGGGGCACTACCAAAACGCCGCTGCCATCTGGCAAACTTTTGCGCCGCCGTCAGACACAGAAAAATATACAAAAACGCGGGAATATGTTCTGAACTTTGACCATTTCTTTCAATTTTTTTCCAATTCTCCCCGTTATATTTAGGCTTATGCTGAGGTCTCTACTTATGTATCTGCAGCAAATATTCAAAATAATCCTGGGAGGATACCATGAATTTCAAAACTTTCGCGCTCGCGCTTGCATCAAGCGTGGCGATGACCAGCACGGCATTTGCGCAAACCGAAATTCAGTGGTGGCATGCCTTTACCGGGCGCCTTGGCGATTTGCTGGCCGAACAGGTCGAAATATTCAACGTCGGCCAAAGCGACTATGTCGTCGTGGGCACGCACAAGGGCAATTATTCCGAAACTCTGAACTCCGGCATTGCCGCATTTCGCGCTGGCGAACAGCCCCATATCTTGATGGTTTTTGAAGTCGGGACAGCCACAATGATGGCCGCCAGCGGCGCGATCAAGCCGGTATACGAAGTCATGGCCGAGGGCAATGCGCCGTTTGACCCGGATGGCTATCTGGGCGCTGTGAAAGGCTACTACACCACCACCGACGGTGACATGCTTTCGCTGCCCTATAACTCGTCAACGCCGGTGCTGTACGTCAACCGCGATGCGTTTTCCGGTGCCGGGCTGGACCCGGACATGGACCTGTCCACCTGGGAAAACGTCGGTTCAGCGCTTGACGCCTTGAAAGCAGCCGGGCACGAATGCCCGCTGACCACCGCCTGGCAAAGCTGGGTGCATCTGGAAAACCTGTCAGCCTATCACAACGTTCCGTTTGCCAGCAAAGAAAACGGCTTTGCCGGGCTGGACACCGAGCTTTCGTTCAACGGGCCGGTTCAGGTCAATCATATCCAGACCATGGGTGACTGGGCGCGGGACGGCAAATTTTTCTACGCCGGACGCCGCAACGAAGGTGGCGCAAACTTCCGCGCCGGTGAATGTGCGTTGTTCACCGAATCCTCGGCCGGTTACGCAGGTGTAAAGGCCAACGCCGAGTTCGCCTTTGAAATCCGCCCGCTGCCCTACTGGGGCAACGTGGCCGGTGCGCCGCAAAATACCATCATCGGTGGTTCGTCCCTGTGGGTAATGGAGGGCAAGACGGCTGAGGAGTACAAAGGCGTTGCCGAATTCCTGGCCTTCCTGTCATCGTCCAACATCCAGGCCAAGTGGCACCAGAACACCGGTTATTTGCCGATCACACTGGAAGCCGCTGCGCAGACAAAGGCCGAGGGGTTTTATGGCGAAAACCCGGGCACCGATATTGCTGGGATGCAAATGACAGCCAACGCGCCGACCGGCAATTCCAAAGGGCTTCGTCTGGGCTCGTTTGACCAGATCCGTGGCATCATCGACGAAGAGCTTGAGGCAGTTTGGTCGGGTGACAAAACGGCACAGGAAGCCCTGGACAGTGCTGTTGCGCGCGGCAACATTCTGCTGCGTCGATTCGAGCAAGCCAACGGCTAAGAATTGCTGGCGCAGCCCCGCCAAGTGGGGCTGCGTCGCCTCTGACGGATGGAAAAGCGGGTAATTTTCAAAGGCTGGCTTTTGCCATTGGCTCTGCTTTTGCCGCAGGTGATCATTACGATTGCTTTCTTTTTCTACCCGGCCGGCCAGGCGATCTGGCAATCCATGTTCATTTCTGACCCGTTCGGGCTGAAATCGCAATTTGTTGGCATTGGCAATTTTGAATTTCTTCTTGCTGATCCGTTCTATCGCGCCTCTTTTGCGACCACGGCTGTGTTTTCGGGGCTGGTCACAGTTGCTTCCATGGGTGTCGCTCTTTTTCTGGCGGTTCTGGCTGACCGTTTGATCAAAGGCTCTGGCGCCTACCGCACCCTGCTGATCTGGCCCTATGCTGTTGCCCCCGCCGTCGCAGGGGTTTTGTGGCTGTTCATGTTCAATACCCGGGTCGGCGTGGTGTCGTGGTATCTGGGCATTTTGGGCTACGACTGGAACCATGTGCTGAACGACGGCGAGGCGATGGGTCTTGTGGTCGTCGCCTCGTCCTGGGGGCGGATCAGTTACAACTTTCTTTTCTTCCTCGCAGGATTGCAGGCAATACCTCGATCCGTGATCGAGGCCGCCGCCATCGATGGCGCGCAATTCTGGACCCGGTTCAGAACCATCGTGTTTCCGCTGCTGTCGCCGGTGACGTTCTTTTTGCTGGTGGTCAACATTGTCTATGCGTTTTTTGAAACCTTCGGCGTGATCCACACCATCACCAGCGGCGGGCCGCAGCAGGCCACCACTATTCTGGTCTACAAAGTGTTCTCGGATGGGTTCGTGGGGCAGGATCTTGGGTCATCTGCGGCGCAATCCGTGATCTTGCTGGTCATCGTCGGTGCGCTGACGGTTGTTCAGTTCAAATTCATCGAACGACGGGTGCATTACTGATGTCGGGCATGGTTCAGAAACGCGGACTTGGCCACTACATGACCCACGCAGGGCTGATCCTCGGCGTGTTGATCATCTTTTTCCCGATCTGGCTGGCCTTTGTCGCCTCGACCGTGACCCAGCCGGAAATAGTGCGCCCGCCGATGCCGCTTTGGCCCGGCGATCAGTTCTTCGCCAACTACAAATCGGCGCTGGTCTCGGGTGTCAACGCCCCGGTGGCCAGAATGCTGCTGAACTCTTCCATCATGGCACTGGGCATCGCTTTCGGTAAGATCGTGATCTCCTTGCTGTCGGCTTTCGCCATCGTTTATTTCCGCTTTCCGGGTCGTCGGTTTTTCTTCTGGATGATATTTCTGACCCTGATGCTGCCGGTAGAGGTTCGCATCGTGCCAACATTCGAGGTCATCGCCCGCTTTGGCATGCTCAACAGCTATCAGGGCCTGATCTTTCCGCTCATCGCCTCGGCCACGGCAACCTTCCTGTTCCGGCAGTTTTTCATGACCGTACCAGATGAACTGACCGAGGCCGCCCGGGTAGACGGTGCCCGCCCGATGCGATTTTTCTGGGACATTTTGCTGCCGATGAGCCGCACCAATATCGCCGCGCTGTTTGTCATCCTGTTCATCTACGGCTGGAACCAATACCTGTGGCCGCTGCTGATCACCACCGATCCGTCGATGAACACCATCGTCATGGGCATCAAACAAATGTTCCCGTCAGGTGACGATGTGGCGGATTGGCCGGTGATTATGGCGACTTCGATCCTGGCAATGGTTCCACCGATCATCATCGTGATTTCAATGCAGAAATTATTTATCCGCGGCCTCGTGGATAGCGAGAAGTAAAGTATGGCAACGATAAAACTGGACGGCCTGAAAAAGAACTTTGGCAAGACCGAGGTGATCCACGGCATCGATATTGACATTGCCGAGGGCGAATTCGTCGTCATCGTCGGCCCGTCTGGCTGCGGAAAATCAACTTTGCTGCGAATGGTGGCGGGGCTGGAAATAATCACCAGCGGCGAAGTTCAGATCAATGGCGCCCGGGTGAACGAATTGGAACCGATGGACCGCAATATCGCCATGGTGTTCCAGAACTACGCGCTTTATCCCCACATGAGCGTGTTTGATAATATGGCCTATGGTCTGAAAATCGCCAAAACACCCAAGCCTGAAATCGCCGAGCGCGTTCAGGCCGCTGCTGAGTTGTTGCAGCTTGAAGAGTATCTGCAACGCCGCCCGCGCGAACTCTCCGGCGGTCAGCGCCAGCGCGTTGCCATGGGCCGCGCCATCGTGCGTAAGCCCGATGTTTTTCTGTTTGATGAGCCGCTTTCAAATCTGGACGCCAAACTGCGCGTTCAAATGCGGCTGGAAATCAAAGAGTTGCAAAGATCGCTTGGCGTCACCACGCTGTATGTGACCCATGATCAGGTGGAAGCGATGACGTTGGCCGACCGGATGATCGTGATGAACGACGGCATCGCCGACCAGATTGGCGCACCGCTTGATGTCTATGAAAACCCCGCAACCGCGTTTGTTGCCGGCTTTATCGGATCACCTGCCACCAATTTTTTTGGGGCCGGCGTGGTGACCGGCGGCGAAAACACGGCGCTGACGTCAGCCTTCAGCGATGCCGAACGCGCAGCACTTGACCAACCCGCAACGATGATCGGCATCCGCCCAGAACATTTACAAGTTTGCGATCCGAACCGCGCTTTTCTGACGCTGACCGTCAGCTACACCGAAGCACTTGGCGCCGAAACATTGATCCACGGGAAACTGCCGCAGGGCGATGCCATCACCATCCGTCAAAGTGGCCAACTTCCGCTGCCCGAGGGCGGCCAGCATCTGGGTGCTGTCTGGTCTGAACATTCTGTCATGGTTTTTGAGCAAAACGGCAGGCGTGTTTAATAATGCAATTGGGGGCGCCGCGCAAGAACGGGTCCATCTGCATAAAGGTACGTGAGGCGACATAACCGCTCGCGCATTTGGCTGATATTATTTTTGTTTTTGCGTTTTTGTGCCTCCCGAATTTGGCGGAGTTTCATGCGACTGATTTCAGGGGGAGGATTCCA
>JAKZRT010000093.1:0-4133 GCA_047518005.1 Brevirhabdus sp.
CCAGAAAGCCAAGCTGTGCACGCGTGGTATCGACACCGCCAAAGATCGAGATGACGATCAGGTTCAAAAGTTCGGCCTCATCGACCCCCCCCAATTCGCCCGCCCGCGCCACAAGCCGCGCGACATAGCCCCGCTTGTCCCGGCCATCCCGCGCGCGGCTGGTCAGCCGCACCGCCCGGTCCATCAATCGCTCGCATGCTGCGTTCACAGCCGCCTCGTGGCTTTTCGCCTCGACCCCCATGGCCTGACCCAGGGTCGATGCGTCGCGCGCCAGCACCGGCCAGTCGTCTTGATCCTCGGCGAGCAGCGCGCAGATCACGCGCCCGGAATAAGGCGTGGCAAAAGCCTCCATGAACTCGACTGTTTCCTGCGCCACGATGTCCATGGCCAGTTCGGCCGCGATGGCGTCGAACTCTGGGCGCAGGCCGTCGATGAAACCCGCCGACAAGACCGGCACCGCCAACGCGCGCAGCCTTTTGTGCGGCGCACCCTCTTGGGCGATCACGCTCGCAGTCCAGAAATCGGTGAAACTGCCCTCAAGTCTCTGTGTGCCCGGCCAGGCATAGCTGCCTTGCCGCAGCCGCCGATCACGCAGCAATTGTCCCGCCTGCCGGTGGCGCAGCACCGCCAGCCCATAGGGCGTTCGCGCGCACCAATGCCGCGCGCGGGCGGCCAGAACTTCGGCCCCACGGGTCGAAAACCCGGGGTCGGTCAGGTCAAGAAATGGAAGCCTGTCGCTGGCCATCAGCAATCAAGCGTATGGTCACGCTCCCAGCTTGTCAGGTGATGCATATAGCTGTTCCATTCGTCGGTCTTCAGCTTGACGTATCCTTTGGCAAATTCGTCCCCCATGGCCGAAGTCAGCGCCTTGTCGCGCTGAAACGCGCGCAGCGCGTCAAGCAGGTTCAGCGGCAATTTTCCCGCGCCGCGCGCCTTCAGCGGCTCGGCGTACATATCGATGTCCAGCCGCTTGCCGGGGTCGGTTTTTTTGTCAATGCCATCAAGCCCGGCGGCCAGAATACCCGCCATCAGCAGATAGGGGTTGGCGGCCCCGTCAGCCAGCCGGAACTCGATCCTTCCCGGGTCGGGAATGCGCACCATATGGGTGCGGTTGTTGCCGCCGTAGGTGATCGACGACGGCGACCAGGTGGCGCCCGACGTGGTCGCGGGCGCGTTGATGCGTTTGTAGGAATTGACCGTCGGATTGGTGATCGCACAAAGCCCGGCTGCGTGTTTCATGATGCCACCCAGGAAGTGGTAACAATCGCCCGAAAGCCCCATTTCATCGCGCTCATCGGCAAAGAGATTAACCGACCGGTCACCGTTCCAAAGCGAGATGTGCGCATGGCACCCATTGCCGGTCAATCTGGCAAATGGCTTGGGCATGAAGGTGGCGCGCAGCCCGTGATTTTCGGCGATCGATTTGACCATGAACTTGAAGAACGCCATCCGGTCGGCGGTGGTCACGCATTCGGAATAATCCCAGTTGATCTCGAACTGGCCGTTCGCGTCTTCGTGGTCGTTCTGATAGGGCCCCCAGCCCAGATCGGTCATGGTCTGACAGATATCGGCGATCACATCATACCGGCGCATTAGCGCCGACTGGTCATAGCAGGGCTTTTCCTGAATATCGCGGGCGTCGGAAATGTCCGAACCATCCGCCGCGATCAGGTGAAATTCAGGCTCGACGCCGGTCATCAGGGTCATGCCGCGCTCGGCGGCGCGGGCAGTCAGCGCCTTGAGAATATTACGCGGGGCCTGGGCGACGGGCTGACCTTCCATCCATGGATCACCGGCGACCCAGGCGACCTCGGGCTTCCAGGGCAGCTGGGTAACGCTCGCGGCGTCGGGCATCACGAACATATCCGGGTGCGCTGGTGTCATATCGAGCCAGGCGGCGAACCCGGCAAACCCGGCCCCCGATTTCTGCATCGCGTCCACCGCTGCGGCCGGCACAAGTTTCGCGCGCTGCACGCCGAACATATCGGTGAAATTGAACAGGAAGAATTTGATATCGTTGTCGGCGGCGTATTTTTTCAGGTCTTTGGGCATGGGAGCGGCTCGATCTTTTGCGTTGTGAAATTACAAAATGTTGGATCAGCGCAACCGCAAAAGCAAGGGCCGCCCTTTCAGGCGGCCCGAGCAGATCTACCGAAGCCCAAAATTACTTGGTTTTGTCATACATCGCGCGCTCTTTGCGGTTGCCGCTCCACAGAGCCCAGACGCAAACTACGATCGCGACCAGCGTGTAAATCAGCGGAGCACTTCCGCCTGCGCCCATGAACATGGCACCGTCGGCAAGGTCCCAGGTTGCTTCTGCGTATGGATATCCCATTCTGTCGTCCTTTCAATATTAGCTGTTACTCTGCCGGAGTGGCAGAAGCAGGGATGCCTTCCGGATAAGCCGCCGAAGCAACCTTGACCGGATCGAGACCAGCGATTTCGGCGGCCTCTGGTACGCGCAACATGCCCATCATCTTCAGCAAGCCCGCGACCAGATAGCCCGGAACGAAGCCGACAAGAACGCAGGCAACGGCACCGACAATCTGACCCAAAAGGGTGATCGTCACTACGCCGACCTCTCCCTGTAGGGCAGGGAAGCCGGATGCGAAGATGCCCAGCATCACCACACCATAAACTCCCATCGTGCCGTGAACCGTGACGGCGCCAACTGCGTCGTCGATGCCCATTCGCACAACGATCCCAGCGGCCCATTTGAGCCCTGCACCAGCGCCGAACGCCACCACAAACGCCAGAGCCGGCCAATAGATGTCCAGACCCGAAGCCGTCGCGATGATCCCGGCCAGCATGCCGGACATCATCCAGAACGGATCGCGTGTCATCAGCCAGGCACCAATGGTTCCGCCCGCCATCCCCATCAGGATGTTGAACGAAATCGCGCTGAGCGTCATCGGCGTGCCGTAGATCGACGCGAACTTGTCGCCGAACCACGACCATGCCTCGCCGGGCACGATCATACAGGCCATCAGGAAGCCCCAGAAACCGGCGATGATCAACATCAGGCCAACCGCCGTTAGCGGCAGGTTGTGCCCGGCGATATGGTTGGCCGAGCCATCGGCGTTGAACTTGCCGATCCGTGGGCCAAGGTGCATCAGAATGCCCAGCGCAAAGAATCCGGCAATAACGTGCACGACACCAGCAGCGCCAAAGTCGTGAAAGCCAAATTTTTGAACCAGCCAGCCATCTGCGTGCCAGCCCCAGGCGGCAGCAACCACCCAGGCAAAGCTGCCAAGCACGATGGCCAGGATCACAAATCCGACGGTTTGAATGCGCTCGATAACTGCGCCCGACATGATCGAGGCAGTTGTGGCCGCAAACATGGTAAAGGCACCCCAGAACACGCCAGAAGCGTTATCCGCGATGTTCGGCCCCATGTATTGCGCCGACTCTCCCCATCCCAATGCAATTGCATTGGCGTAGGTCAGACCGGAGATTTCATAAAAGCCCGGTGCGCCTGGAATTCCTGTTGGGAACGCCCAGTAAACCCACCAACCAAAGAAGTAAAAGGTCGGCACCATAAAGGCGAAGGCCAAGATGTTTTTGACGCCCGATGACAGGACGTTTTTCATCCGCGATGCACCCATCTCGTAGGCCAGAAAGCCCGCGTGAATAAGTATCATCAGCGGTATTGATAGATAGTAATACGTCTCGGCAAAGACCGTGTTGGTCACGGCCGCCTTACTTTCTAGCGCCACCAGCTTGGCAGCAAGTTCAGCAAGTTGCTCTTCCATGATTTCTCCTGTCGTGTCCCGCGACATCGATTGGTACCAATTTGGTACAGGTGGCCGGAGTTTAACCAGAAATCCTCAAAACTCAAATGGAAAGTTGGCGGACCAAAACCGGACCAAAATGACGAGACAGGTCCAAAAACCGTCCCAAAACTCGGACCACACTTTGACCATAGCCCGAACGGTTTCTTTCTGATTTGGAAACAAAACCCCTTGTCGCCATAATATTGGCCAATTTTCACACTAGCAGTGTGTCGGACTTGCGCGTTGGATTTCGGTGTTGAGTGATTTCGCTGTCGTCTGTCAGAGGCGCGATCGAAGTTCGGCGAAACCGCGAGGATTTGTTCGGACGGAGCGATGGGGCGGCGGATCTCCGAGGCTTCT
>JAKZRT010000094.1:0-27797 GCA_047518005.1 Brevirhabdus sp.
GCGGACGACCTGCGGCAAGCCTGTTGGCTCAGCCCCCGGCGAATCCCAGCCTGCGCAGCGCCGCAGCGATTTCATCCAATATCGCCGGGTCATCGATGGTTGGGGGCGTCTTATAGTCTTCGCCATCGGCGATCTTGACCATGGTGGCGCGCAATATTTTGCCCGACCGGGTCTTGGGAAGCCGGTCAATAACCACGGCCAGCTTGAAGGCCGCCACCGGTCCGATTTTCTCGCGCACCAGGTTTACGACTTCGGCCACGACCGCGCGGTGGCCGCGCGAAGACCCGGCGTTCAGGCACATGAACCCCAGCGGCACCTGCCCCTTCAACGCATCCGATACACCGATCACGGCGCATTCGGCGACGTCAACGTGGCTGGCCAAAACTTCCTCGATCGCGCCGGTCGACAGGCGATGACCGGCGACGTTGATCACGTCGTCGGTGCGGGCCATGACGTAGAGATACCGGTCTTCGTCCATCGTCCCGGCGTCGCCGGTCTCGTAAAATCCGGGGAAGGTGGTGAGGTACGACTTGCGGTACCGGTCGTCAGCGTTCCAAAGCGTCGGAAATGTGCCCGGCGGAAGCGGCAGCTTGACCGCAATCGCACCCAACACGCCCGGCGCAACTTCGTGGCCGCTTTCGTCCAGAATGCGCACGTCATAGCCGGGCATCGCAACCGTGGCCGAGCCGATCTTCACCGGCAACATCTCGATACCCACAGGGTTTCCGGCGATGGTCCAGCCGGTTTCGGTTTGCCACCAGTGGTCGATCACCGGAACGCCCAGCTTGTCCTGGGCCCAGAGGATGGTGTCGGGGTCGGCCCGCTCGCCGGCCAGAAACAGCGTGCGCAGGCTGGAAATATCGTATCTGGTGATGAACTTCCCGCCAATGTCTTCGCGTTTGATGGCGCGAAAAGCTGTGGGCGCGGTGAAAAGTGCCGCGACTTTGTGGTCCTGGATGACCCGCCAGAAAGTGCCGGCATCCGGTGTGCCCACCGGCTTGCCCTCAAAAACTACGGTCGTGTTGCCGTGGATCAGCGGGGCGTAGCAGATATAGCTGTGGCCCACGATCCAGCCCACGTCCGAGGCGGCCCAGAAAACTTCGCCCGGTTCCAGCCCATAGATGTTTTTCATCGTCCAGTTCAGCGCCACCAGATGCCCGCCGGTGTCGCGGATCACGCCCTTGGGCGCGCCCGTGGTGCCTGATGTGTAAAGAATATACGCCGGATGATTGCCCGCGACGGGCACACAATCGGCGGGCTCGACGCCTGCCTGCGCCGCGTGCCATTCCACGTCGCGTCCCATGGTCAATTCGCCCGGTGACTGATCCCGTTGCAGGATGATGCAAAACTCGGGCTTGTGCGCCGCAAGGTCGATCGCACCGTCCAGAAGCGGCTTGTATTCGACGACCCGCCCCGGTTCGATCCCACAGGATCCGGCGATGATTGCCTTCGGCGTCGCGTCGTCGATCCGCACCGCCAATTCGTTGGCGGCAAAGCCACCGAAGACCACCGAATGCACGGCCCCTATGCGCGTCACGGCCAGCATGGCCACCAATGCCTCGGGCACCATCGGCATGTAAATGATCACCCGGTCGCCCTTTGTCACACCGCGCGCCCTCAGGGCACCTGCCAGCCGGGCGGTTTGGTCCTTTAGCTGCGCGTAGGTGATGGTGGATTTCGTGTTCGTCACCGGGCTGTCATGAACTATCGCCGCCTGGTCGCCACGTCCCGCCGCCACGTGCCGGTCAACTGCGTTAAAACAGGTGTTCACCTGACCGTCGGCGAACCATTCGTAAACCGGTGCCTTGTCGTCAAAGAGCGCCCTGGTCGGCTTGACGTCCCAGTCAATGGCCTCGGCAGCTGCCATCCAAAACCCCTCGGGGTCTGATTTGCTGGCCTGGTATACCTGCGCATAGGACATGCCGCGTCTCCGTGACTGCATTGCATGCCGTGGTATGCGTCGTGGCCACGCTGGGCAATACGTTCGGGCTCACGCGCGGCAAATTACCTGTATAATGAACCAAATCGTGCCGTATTCCGAAATCCTGGGGTCAGGCGTAATGCCGTACCGGCGTGCCGGCGATGGCGGACATGTTCAGCAGCCCCCGCGCCGTGATCGACGGCGTCACGATGTGGGCGCGGTTGCCCATGCCCATCAGGATCGGCCCAACTTCAAGCCCGCCGCCCTTCATCTTTAGAATGTTGCGCACCCCCGAGGCCGCGTCGGTGTTGGCAAACACAAGAATATTCGCCGGCCCGTCGAACCGCGCTTCTGGAAAGATGTTTCCCCGCGTCTCGGGATCAAGTGCGGCGTCGATGTGCATTTCGCCCTCGTAGGCGAAGTCGCGCGGCTGGCTGTCGAGGATGTCAAGTGCTGCGCGCGTGCGGCTGCCGGAATCTGAATGCAGATTGCCGAATTGCGAATGCGAACAGATCGCCACCTTGGGTTCGACCCCGAACCGTCGGGAGTGGCGCGCTGCGCCGACCACTGTTTCGGCGATTTGTTCGGGCGTCGGCTGCGCGTGAACCTGGGTGTCGGCGATAAAAAGCGGCCCGTCTTCCAGGATCATCATAGAAAGCGCGCCAACCGGTTTCAGGCCGTCTGTCGCCAGGACTTCGGAGGCGTATTTAAGGTGCCAAAGATATTGTCCGAAGGTGCCACAAATCATGCTGTCGGCCTCGCCCCGATGCACCATAACAGTGGCGATCGCGGTGTTGTTGGTGCGCATGATCGCCCGGGCAAGCTCGGGCGTCACGCCGCGCCGCGACATCAGGCCAAGATAGGTTTCCCAGTAATCCCGGTACCGCGGGTCGTCCTGCGGGTTCACGATTTGAAAATCCTTGCCCGGCTTCACGGTCAGCCCGGCCCGTTTGGCACGGCGTTCGATCACTTCGGGCCGTCCGATCAGGATCGGTTTGTCGGCCATCTCTTCCAGCATGCCCTGCGCGGTGCGCAAAACCCGTTCGTCTTCGCCCTCGGCAAATACGATCTGCCGGGTCGCGGTGGCCGCCGCCTCGAAAACCGGGCGCATCAGCATGGCCGAGCGGAAGACTGAGCCCTCCAGTTTCTGCCGGTAGGCCTTCATGTCGATGAGCGGTCGGGTGGCGACACCAGATGCCATCGCCGCCTCGGCGACCGCCGGGGCCACAACCGAGATCAGGCGCGGATCAAAGGGTTTGGGGATCAGATAGTCGCGCCCAAAGGTCAGCGTCTCGCCCTTGTAGGCGCTCGCCGCCTCGGCCGAGGTGGTGATGCGCGCCAGATCGGCGATGCCGTCGATACAGGCCAGCTTCATGGCGTCGTTGATCTCGGTCGCGCCCACGTCCAGCGCGCCCCGGAAAATGAACGGAAAGCACAGCACGTTGTTGACCTGATTTGGATAGTCCGACCGACCTGTGGCGATGATCGCATCGGGCGCAATCTCGCGCGCATCTTCGGGCATTATTTCAGGGTCAGGGTTGGCCAGCGCCAGAATGACCGGGGTCTCGGCCATCTTGGCGACCATGTCTTTGGTCAGCACGCCGGGGCCGGACAGCCCGAGGAAAAGATCAGCGCCCTCCATGACCTCGCTCAGCTGTGTCTTGTCGGTCTTCTGGGCGAAAGCGCCTTTTTCCGGGTTGACCTCGTTGTGGCGCACCTCGGTGATCAGCCCCTTGCTGTCGGCCAGCCAGATGTTTTCGCGCTTGACGCCCATCTTGATCAGGACGTTCAGGCAGGCGATACCCGCCGCCCCGCCACCCGCCGAGACGACCTTGATTTTGTCGAATTCCTTGCCAGCCAGGATCATCGCGTTGCGGGCCGCCGCGCCGACCACAATCGCCGTCCCGTGCTGGTCGTCGTGAAAGACCGGAATATTCATGCGCTCGCGGCAGATGCGTTCGACCACGAAACATTCGGGCGCCTTGATGTCCTCGAGGTTAATCGCGCCGAACGATGGCTCGAGCGCACAGACGATATCGGCGAGTTTCTCGGGGTCGGCCTCGTCCACCTCGATGTCAAAACAATCGATGTTGGCGAATTTCTTGAACAGAACCGCCTTGCCTTCCATCACCGGTTTTGAGGCCAGCGCGCCGATGTTACCCAGCCCCAGCACCGCGGTGCCATTGGAAATGACCGCGACCGAATTGCCGCGCGCCGTGTACCGGCTTGCGGTGGCGGGATCTTTGTGAATCTCGATACACGCCTCGGCCACACCGGGCGAATAGGCCAGCGCCAGATCGCGCGCGTTGGCCAGCGGTTTGGTTGCGCGGATCTCGAGCTTACCGGGGCGCGGAAACTCGTGATAAAAAAGCGAAGCTTCGCGCAGATTGTCCTTTTTCGATTCGCTCATTGTCCCGGCCCTTTTTTTGGGTAGTTTAACGTTAAACTACTTTGGTTCCTCGGTATGTTCATGCGTCACTTTTGCCCGAAACGCGGGCGCTTGCAAATCGTGTGGTAACTGCTCAGTCTGGCGTAATACATCAGAAAGGCAAGCAATGAGTAAAACCCGCGCCGAAGTCCGCTTGCCCACGCGGGACCTGCGAAAAGACATTCCGTTTTATACCAAGGTTTTGAAAATGCGCATGGATATGATCTATCCGGCGGACGATCCTTCGGTTGCGGTGTTTTCGGGCCACGGGCTGCGGGTGCGGGTTGAAAAGGGCGCGTCCGAGCCGCCGGGATGCCTTCGAATTCTCGCCGATGACCCTGACGCATTCGCCGAGGGTCAGCGCGTTCTGACCGCGCCGAACGGCACGCGGGTTGAAATTGACGACCTGAACCCGCCGCTGGTCATGCCCCAGACAAGGCACGCGTTCGTGGTGCGCCGCTTGGCCGATCAGGCCCCCTGGGTCATCGGGCGCGCGGGCATGCATTATCGTGACCTGATCCCCGACCGTCTGGGCGGCTCGATCATTGCCAGCCACATTCGCATCCCCGACGGTGGCCCGGTGCCCGACGTGGTGCATTACCATACGGTCGGCTTCCAGTTGATCTTTTGTTACCGCGGCTGGGTCGATCTGGTTTACGAGGATCAGGGCGAGCCCATTCGACTGCACGCGGGCAATTGCGTGATCCAGCCGCCCGAAATCCGCCACCGTGTGCTTTTCGCCAGTGAAAATATCGAAGTGATCGAGATTGGCGTGCCTGCCGAACACGTCACAACGATTGACCACGACATGGCGTTGCCCAATGGGGTCACAAACCCCGAGCGCGACTTTCAGGGCCAAAAGTTTGTCCACCACAAGGCTGATGCCGCGGTCTGGACGCCCGCGCGCTTTTCGGGCTTTCGATCCCGCGACACGACGATTGCCGCGCATACCGGCGATGTCGCGGGCGTGCATGTGATCAAGCGCGGCACTGGCGCGCCTGGCTGGGCGGTTCACGACGCCGATATCCTCTTTACCTTCGTGATGGATGGGACAATGGTTCTGGAGGGCGAGGGCAAAGACCCCTTTGCGCTGGAAGCGGGCGACGCTTTTGTGATCCCTCCGGGAATGGCCACCAAATATTCCGAACCGTCGGATGATATCGAGCTGATGGAAGTCAGCCTTCCGGGGCGCTTTCAAACCCGGCCGACAGAATAGGAGACCAACATGGCATTGCTGGACGCGGCCCGCGTGGTGTTCGAAAACGCTTATGCACCCTATTCGAATTTCAAGGTCGGTGCAGCCCTGCGCACGGCCTCGGGCGAGATCTTTTCTGGCTGCAACGTTGAAAACGTGGCCTATCCTGAAGGCACCTGCGCCGAAGCCGGTGCCATCGCGGCCATGGTCGCGGCGGGCGAGCGTGAAATTGCCGAAGTCGCGGTGATCGCGGACGCGACCGCGCCGGTGCCGCCCTGTGGCGGGTGCCGCCAGAAACTGGCTGAATTCGCCAGCGCGGAGGTCAAGATTACGATGGCGACAACCTCGGGACAGACCCTGACCATGACAGTTTCCGAACTTCTGCCCGGTGCTTTTGGCCGCGCCCATATGAAAGGCTAGGGGACATGGACGCCCGCGCGATAATTGCAAAGCTGCGTGACGGTGACCGTCCCGGTCCCGAAGACCTGGCGTGGTTTGCCCAGGGCTTGGCCTCGGGCGCGGTTACCGACGCCCAGGCGGGGGCCTTCGCGATGGCTGTGGTCTTGAACGGACTGGGCGAGGCCGGACGGGTCGCGTTGACCATGGCGATGCGCGATTCGGGCGATGTCATGGCCTGGGATCTTGACGCGCCGGTGGTCGACAAGCATTCCACGGGCGGCATCGGCGATTGCGTGTCGCTGATGCTGGCCCCGATGCTGGCCGCCGAGGGCGTTTACGTGCCGATGATTTCGGGCCGGGGGCTTGGCCACACCGGCGGCACGCTCGACAAGCTCGAGGCCATTCCCGGCCTGTCGGTGGAACATGACGAAGACGCGTTCCGCGCGATCGTCGGCAATGTCGGCTGCGCCATCGTTGCGGCCAGCGCCGATCTGGCCCCGGCGGACCGTCGGCTGTACGCGGTCCGTGACGTGACCGCGACGGTCGAAAGCGTCGATCTGATCACCGCCTCGATCCTCAGCAAGAAACTGGCCGCGGGGCTCGAGGTGCTGATTTTGGATGTCAAAGTCGGTTCGGGGGCGTTCATGACCGATCTGGCCGAGGCGCGGGCGCTGGCGCGGGCCTTGGTGGACACCGCTAACGGCGCTGGTTGCAAGACCCGGGCGCTGATCACCGATATGGATCAACCGCTGGCCTCGGCTGCGGGCAATGGCGTTGAAGTGGCCGAGATCATGGGCGCGCTGACCGGCAGCCATGTCTCGGCGCGGTTGACTGACCTCAGCGTTGAATTGGCAGCCGAGATACTTGCAACCTGCGGCAAGGTTGAAAACGTCGAAGCCGGTGCCAAACGCCTGCGCGCGGGCTTGCGAAGCGGCGCGGCAGCAGAAAAATTCGCGGCGATGGTCACGGCCATGGGCGGGCCCACAGATTTTGTGGAACGGTGGCCTGAATACCTGCCCGAGGCCCCGGTCATTGGCGACGTCACCGCGCCCGAGGCCGGATTCATCACCGCCATCGATGGCCAGGCCCTTGGGCGCTCGGTTGTGCATCTGGGCGGCGGGCGGTTGCGCGGCGGCGATCCGGTTGACCCCGCTGTCGGGCTCAGCGCGCTTGTGCGCCTTGGTCAAAGCATCGGACGCGGCGAGCCGCTGGCGCTGGTCCATGCAGCCAGCAACGAGACCGCCCAAGCAGCGGCCCGCGCCGTGCGCGCGGCGATCACTATCGGGGCGGCCCCCGGTGATCTGCCGCCGTTGATCCACGAAAGGGTGGTCTGATGGTGCGCGCCTTTCTGATCGTTTTGGACAGCGTCGGCTGCGGCGGCGCGCCCGATGCGGCTGAGTTCGGCGATGAGGGTGCCAACACCCTTGGCCACATTGCCGAAGCCTGCGCGGCGGGCAAGGCCGATGACGGGCGGCAGGGTCCGCTGCATTTGCCCAACCTCGATACGCTTGGCCTTGGGGCCGCGATCCGCCTGGCCTCGCCCTCGGACGCGCCGGGTCTCAGCGTGACGCCAACCGGGCTTTGGGGCGCGGCGAGCGAAGTGTCGCGTGGCAAGGACACGCCCTCGGGTCACTGGGAGCTGGCGGGCGTCCCGGTGCCATGGGACTGGCATTATTTCCCCGACGCGCACCCCGCATTCCCGCCCGAAGTTTCGGCGGCGGTCGCCGAGGCCTCGGGCACCAAAGGCATTCTGGGCGATTGCCACGCCAGCGGCACCGCGATTATCGACCAACTGGGTGCGCAGCATATGAAAACCGGTTGGCCGATTGCCTATACCTCCGCCGACAGCGTTTTGCAGATCGCAGCCCACGAAGGTGCCTTCGGTCTGGACCGATTGCTGAAGGTTTGCCGCGATCTGGCCCCGATGCTGTATGACATGCGCGTCGGCCGGGTGATCGCGCGGCCCTTTGTCGGAAACCCCGAAGCCGGATTTAACCGCACCACCAACCGCCGCGACTTTGCGGTGGACCCCCCGTCGCCGACGCTCTGCGATTGGGTTTCAGACGCGGGGCGTCCGGTTCATGCTATTGGCAAGATCGGCGATATATTTTCGGGGCGCGGCATTTCGGACGTCGCCAAAGGAACTGACGCCGATCTCTTCAAAGCGCTTGTGGATCGGGCCCAAACCGCTGCCGACGCGTCGCTGACGTTCGCGAATTTTGTCGAATTCGATTCCATGTATGGCCACAGACGTGACGTGTCGGGATACGCCCGGGCGCTGGAATGGTTCGACGCCTGCCTGCCCCGATTTCTGACCGCCCTCGGCCCCGGCGATCTGGCGATCTTCACCGCCGATCACGGCAACGACCCGACTTGGGAAGGCACCAATCATACCCGCGAGCGGGTGCCAGTGCTGGTCACGGGCGCCAGACCCGGCGAAATAGGTCATTGCGCTTTCGCTGATGTCGCGGCATCGGTGGCGGCACATCTGGGTGTTCAAAACGCCGGACCGGGAAGGAGCTTTTTGTGACGCAGACCGCAAAAGTTGAACTCCACATGCACCTTGAAGGGGCCGCGCCGCCTGAATTTATCCGGGGACTTGCAGGCGAGAAGGCGGTGGACCTCACCCGCATTTTCGACGCGGCAGGCAGCTACAAATACGCCGATTTCACCGAGTTTCTGCGAATTTACGAGGCCGCTTGCACGGTGTTGCAGAGCCCGGAAGATTTCTATCGCCTCACGGTGGCTGTGCTGCAGGAAAGTGCGGCGCACGGGGTGGTCTATTGCGAGACCTTCCTGTCGCCCGACTTCTGCGGCGGCGGCGATCTGGGCGCCTGGCGCGACTATCTGGCCGCGATTCAGACAGCGGCAACCGAGGCCGAGGCTCGGGGCGGTCCGATCCTGCGCGGGATCGTGACCTGCATCCGGCACTTTGGGCCCGAACAGGCCAAAACCGCCGCCCGTTGCGCGGTCGAGACGGCCGGCGACTTCGTTTGCGGCTTTGGCATTGGCGGTGCCGAGACCGAAGGCAAGCCGCGCGATTTTGTCTGGTCGTTCGATGCGGCGCGCGAGTCCGGGCTGCGCCTGACTGCCCACGCCGGCGAATGGGGCGGCCCGGCCTCGGTGCGCGACGCCTGGAAGGACTTGGGCGTCGAACGCATCGGCCACGGCGTGCGCGCCATTGAAGACCCCGTTTTGCTTGACGAACTGGCCGAAGCCGGCGTTGTGCTCGAGGTCTGCCCAGGATCGAACGTGGTGTTGGGGGTCTATCCCGACCTTGCCGCGCATCCGATTCAGCGGCTTCGCGAGGCAGCGGTGAAAGTCACCGTTTCCACCGACGACCCGCCGTTTTTTCATACAACTATGTCCAAGGAATACGATGATCTGGCCGCTACATTCGGCTGGACTGACGAAGATTTTGCCGAGATCAATCAGACGACGCTGGCCGCCGCCTTTTGCGACGATGAAACCCGCGCCCGCGTGGCCAAACAAATCGAGAATGCGTGATGGATAATCATCTGACGATCGTTTCCCACCCCCTGATCCAGCACAAACTGACCCTGATGCGCCAGAAAGAGACGCCGACAGCCGTATTTCGCCAACTTCTGCGCGAGATCAGCCAGCTTCTGGCCTACGAGGTCACGCGCGAGCTGCCAATGTCGACGAAAAACATCCAAACCCCGCTGACCGGGATGCAAGCGCCGGTGCTGGCGGGCAAAAAGATGGCGCTGGTGTCGATCCTGCGCGCCGGAAACGGTCTTCTGGACGGGATTCTGGAGCTTATTCCAAAGGCGCGGGTCGGCTTTGTGGGCCTGTACCGCGACGAGGAAACGCTGAAACCTGTGCAATACTACTTCAAGGTTCCGACCGAACTTTCCGACCGCCTGGTCATTGCCGTCGATCCAATGCTGGCCACCGGCAATTCCAGCGTCGCGGCCATTGATCTGCTGAAGGGCGCTGGCGCGAAAAACATTCGGTTTCTTTGCCTCTTGGCCGCGCCCGAAGGAATTGCGCGGATGCGCCAAGCGCATCCGGACGTGCCCGTTGTCACTGCCGCGCTCGACGAGCGACTGAACGAAAAAGGGTATATCGTTCCCGGGCTTGGCGACGCCGGCGACCGGATGTACGGCACCATCTGACGCGGGCAAGATCGCCGCGGTTCGGGTGCTTGGGGCGAGCGGCTTTGCGCCGCGTTCCGCGCCGCTCCGCCCAGACTAATTTGGGAAGCGTAATATGGGCCTTTTCTTAGTGAATATATCCCCGCCGGAGGCTCTGCTTCATTCGAGGTTAGGCGTAAAGTACATCTTGCGCCGCAGGCGCTGGATTTGACTGCTTGCGGTTTCGGGCGAGGGGTGGACAGACCGGGGCGAATTGGGTGAAAGTTGTGGCGAGGTTCGGGGCAAGGGAAGTCATGCTACAAAAAATAGTGATCGCGGGGTTGGTCGCGGCCTGGTCGGTGGTTGGCGGACCGGTGCAAGCGCTGAGCATGGCAGAGGCTGGCAAACCGGCCGAGATGCCACCAGCCGATTTTTCCGGGATACAATTCGTTGACAGCCGGGGCTGTATTTATCTTCGGGCCGGATATGGCAGCGAGATCATCTGGTTACCGCGCGTCACCCGCATGCGCGAAGTTATCTGCGGTCAGAACTCCAGTGATCCTGCCGTGACCCATGGCCCGATTGCGGCACCGCCCCTGGTGTCGACGCGCGGCGCAATCTCGCCCCGGACCGGCTTTCCGGTACCGCACGGATACAAAGTGGCCTGGGAAGACGGGCGGTTGAACCCATTGCGCGGCTTGCCGCAAGGCGCGGCGCAATAATCACTCGCCACAGATGCCCTGCAGCCTGACCCAATTGGCGTCAGTCAAAAGCAGGTGCGCGCCGCCCAGGGCATAGGGGTCGGCCTCGATCAGGTCCAGCGTGGCCTCGCCGGTGAAATCCACGGCATAAGCATAGGGCGTGGCCGCAACGCGCGCGTCACCGAAGGCTTGCAATAATGCGCCTTGAGGCAGGTCTGCGGGCGGCGCGGTCAGCAGCGTCTCGCCATAGTCGCGCAGCGGCCCAGGTGGCAGCTCGCCGGTGGTCAGCAACCGGAAAGTGGCCGGAAGCCCGACAGCGGTCAGCAGATCGATCAGCGGATCGCTGCCCTGCGCCCGCAGCACCTCGGCCAGCACGTATCCGGCCAGAACTTCGGCGGTCTCGAAATCCTCGACCAGTGTCCGGTTGACCAGAATCAGACCGCCGGGCAATTGGTGCGTCGGTTGCGCGCCACCAGCCAGAACCGCGATCCGCCCCTGGGGGTTTAACCGCAGCCGCGTTTTCAGAAATTGCAGGGCGGTCGCGGCGCGCGGATCGCGACATTCACCGCCGGTCAGCCGTTCGATATGGGTCAACAGCGCCGCCCCGATGTCCGCGCGCTTGGCATCGGGCACCACCGAGGCCGTGTAGCGCACCATCGCGCCCGGCAGCCAGAACGCCGAAAGCCCCAGTACCGCTAACAGGATCACCGATATCGCGCCGCTGCGCAGCCGCCCGGGGTGCGCGCGGCACCGTTCGACCGCGGCCCGGACCGTCTCGATCGCCTCGACCATATGCGCGTCCTCAAGCTCAAGCTCTTCCTCGGCATCCAGACCAGGGCGATACAGCGCCGGCATCGCGCCGGGGTTCTGGCGGATCAGGGCCGGCAACGACCAATGGCTCAGCACCCGCTCGGCCTGGTCGGTGATCACCAGCGACGCCTCGCCGACCGACACGATCACCTCGCGTCGCTGACCTTCAGGGCTTTCGCGCCAGAGGCCGGTGCATTCCAGTCGCTGATATTGCTCAAGCGCGGTCATGGGCCGTCGCAGCCTTTGCTTTCGTCCCGGGCTTTCTAGACCAAGCAAATGCGGGCGGCCAGCGTCAGGATTTGGGGTGCGCCGCCTGGCCCAAAGTCATGCCAATGACGCGACCCCCCTCAAACCGATGTCACCCCCAATTTCATCGTTATGAAATACTTCGGGGAGCGCGCGGGGCTGGCCCCTCGCCACGGGCGACGCGCGAAAGCGCGGCGCAAAGATCTGCTGCGGCTGGCGGGATCACCTGAATTTCACGTCGACGCCGCTCAAAGCGCCTTGGCCGCCTCGCGCAGCTGAAACTTCTGGATCTTCCCGGTCGATGTCTTCGGCAGCTCTCGAAAGATCACTCGCTTGGGTGTCTTGAACCCGGCCAGCCGTTCGCGGGCAAAGGCGATCAGCCCGGCCTCGTCCGCCTCGGCCCCGGCCTTCAGTTCGACAAAGGCGCAAGGCACCTCGCCCCATTTGTCGTCGGGCTTGGCGACCACGGCGCACAACAGCACCGCCGGGTGGTGCATCAACGCGCCCTCGACCTCGACCGAACTGACGTTTTCGCCACCCGAAATGATGATGTCCTTGGCCCGGTCGGCGATCTGGATCATTCCGTCGGGGTGCTGGACCGCAATATCGCCGGAATGAAAATAGCCGCCGTCGAAATCCTTGGCGGTGGCGCGCGGGTTTTTCAGATAGCCCTTCATCACGCAATTGCCGCGCATGACAATCTCGCCCTGGGTGGTGCCGTCCATGGTGACCTGGCGCATGTCTTTGTCCATGACCGTGATGTGTTCCATCATCGGCATCGCAACGCCCTGACGCGACTGGAGATCGGCGCGCGCGGCGTCGTCCAAAGTGTTCCAGGCGTCGTTCCACAGGCATTCGGTCACATGGCCGTAGGTTTCGGTCAGCCCATAGACATGGGTGACGTTGAACCCCAGCTTTCCGATCGCTGCCAGCGTCGCCGCCGGGGGCGGGGCTCCGGCGGTAAATATCTCGACCACATGGTCAAAGTCGCGGCGTTCGGCCTCGGGGGCGTTGACGATGGCGTTCAAAACGATCGGCGCACCGCCGAAATGGGTCACCGCCTCGCCCGCGACAGCGTCATAAATCGCATCGGCCCTGACATCGCGCAGGCACACCAGCGTGCCGCCCAGCACCGGCATCATCCAAGTATGGTTCCAGCCGTTGCAGTGAAAAAGCGGCACGATGGTCAGATATCGCGGGTACAGAACCATCCGCCACGATACCACCGTCCCCATGGTCATCAGATAGGCACCCCGGTGGTGACAGACCACGCCCTTGGGCCGCCCCGTGGTCCCGGAGGTGTAGTTCAGCGCCAGGCTCTCCCATTCGTCGGCCGGCATCACCCAGTCAAAATCCGGATCGCCCGTCTCCAGAAATTCCTCGTAGGTTTGATGGCGGCCCGAGGCCGAATACCCGGCCAAATCGTCCGGCACCTCGATGATCGTCGGGGCGTTCTCTGCGCGCACGGCGGCGGCCTCGGCCAGCTCCAGAAACTGGCTGTCAACCAACACCATCCTGGCCTCGCCATGGTCGAATATATAGGCGACCGTATCGACATCGAGCCGAATGTTGATGGTGTTAAGAACCGCGCCTGCGGCGGGCACGCCAAAATGTGCCTCGGCGTGGGCCGGGATGTTGGGCAGGATCGTCGACACCACATCTCCCGGCCTGATCCCGGCACGCGTCAAAGCCGAGGCCAGACGGCTGGCGCGCCCATGATAGTCGCGGTAGTTCCACCGCAACGCGCCGTAGACCAGCGCCTCGAGGTCGGCGAAAACCGCCGCCGCGCGTCTGAGGTGCGAGAGCGGCGTCAGCGGGACAAAGTTCGCGGCGCATTTTTCAAGCCCCGTCTCGTCAGCCATCCAGCCCATGTCGTTTCTCCTCAAGTCTGTCGCAGACAGACGAGAGTATTAACTGGCCTGCCGTCCAGTTACAGCAGGAAATATGCAGGGCGACGGACGCTGAACACCCCGCAAAACACGCAACCGATTGCTGCCGCCCTGATGATGCTTGCGGGCATGTCGGTGATTGGCCTGATCGACAATTTCGTGATCGTCATCGCGCGCGACGGCGGGCTTTGGCAGTTTCATGCGATGCGGGCGGGCATGGCGGTTCCGGTATTCCTGGCTTTTTCGGCCCTGGGGCTGGGGCGGCTGCGCGCGCGCCGCCTTGGCCCGGTGATCGCCCGCAGTGCGATATTTTCCACCGCGATGCTGATTTATTTCGGATGCCTGGCGTTTCTGCCTATTTCCGAAGTCGTGGCCGGTCTCTTTTCCGCGCCGATTTTCGTGATGATCATTTCCAGCGTGTTTCTGAAAAAGCCGGTTGGGTATTTTCGCTGGACCGCGGCCCTGGTCGGTTTTGCCGGGATCATCCTGGTGTTGCGGCCCGAGTCCGGGGCGGTCACCTGGGTCTCGGCCATGCCACTGGTCGCGGCGGTGCTTTATGCGACGTCCGCCATTGCGACCCGCGCTTGGTGCGAGGGCGAAGACACGCTGACCCTACTGATCTGGTTTTTCGGCATCCTCGGCTGTTTCGGCCTTTTGGGTATGCTGGCCCTGACCCTGGTCCCGCAGGCGGTCCCCGACGGCCCCGACGGGTTCATCCTGCGCGGTATGGTCTGGCCGTCGTCGGGCTTTCTGTTCTGGACCTTCGTTCAGGCAGTCGGTTCGATCCTGGGGGTCGGGTTTCTGACCCGCGGCTATCAGGTCGGCGACGCGTCATATGTGGCGATATTTGAATATTCGCTGATGATTTTCGCCGCCATCTGGGCTTGGATCCTGCGCGGCGAAGGGCTCGACGCGACCGGGGCCATGGGCATGGCGCTGATCATTTTGTCCGGCGCGATCATCGCGGTGCGCTCGCGCAATTGAACTGCGCCATGTTCGATCGCGCGCTCGGCCGAAATAAATTCAGCCCATAGACGCCCAAATTTCATTGTTTCAGAAATACTTCGGGGGGCGCGGGGGGCTGGCCCCCCGCGTAGCGACGCGGAACGTGGTGCCAACCCCGACTGTCAGGCAGCCTGCGCTGATATCATGAATTTCGTGTAGAAAGTCTCGCCGCTGGCCGCGATTTCGCGCAGCAGGTCGGGCACACCAAATCGTGGGCCATGCGCGGCGGCCAACCCGTCGGCGATCTCGACGGCTTTTTCCGCTCCGATCATGTCGAGCCAGGAAAACGGCCCGCCCGACCATGGCGCGAACCCCCAGCCCAGAATGGCCCCCACGTCGCCCTCGCGGATATCGGTCAGAACCCCGGCCTCCAGCGCGCGAACCGCCTCGAGCGCCTGCGCGAACAGCAACCGATGCTGCACCTCGGCCAGGTCTGGTTGGGTGTCGGCCTGCGGATGCTTGGCGCCCAGACCGTCCCACAGCCCGGTTCGCTTGCCTTTGTCGTCATAGGCATAGAAACCAGCCAAAGATTTGCGCCCGAGACGCCCCAGATCCTCGAGCCAGAAAATCACCTCGTCGACTTCGGCGTCAGGGTAGGTATCGCCCAGGGCGGATTTTGTCGCCCGCGCGATATTGGCCCCGAGGTCAACCGATGTTTCGTCAACCAGTTGCAGCGGCCCCAATGGCATACCCACAAGTTTGGCGGCGTTTTCGATCAACGCCGGGGCCACGCCTTCGGCCACCATGCGAATGCCTTCGTTGATGTAGGGGATGATACAGCGGTTGGCGTAAAAGAACCGCGCGTCGTTGACGACTATCGGCGTCTTGCGAATTTGCCGCACGAAATCAAGCGCTTTGGCCACCGCGCGGTCGCCGGTCGCGCGGCCCTTGATGATCTCGACCAGCAGCATCTTGTCGACCGGCGAAAAGAAGTGGATGCCGATGAACTGCTCGGGCCGCGATGATGCGCGCGCCAGATCAGAGATCGGCAGGGTCGAGGTGTTGGTGGCGAAGATAGCGTCTTGAGGGATCACCGCCTCGGCCCGCCCGGTGACATCGGCCTTGACGCGCGGGTCCTCGAACACCGCCTCGACGATCAGATCGCAGCCCTCGAGGGCTGCGTAATCGGTGGTCGGGGTGATGCGGCCCAGCACTTGCGCCTTTTTCTCTTCGGTCACTTTCCGGCGTTTGATGCCCTTATCCAGTAATCCTTGTGAATTGGCGCGGCCGCGCTCGGCGGCCTCCTGCGCCGCATCGACCAGCACCACCTCGATGCCGGCATTGGCCGCGACATAGGCGATCCCCGCGCCCATCATGCCGGCACCCAGCACACCGATCTTGCGGACCTTCTCGTCGCCCACGTCGGGCCGGTTGGCGCCTTTTTCCAGCGCCTGCTTGTTCACGAACAGCGACCGGATCATCGCCGCGGATTCAGGGCCCATCAGAACCTTGGTGAACCAGCGCGCCTCGATCTTGAGCGCGGTGTCAAAGGGCACCAACGCGCCCTCGTAGATCGCCGACAAAAGCGCCTTTGCAGCCGGATAAACTCCCTTGGTTTTGCCGTTGACCAGGGCCGAAGCGCCGACAAAGGTCATGAACCCGGCGGGGTGATAGGGCGCGCCCCCGGGCATCTTATAGCCTTTGGCGTCCCAGGGTTTGACCAGATCGGCGTCCGCGGCCCCCAGCACCCATTCCTTTGCGCGTTCAAGCAGTTGGTCGGCTGGCACCACGTCGTCGATCAGCCCCGCGGCCTTTGCTTTCATCGGGTCGCTCAGTTTGCCTTCCAACAGGAACGGTGCCGCCGCCATGGCCCCGAGTTTTCGGCTGAGCCGGGTCGTGCCACCGGCGCCGGGAAACAGCCCGACCAATATCTCGGGCAGGCCGATCTTGGCCTTCGGGTTATCTGCGGCAATGATGCGGTGGCAGGCCAGCGGCAACTCGAACCCGATGCCCAGCCCGGTGCCGGGCAGGGCGGCCACAATCGGTTTGCCGCCTTTGTTCTTGTCGTCCATGCCGGCGCGTTCGATCTTGCGCAGCAGCACATGCGCCTGCATGACCCAGTCGAATATTCCCTGGGCCGGGTTTTCCCCTGCCGAGGCGCGCAACGCACCCAGAATGTTCAGGTCCATGCCACCCGCGAAGCTGTCCTTGGCGCTGGTGATAATTATGCCTTTCACAGCGTCATCGCCCAGCGCCCGGTCGATACAGGCGTCAAGTTCGCCGTAGCCTTCCATGCTCAGGACATTCATCGATTTTCCGACCACGTCCCAGGTGATGGTCGCCACGCCATCGGCGTGGGTTTTCATGGTAAAGTCAGTCATTTGCTTGTCCTTCACACACGTTCGATAATCGTAGCCGCGCCCATTCCCGAGGCCACGCACAGGGTCGCCAGACCGATCTCGCGGTCTGCCCGTTCCAATTCGTCCAGCAAAGTGCCCAATATCATCGCCCCGGTCGCGCCCAGGGGGTGACCCATGGCAATCGCGCCGCCGTTGACGTTCAGCTTTTCGTGGTCCACATCAAAGGCTTGCATGAAACGCAGGACGACGGACGAAAACGCTTCGTTGACCTCGAACAGGTCAATGTCGCCGATGCTCATGCCACTGTCGGCCAGGATATTCTCGGTTACCGGCACCGGTCCGGTCAGCATGATCGTGGGGTCGGTGCCGATCTTGGCGGTGGCGCGAATGCGCGCGCGCGGCGTCAGGCCGCTGATCTTGCCGAACTCTTCGTTGCCGATCAGAACCGCCGCCGCGCCGTCTACGATGCCGCTTGAATTGCCGGCGTGGTGGATGTGATTGATCCTTTCCAGGTGCGGATATTTCATCAGCGCGACCGCATCAAATCCCGGCATCACCTCGCCCATGTCCTTGAACGCAGGTTTCAGCCCGCCCAAAGACTGCATGTCGGTGCCGGGCCGCATGTATTCGTCGCGGTCCAATATGGCGATGCCGTTCTGGTCGTTGACCGGGACGACGGAGCGCGCAAAACGTTTTTCTTCCCAGGCCCGGGCGGCCCGGTTCTGGCTTTCGACTGCGAAAAGGTCGGCGTCGTCACGGCTGAAGCCATATTCCGTTGCAATGATGTCTGCCGAAATGCCCTGGGGCACGAAATAGGTCGCCATCGCGACCGAAGGATCGACGGCAATCGCCGCCCCGTCCGAGCCCATGGCAACGCGGCCCATCATCTCGACCCCGCCAGAAATATACGCCGATCCGGCCCCACCTTTAACTTGGGCGGCGGCCAGGTTCACCGCCTCCAACCCGCTGGCGCAAAAGCGGTTTATCGACAGGCCCGGGATGCTATCATCCAGGTCCGAGGCCAAAACCGCAGTGCGTGCCAAACATCCGCCTTGTTCGCCGACCTGGGTCACGTTGCCCCAGATCACATCCTCGACCGCATGGCCTTCAAGATCATTGCGGTCTTTCAGGGCGTTCAGAACACCTGCTGACAGTCGCACCGCAGTCACCTCGTGCAATGATCCGTCTTTGCGACCTTTGCCGCGCGGGGTGCGGATCGCGTCATAGATATAGGCGTCTTGCATGGGTCGGATCCTTGTTGTTAAAGCCGGTCCGAGGGGTGGCCGGGCATCAGATCATAGGGGTGTTTCCAGCCGTCAAGCGCCTCGATATTGCCCAGCCACCGGTCGATGTTGGGCCAGTCGCTTCGTGTAAACCCAAATGGCTCGGGATAGAAAAGATACCCACAGCACGAAATGTCGGCCATCGTCAGCCCCTGACCGACGATCCAGTCGCGCCCGTCGAGGTGAGTATCCAGCGTTCGATACGCAGACTTCAACCGGCCTTGCAGCCATTTGATCACGCTTTCGAGGCGTTTGTCTTCGGGAAGGAAATTCATCAAGAACCGCGTGACACCGGCCTGCGACGATAACTTGTGGTTGTCCCAAAGGACCCAGCGCAGAACCTCGTATTTCTCGTCCGCCGCGCCACCGAATTTCCCTGATTTATCCGTGATATAGGCCTGAATCGCGCCCGGCTGGCTCAGCCGCAGATCGCCATCGACCAACACCGGAACTTCGCCCATCTCGTTGACATCGCTGCGAAAGTCCGGCTGTCGCGTGGCACCGTTGAAAAAATCAACATAAACCGGTGCCCAGTCCAGCCCTGAAAGTTCAAGTGCCAGCGCGGCTTTGTACGAATTGCCACTTTCGCCCATGCAGTGCAGCCGAAGTGTCATCTTTTTCGCGCCTCCAGCTCGGAATTGAAGAGCCGCAGCCGATGACCCAGATTGTCGGCATCGGTCACACTGTCGAAGTTTTCAAAGAGAAACGAAAGCGCCTCGCCCTCGTCCAGACCCGCTTCGGTCGCAAACCGACGCAGACGCCGATATCCGTCCTCGGTCATGGCGACCGGAAATCTGCGGGTCAGTCGCAGTCGTCTGGTCATTTCTCCCCCTCAGAAATTCGCCGCATCAAGCAACATGACCGGCTTGGCGCCGCTTTCGATCCGCGCCAGGTGGGTTTTCGTTGCGGGCAGTTGCCGCGCCATATAATACCGCCCGGTGGCGATCTTGGTCGCATAGAAATCGGTCTCGGTGGTGCCCGCGTCAAGGGCCGCCTGCGCGGCCACCGCCATCTTTGTCCACATCAGACCCATGCAGACATGTCCGAACAAATGCATGAAATCATACGACCCGGCCAGCGCGTTGTTGGGGTCTTTCATGCCATTCATGACGAAATACAATACGGCGGCGGACAGGTCCTTGGATGCAGCCTTGAGCGGTTCGATAAAGTCGCGGGCCAGGGCATGTTTTTTGTGATCGGCGCAATAGGTTTTCACCATCTTGCCAAAGGCTCGCATTGCCTTGCCACCGTTCTTTGGCAGTTTGCGTCCCACCAGATCCAGCGCCTGAACCCCGTTGGTGCCTTCGTAAATCATCGCAATGCGCGAATCGCGGACAAATTGTTCCACGCCCCATTCGCGAATGTACCCAGACCCCCCAAGGGTCTGCTGCGCGGCCACGCAGGTGTCAAAACCCTTGTCAGTCAGAAAGCCCTTGAGAACAGGCGTCAACAGCGAAATCATCGCCTCGGCCTCGGCGTCTTCCTTTAAAGCCGCTGCATCGAGCAATGACGCGCCCCAAAAGGCAAACGCCCGCGCCCCTTCGACAAAGCTTTTCTGGTCCAGAAGGTTTCGCCGAACGTCGGGGTGCACGATGATCGGATCAGCCGGGCCGTCGGGGTTCTTGACCCCTGTTACGTCGCGGCCCTGCAGCCGTTCGCGCGCAAAGGCCAGCGCATTCTGATAGGCGGCGTCGCCCTGCGCGTATCCCTGCAAGGCGACCGACAGGCGGGCCTCGTTCATCATGGTGAACATGGCGCGCAGGCCGTCGTGCAGGTCGCCCAGCAGGAACCCGGTCGCGGCATCGTAATTCATCACGCAGGTCGAATTGCCGTGAATGCCCATCTTCTTTTCCAGCCCGCCAACCGACACGCCGTTGCGTTGGCCGGGCCCGCCGTCGTCGCCCACCAGAAACTTGGGGACGATGAACAGCGAAATACCCTTAACGCCCTCGGGGCCGCCCGGCACTTTGGCCAGCACCAGATGGATGATGTTGTCGGCCAGGTCGTGATCACCGGCCGAGATGAATATCTTGGTGCCCATGACCCGATAACTGCCATCGTCCTGGGGCTCTGCCTTGGTCCGGATCAGTCCCAGATCGGTGCCGCAGTGGGGCTCGGTCAGGTTCATAGTGCCGGTCCAGGCACCGGAATACATGTTCGGCAGATAGGTGGCTTTCTGGTCGTCCGACCCATGCGCGTAAATCGCCGACGCCGCCCCATGCGTCAGCCCCGAATACATCTGAAGCGCCATGTTCGCGGCCGAAAGCATTTCGCCCACGGCGTTCGAGATCACATGCGGCAAACCCTGTCCGCCAAAGTCCGGGCTTGCGTCCAGCCCCAGCCATCCGCCCTGGCGCACCTGATCAAAGGCTTCGGCAAAGCCTTTGGGCGTGCGCACCACACCGTTTTCCAGAACGCAGCCCTCGGCATCGCCGATGGCGTTCAGCGGCTGGAAAACCTCGGCCGCGATCTTGCCGGCCTCGGTCAGCACGGCCTCGGTGAATTCAGGGTCCAGATCGGCATAACCGGGCGTATCGCTGGAGCTGACGTTCATCACGTCGTGCAGCAAAAAGGCCATGTCGCGGGTCGGGGGAGTGTAGACGGGCATCGGTGGTCCTTTGGGTGGGATTAGTGTCGCCGGGGGTTTTCGTTCGCCTTCAGCGACGCAATCATTTGTTCGCCCCATTTCATTTGTTCTTCCAGCTCTGTGATGGCCACGTTCAACTCGTCGCGTTGCCGGATCATGTCTGCCAGATGCGATTTGCCAACATCATAGGCGCGGGTGAACTGGGTCAGCTGCTGGTCGCCCATGTCGTAGAGGTCTAAAAGCTGCCGGATCTCTTCCAGCGAGAAGCCAAATCGCTTGCCGCGCAGGACCAGCTTGAGCCGCGCCCGGTCGCGTTTGGTAAAAAGCCGCCTTGACCCCTCGCGGACCGGAAACAGCAATTCTTTTGATTCGTAAAATCTCAGCGTGCGCGGAGTCACGCCAAATGCGTCGCACATCTGCCGGATAGTCATCTGTTCATCGGTCATGACGCCTGATCCCCGATGTATCCTGAACGTCTGGTTGCGCTCTCGTCATATAGGAAGAGTTACGTTGACGTAAAGAGAAATTACGTCAATTGCTCGCGATCGGTGGATTTTCGGACCTCTCAAGCACCCAGGGGTTACCAAATCGTGAAATTGGCCGGGTATAGCTGCCAGAAACCGGTATCCACGTCAGGTTAGATGCCCGATTTCAAGCGGCAATTGACCTTGCAGCGGGTTGACCGGTTGCCCATTGTGGCGCTGCGTGGCCGATACCAGGGGCCGCCGGCGAGGTTTGGGTACAACAGATGAACGACGATATCAGGGCGCGTGCCAACCAGTTTGTTGCGGCGCTGCCGCATGCGCAAGCGCTCGGGATGGCGGTTCAGTCGATCTCGGACGGCGAGGCGATGATGCATATGCCCTATGACCCGCGCCTTGTCGGTGATCCGTCCAGCGGGGTGATCTTCGGCGGTGCCGTGTCGGCGCTGATGGACACCTGCAGCGGGCTTTCGGTTTTTGCCCACCCCAAGGCCCGGGTCTCGATGGCGACGCTCGACTTGCGGATCGACTACATGCGCGCAGCAACCCCCGGACAGACGATCAGGGCGCATGCGGTCTGTTACCACGTCACCCATCATGTGGCCTTCGTACGCGCCACGGCCACGGACGACGACGACGATGACCCGGTGGCAAGTGCCGCAGGCGCCTTCAGCCTGAATCGCGCCGGGGGGCCAAGGGTATGACCGCGCGCCGCCCTCCCGACCCGGTGCAGGTGGTCAAGGAACGCCGCGACAAGACCTTGGCAGCCCTTGTGGCCATGGTCCCATACGCGGGGTTTCTTGGGCTGAAATTCGATCGCCGCGGCGACGAGCTGACGGCCCTGATGCGCTTTGACGAGGCCCTGATCGGAAACCCCGTCCTGCCGGCGCTGCACGGCGGCGCGATCGCGGCATTTCTTGAAATGTCGGCCCTGATCGAGCTGAGCTGGGCGATGCTCTGGCCGCAGATCGAGGCGGGAGACCTGACGCCCGAGGCCATCGACCCTGCCACCACCGCCCGTCTGCCAAAGACCATTGATTTCACAGTCGATTATCTGCGCTCGGGCTTGCCGCGCGATTGTTATGCACGGGCGCGGGTGAACCGGTCGGGGCGGCGCTATGCCTCGGTGCATGTCGAGGCCTGGCAGGACAATCGGGCCCGCCCATTTGCACAGGGAACCGGACATTTCCTGATGCCCGCCCCGCGTGACTGAACCCCGGGACCCCGTCGCGGTCACCCACCGGCGGGTGCTGACGATTGCTTTGCCGATCATGCTGTCAAACGCCACGGTGCCGATTTTGGGGGCGGTCGATACCGGCGTTGTCGGCCAGTTGGGCGAGGCCGCCCCGATCGGTGCAGTGGGTATTGGCGCGATCATCCTGACCTCGGTCTTCTGGCTTTTCGGGTTTCTCCGCATGGGCACCGTGGGTCTGGTGGCCCAGGCCCATGGCGCCGGTGATCGCGCCGAAGTTTCAGCGCTGCTCACCCGCGCGATATTGCTTGCCGTGGGCGCGGGCACATTTTTGATTGCCACCCAGGCCCTGATTTTCTGGGCCGGTTTTGCCCTGGCACCCGCCTCGGCCGAGGTTGAAGACCTGGCGCGCAGCTATATGTCGATCCGCATCTGGTCAGCGCCGGCCGCGATTGCGATCTACGGGATCACCGGCTGGCTGGTGGCACGCGAACGCACGGTCGCGGTTCTGGTCGTCCAGCTATGGATGAACGGGCTGAACATCGGGCTGGACCTGGTCTTCGTGCTGGGCCTCGGGTGGGGCGTCGAAGGCGTCGCCCTGGCCACAGTGCTGGCCGAATTCAGCGGTCTGGCGCTGGGGCTCTGGCTATGTTCCGACGTTTTCGCCGATCCGCGCTGGCGCGACTGGGTGCGGGTCTTCGACCGCGCCCGGCTGCTGGCCTTCGCCAGCCTCGGCCGCGATATCCTGATCCGGTCGTTCCTGCTCATGGCGATATTCACGTCGTTCCTGTTTCTCGCTTCCGACTTTGGCGACGTAGAACTGGCGGCCAACCAGATCCTGCTGCAATTTGTCTATATCACCGCTTACGCGCTGGATGGATATTCCTTTGCGGCCGAGACCCTTGTGGGGCAGGCTCTGGGCGCAAAACAGCGCGCGGCAGTGCGGCGGGGGGCGCTTCTGCCCAGTGTCTGGGGGGCGGTGATGATCACCGCGCTGGCGATTGTCTTTGCGGTCTTCGGGCCTGCAATCATCGATTTGATGACCACCGCCCCCGACGTGCGCACCGCCGCGAGAACCTATCTGATCTTCATGGTCCTGGCCCCGATCCTGGGCGGCCCGGCGTGGATTTTGGACGGTATATTTATCGGTGCGACGCGCGGCCGCGACATGCGGAACATGATGATCATATCGTCGATGATCTACATCGTCGCGGTGCTCACGCTGATCCCGGACTACGGCAACCACGGGCTTTGGGCGGCCCTTCTGATCTCGTTCGTCGCGCGCGGCGTGACCCTTGGGGCGCGGTATCCGGCGCTTGAGCGCGGCGCCGACTGACCGCCATGACCCGCAGCGCTCAGAGCCACGACGCGCGCGCCGTGCCGACCGCATCGGCCACATTTTCGTAGCCGTCGCGGGCGAGTAGGGCGTCGAGCCCGATCAGGATGTCGCGGACCAATGAAAACCCGCCATAGATCAGCGCGGTGTAGAGCTGCAGCGCCGACGCCCCGGCCCGGATCTTGGCATAGGCCTGATCTGCGGACCCGATCCCGCCGACCCCGATCAGCGGCAGCGCCGCGCCGGTTTCCGCCGACAGCCGCGCCAGAACCCGCGTCGATGGCGCGAAAAGCGGCTGCCCAGAAAGCCCCCCGGCCCGACCGCTTGCCGGGCTTTGCAGCCCGTCGCGCTTGAGCGTCGTGTTGGTCGCGATGATCGCGTCTACGCCCGTTCTCTGGGCCACCTCGGCGATCCCGGCGATGTCCGCGTCGCTCAGGTCAGGGGCGATTTTCAGGAAAACCGGAACCGGGCGCGGCAGCCCGGCCCGGGCCGCCATCACCCGGCCAAGCAACGCCCGCAGCGCATCGGACCCCTGCAAATCGCGCAGGCGCTCGGTGTTGGGTGACGAGACGTTGACCGTGGCAAAGTCGATATGGCACCCGCAACGCGACAGAACCCGCGCGTAGTCACCCGCACGATCATCGCTGTCCTTGCCCGCCCCAAGGTTCAGGCCCACCGGCACCGGCCCCGTCGCGCGCGCCGCCAGTCGGTCAGCAATGGCCTGCGCCCCGTCGTTGTTGAACCCGAACCGGTTGATCGCGGCGCGGTCTTGGGGCAGGCGAAACAGCCGCGGGCGCGGGTGTCCGGGCTGTGGGTACGGTGTGGCCGCGCCGACCTCGATAAAGCCGAAACCGGCACGGGCAAGGCGCGCGATGGCAACTGCGTTCTTGTCATACCCCGCGGCCAGACCCAGCGGGTTCGCCAAATCCATCCCGCAAATCGAAGTGCGCAGACGTGGCAGGTCGGGCAGGCGGGGCAGGCGGACCAGCCCCGCCTTCAGCGCCCGGATCGATGCGTTGTGGGCGGTTTCCGGGTCCAACCGGTGCAGCGCCCAAAGACCCAGCCGTTCGATCATGTCACGCCCTGCGGAAAATGATGTCGACCATCCGGGCCCAGCGGAAGATCGGCGTGCCAGGTGACTTCGGCCCGGTTCAGCGCGCGGTAAAGATGCGGGAAAGTCGCGCCGCGCGCCACCTCCCAGCGCAGCGCTGCGCCCAGGGCATCGGCCTCGATCGCCACCAGCACCAGGCCGGTCACCCCGGCGAAATGCTTCGCCGCAGTCTCGGCCACCTGCGCCGCGTCCGAAAAGTGAATATAGCCGTCTTCCAGATCGATCGGCGCCCCAAAGGTCGCGCCCCGGTCGGCCAGCGCCGCCCATTCGGACCCGCGAAATATCTTGTAGATCAGCATGGGCCTCACATGCCCAATGGTCTGGCCTGGGTCAAGCGACCTGAACTTAGCACGATTTGCCTTTGACTCTGGGACCGCGTGGGTTCACTCTGACGCGATAAAAATCACCAATGGGGGTTAGAGACATGATTAAACGACTTCTCTCTGGCGTCGCTTTTTTTGCCCTGAGCGGCGGAATGGCGGCTGCGGATTATTCGCTGACGGTCCTTCACACCAACGATTTTCACGCGCGGTTTGAACCGATCTCGCGGTTCGATTCGGGCTGCGGCGAAGAGGACAATCTTGAAGGCAAGTGTTTCGGCGGGTCGGCCCGGATGGTCACTGCCGTGGCGGCAGCGCGCGCGCGCGCCGGCAATTCGATTTTGGTCGATGGCGGCGATCAGTTCCAGGGCACGCTGTTTTACACTTACTACAAGGGTAAAGCTGCCGCCGAGATGATGAACAAAATGGGTTACGACGGAATGACCGTGGGCAACCACGAGTTTGACGACGGCCCCGAAGTTCTGCGCGGCTTTATGGACGCGATCAACTTCCCGATCCTGATGTCGAACGCCGACGTCAGCGCCGAGCCGCTTTTGGCCGGCAAGCTGGCCAAATCGACGGCGATCGAGGTTGGCGGCGAAATGATCGGCCTGATTGGCCTGACGCCGCAGGATACCGACGAGCTGGCCAGCCCTGGCGCGAACATCACGTTCAGCGACCCGGTCGCGGCGGTACAGGGCGAGGTCGACAAACTGACCGCTGACGGTGTGAACAAGATCGTCGTGCTCAGCCACTCGGGCTTTGTCGTCGATCAGGCGGTTGCCGCCGGAACCACCGGCGTTGACGTGATCGTGGGCGGGCATTCAAACACGCTTTTGTCGAACGTGCAGGAACGCGCGGTTGGGCCCTATCCGGTCATGGTCGGCGATACGGCCGTGGTTCAGGCCTACGCCTATGGCAAGTTCCTGGGCGAGCTGAACGTGACCTTTGACGACGCCGGCACGATTATCTCGGCGACGGGTGAACCTATCATCATCGACGGCAGCGTTGCCGAGGATGCGGGCACCAAGGCGCGCGTTGCCGAACTTGCCCAGCCGCTGGAAGAAATTCGCCAGCTGGTGGTGGCCAGTGCCGGTGACGTCATCGACGGCGACCGGTCGGTTTGCCGGGTGCAGGAATGCGCTATGGGCAATCTGGTGGCCGACGCGATGCTTGACCGGGTCAAGGATCAGGGCGTCACCATCGCCATTGCCAATTCGGGCGGCATCCGCTCGTCGATTGACGCGGGCGACGTGACCATGGGCGAGGTGCTGACCGTACTGCCGTTCCAGAACACGCTCTCGACCTTCGAGGTGTCGGGCCAGACGGTCATCGACGCGCTGGAGAACGGCGTGAGCCAGGTGGAAGAGGTCAAGGGCCGCTTTCCGCAGGTGGCCGGTCTCAAATTTACCTGGGACATGAGCGTTGCCCCGAACGAAGGCCGGATCACCGAGGTGCTGGTGATGAGCGGCGGCAGCTTCGCGCCAATCGATCCGGGTGCGACCTACAGGCTGGTGTCGAACAACTATGTTCGGGGCGGCGGCGACGGGTACAAAATGTTCCGTGGTGCCGACAACGTCTATGACTATGGTCCCGATCTGGCTGACGTGCTGGCCGAATACATGGCCGACCACGCGCCGGTTTCGCCCTATCTGGACGGCCGGATCGCGCAGAAATAGTCGATTTGGGCTTGAACCGTTGCCCGTCCCTTCGGGGGCGGGCATTTCTGACACTGGCAGACCGATGAACGGACATTGCACTTGCGGCACGCTCGAGACCCCGTCGGCCTGTTCGCCGGACATTCACATCTTCACCTCGACCAAGCTGGCGTGGGTGGTTCTGCCCTCGGGCGTGCCAGCCATGCCCGAATATTACCGGCGGTCGCACTTCTGGCCTGACGCAAGCCTCAAGCGGCGGCTGGCCGCGCTGAAAGCCGCGTGAGGCGACGTGCCAGCGGTCACCGATCAATACGAGGCATTTCCCTATCCGGCCCGCGACCCGGCGGACGAGAAAAAGCGGCTTGTCGTCGGGTCGCCGTCGCACCCGCTCGAGGTCGACCATTTCGTCTATGGCGGGCGGCGCGACTGGTCCAGGCCGCTGCGCGCGCTTTTCGCCGGTGGCGGGACCGGTGACGGGTTGATACAAATGGCGCAAACCCTGAAGGCGGCGGGGCGCGCGTACGATTTCGTCTATCTCGACCTTTCATCGGCTTCGCGCGAGATTGCCGAAGCGCGCGCGAGAGTGCGCGGTCTTGGGGATATCCGCTTTGTCACCGGTGATCTTATGACCGCGCCCGAGCTTGGCAAATTCGACTATATCGATTGCTGCGGTGTCTTGCATCATCTGCCCGATCCGGTGTCGGTAACACGCGATATGTCCGGTTTATGTACCAGATGATCTGTCCGGTTTTAGAACGCCTCCAAGCCATGGAGGGAGGCGATGCGTCGGACGGAGCAGGTACAGGGACTGAGATTGATGAAGTTCGAGGAGGTTTA
>JAKZRT010000095.1:0-32101 GCA_047518005.1 Brevirhabdus sp.
CCTGGCGAAGCTCGCCTGCGGACTTGTCTTTGCGCGTAATCCTTACTGCCATCAAAGCCTCCCTTGCCTTGATGCCACTGAATCAGATCACGCCGCTCGTGGGAATCCCCTTGAGTCAAATCTGGGGGCCGTTGGTATTACGCTCTGTTTCACATGCTTTGCCAAAACTGTGCCGACTGTTTAATCGGCACAGGCGGTGCAAGCCGAAGTGCGCCGGCTTGGCGCCAAGCATATCGCGCGGTCGAACACGGATATGCAAAAAATCAGTGCAAAAACAAGGATATGTTAGCGAGATTCCCAAAGGAGATAGAAGATTTCTCCAGCCTATTTTATGACTTGCAGGTTGAGAGGCACGCTGCCGACTACGATCCATTCAAAAATTTAAGCTATCGGGGGTGACCGCGTATATTGATGCTGCCGAGCTTGCAATAAAGTCGTTCAAACGCTCGACTATCAAAGACAGACGAGCGTTTGCGGCCTGGACGGTAATGAAACACAGAGTTGATTAGCTCCGCACCAGCTTCTCGTAGGCCGACGCGATCTCGCGAGTGATCGCCCCGACCTCGAAATTATAGTCCCCGATCTGGCCCACCGGCGTGACCTCGGCAGCCGTGCCGGTCAGCCAGCATTGCTCGAACCCCTCCAGCTCGTCCGCCATGATGTGGCGCTCATGAACCCTGATCTGGCGGCCTTTCAGCATCCCGATCACGGTTTGGCGGGTGATGCCGTTCAGAAAACAATCGGGGTCGGGCGTGTGAACCTCGCCGTCTTTCACGAAGAACATGTTGGCTCCGGTCGCCTCGGCCACATAGCCGCGATAATCGAACATCATCGCGTCCGAACAGCCCTTGGCCTCGGCGGCGTGCTTGGACATCGTGCAGATCATGTAAAGCCCCGCCGCTTTGGCGTGGCTCGGAATCGTCTCGGGGCTGGGCCGCTTCCATTTGGAAATATCGAGCTTGGCGCCGCGCGTCTTGGCGTCGCCGTAATAGGCCCCCCACTCCCAGGTCGCGATCGCCAACCGCACCGGATTGCGCGCCGATGCGACCCCCATATCCTCGCCCGCACCGCGCCAGGCAACGGCCCGGACATAGGCATCGGTCTGGCCATTGGCGTGCAGGACCTGGTATTTTGCGGCCTCGATCTCGTCGACTGTCCAGGGGATCTCGAAATCGATCATGCCCGCCGAGGCGTGCAGGCGTTCCGAATGCCGCCGACTTTCAAAGATCTTGCCTTCATAGGCCCGCTCGCCCTCGAACACCGAGCTTGCATAGTGCATGGCGTGGGTCAGGATGTGGACATTGGCATCGCGCCAATTCACCAGTTTGCCATCCAGCCAGATGAAACCTTCGCGGTCGTCATATGCACCAGCCATGGTCATTCTCCATATTTCCGGCGTGCCGATTTCCGAATGTTGCGCAAAATAGGTCCGATACGGACATAATATTGCGCGTTTTCGCCCGAGTCCTACGAATTGATTCTTGGAAAGTCAACAAGGCTGACATAAAATCGGAATTATGCAGTGACCAAAGGCGGTTAGAATGTCAGACACCGGATTGCACGGCGGGGAATCGCTGTTGTTTCTCACCGACGAGCAGCTTCGCAAGGGTATCGAGGCGATGTATTTCGCCTATCGCGGCTTTACTGCCGATCCCGACCGTATTCTGGGTGACCACGGCTTTGGCCGCGCGCACCATCGCGCCATCCATTTCATCAGCCGGACCCCGGGCACGACGGTGACCAATCTTCTGGCCATCCTCGGCGTCACCAAACAAAGCCTGAACCGTGTATTGCGGTCTTTGATCAAAGACCGACTGGTCGAAAGCCGGGTGGGGCGCCGCGACAGGCGCGAACGCCACCTGGTGCTAACCGCTGCCGGTGCTGCGCTCGAGCGCGAGTTGTCGCAGGCCCAGCGCGCGCGGATGCGCGCCGCATTTCGCGCGGCGGGGCCTGCGGCGGTGGCCGGGTTCCGGCAGGTGCTCGAGGCGATGATGGACCCCGACCAGCGGCACCAGTATGACGTGCTGAAGGAAGGCGGCCAGCCATGATCGACACCGCACATCTATTGATCGTCGACGACGACGAGCGCATTCGCGATCTTTTGCAGAAATTTCTGATCCGCCGTGACTTTTTGGTCAGTGCTGCGCGCGACGCGGCGCATGCGCGGCGGCTTTTGCAGGGGCTTGAATTCGATCTGATCGTGCTCGACGTGATGATGCCCGGCGAAGACGGGGTCAGCCTGCTCCGGGCGCTGCGACCAGCGCTGGAAACACCGATCCTGTTGCTGACCGCCAAGGGCGACACCGAGGACCGGATTGCCGGGCTCGAGGCCGGTGCCGATGATTACCTGCCGAAACCGTTCGAGCCCAAGGAGCTTTTGCTCAGGATCAACGCGATCCTGCGCCGGGTGCCGCGCGAAGATCCCGGTGCCAGCCTGCCGCGGGTCCTGAACCTGGGCGGCGTGCGGTATGACATCGACCGGGGCGAGCTTTGGGCCGGCGAAACCCAGGTGCGGCTGACCGCGACCGAGGCGCAGTTGATGCGGATATTTTCCGCGACGCCCGGCGAGGCGGTGCGCCGCGCAACGCTGGTGGCCGAGTTGGGCCGCGACGGTGGCCAGGCCCAGGAACGCGCGGTCGATGTCCAGATTACCCGCCTGCGCCGCAAGATCGAAGCCGACCCCAAACAGCCGCGCTATTTGCAAACCGTACGCGGCGCGGGGTACATGCTCAGCCCGGATTAGCCTGCAACGGCCAGCGGTCGCCGGTTGATGGTCGCCCAGAGCGACCCGACGATGATCAGGGTGATCACAACTGCAATCGCCGCGGTGGCATTGGTCCAGACAGAGCCGCCGATCATATCGGCCAATTTTCCGAATGCGACGCGACTCAGAAACAAAACGCCGCATGCCTCAGACGCCTCAAAACCGCGCCCCTGGATCGACGGCACAAGGTGCATCAATGGGACCCCCATGCAAAAGCAACAGAAAACCACGCCACGGGATATCCAGACGGTCATGACAATCGTGCGTTAGCCCGACGGCGTTTTGTCTGACCGAGCTGATCTGGCGGCGGTGCCCGGCGCGTCTTTCAGGAACATCGCCAGCGGCAGCAACGCGATCGGCGTAATGGCACCCTGCGTCGCCGCCCGCACCCCCATGCACAGGTGTCAATACTTTGTTGTTATTTGTCTGGCACTTACCCCGTTTCCCAACGTGAAACCATGTTGCTATGGCTGCAATTTCCGATCTTGGGCTTGCCGCTTTCCCCCCGCCAGCCTAGCTTGCCCGCCATGGCCACCGCGCTGATTTCCCACCCCGATTGCCTGACCCATGTCACCCCGCCCGGCCACCCCGAGGCGGTCGCCCGGCTCGAGGCGATCATGGCGGCGCTCGACGATCCGGCCTTTCAGGCGCTGGACCGCCACCGCGCGCCGCTGGCCCCGGATGACGATCTCGGGCGGGTCCATCCGGCGGCCTATATTCAGGCCATCCGCGACGCCCGGCCCGACCACGGGTCGGTCGCGCTGGATGCCGACACCTACCTGTCGCCGGGGTCGCTCGATGCAGCGCTGCGCTCGGCGGGCGGCAATCTGAAAGCCGTCGATCTGGTCCTTGGCGACGAGGCCGCGAACGCCTTTTGCGCGACCCGACCGCCCGGCCACCACGCCGAGGAAAGCACAGCCATGGGGTTCTGCCTGTTTGGCAACATCGCCATGGCCGCGAAATATGCGCTGGATCATCATGGGCTGAACCGCGTCGCCATCGCGGACTTTGACGTTCATCACGGCAACGGAACCCAGGACCTGGTCGAGGAAGACGCGCGCGTCCTGTTTGTCTCGTCCCACCAGATGCCCTGCTACCCAGGCACGGGGGCTGCCCACGAGACCGGCGCCCACAACAACGTGTTGAACATGCCGCTGGCCCCCGGGAGTGGCAGCGCCGCCTTTCGCCGCGCGTGGGAGGCGCAGGCCTTTCCGGCCATCGCCACCCATAATCCCGAGCTGATCCTGATCTCGGCAGGCTTCGACGCCCATGCCGCCGACCCGCTGGCGCAGCTTCGCCTCTCAACCCAGGATTTCACCTGGATCACGCATCAATTGTGCGATCTGGCGGACCGGCATTGCGATGGCAGGCTGGTCTCGACACTGGAAGGCGGCTATGATCTGCACGCTTTGGCCGCCAGCGTCGCGGCCCATGTCACCGTGCTGATGGAGCGAGGCGGATGAGCGAGACCCCGGTTGCCAAGATGACCTTCGAGGCCGCGATGGCCGAACTTGAGCGCGTGGTCAAATCGCTTGAGGCGGGCGAGGTTGCGCTGGAAGATTCGATCAAGCTCTACGAACGCGGCGCCGAATTGCGCAAACATTGCGAGGCCAAGCTGAAATCGGCAGAGGCCAAGGTCGAGGCCATCACCCTTGGCCCCGACGGCGCGCCCACGGGCACCCAGCCGCTGGACGGCGAATGAGCCGCCTGCCAGTCTGATGACGGCACCATCGAACCAATTCAAATGACAACGCCAACCGCCCTTTTTGACGCCCGACTGCAAGAAGCCGCACGTGCCATCCAAGCCTGCCTCGATGCAGCACTTGGCGGTGCTGCCGATGCGCCGGTCACGGCGGCCATGCGCTATGCCGCAGCGGGCGGCAAGCGGCTGCGTGGTTTTCTGGTGATCGAATCGGCGCGGCTTTTCGGGGTCGAGGCCAGACAATCGGCCTGGGCGGCGGCGGCGATCGAGGCGATGCACGCCTATTCGCTGGTTCATGACGACCTGCCCGCCATGGACGATGACGATCTGCGGCGCGGCCAGCCCACGGTTCATGTGACTTGGGACGAGGCAACCGCGGTTCTGGTCGGCGACGGCTTGCAAAGTTTGGCGTTCGAGATGCTTTCCGCGCGCCTGGACATGCCCGACAGCGTGAAGCTCGAACTGATCAGCGGTCTTGCCAGTGCTGCGGGTATCGACGGCATGGTTCTGGGCCAGGCCCTGGACATGCAGGCCGAATCGGCCAGCGCGCCGTTGAGTATCGAGCGCATTACCGAACTTCAGCGCCGAAAAACCGGCGCGCTGATCGAATGGTCCTGCACGGCCGGCGCGATCATGGGTCGGGCCGACCCGAAACCCCTGATCATCTACGCCCGGGCGTTGGGGCTGGCCTATCAGATTGCCGATGACATTCTCGACGCGACCGGAAACGAAACCGCCACCGGCAAGCGGCTGCGCAAAGACGCAGCGGCAGGCAAGGCGACGTTTGTGTCGCTGCTTGGGTTGGCCGAGGCGCGGGCGCGCGCGCTTGCCCTTGCAGGCGAGGCCGTTGCGGCGTTGGAAGGCTATGGCGGGCAGGCGGATGTCTTGCGGGACGGCGCGCGCTTTGTTGTCACACGCGACCGTTAATGCTGCGGGAACTTGCGGCGGCGCATCACATTGGCTATGGCCAATAGGGTCGAAACCCAAATTCGAGCGCCCATGTCGAACCGCCCGGACACACCGCTTCTTGACCGCATCGCGTCGCCCGCCGATCTGAAAAATCTCGGCGATGGTGATTTGCGGCGGCTGGCGGACGAGCTCAGGGCCGAGACCATCAGCGCGGTCTCCGAAACCGGCGGGCATCTGGGCGCGGGGCTGGGGGTGGTCGAATTGACAGTGGCGCTGCACGCCGTCTTTGACACCCCGCGCGACCGGCTGATCTGGGATGTCAGCCACCAGTCCTATCCGCACAAGATCCTGACCGGGCGACGCGACCGTATCCGGACCCTGCGCCAGAAAAACGGGCTGAGCGGGTTCACCAAACGGTCTGAGAGCCCGTACGACCCCTTCGGGGCGGCGCATTCTTCGACCTCGATCTCGGCGGCACTTGGGTTCGCGGTGGCGCGCGATCTGGGCGGGGCGGTAGAGCCCGCACTTGGCGATGCGATTGCGGTGATCGGTGACGGTGCGATGAGCGCTGGCATGGCGTTTGAGGCGATGAACAACGCCGGTGCGCTTGGCCGCCGCCTGTTCGTCATCCTAAACGACAACGAAATGTCCATCGCGCCGCCGGTAGGCGCGATGTCGTCCTACCTGTCGCGGCTTTACGCCGGCGAGCCTTTTCAGGAATTGAAAGCCGCCGCCAAGGGTGCGGTCAGCCTGCTGCCCGAGCCGTTTCAGGAAGGCGCGCGGCGCGCCAAAGAGGCACTGAAATCGATGACCGTCGGCGGTACGATGTTCGAAGAGTTGGGCTTTTCCTACATCGGGCCCATAGACGGCCACGATCTCGATCAGCTGTTGCCGGTTCTGCGTACCGCGCGGGCGCGGGCGACCGGCCCGTTGCTGATCCATGCGATCACCAAAAAGGGCAAGGGCTATGGGCCTACGGAAAACTCGGACGACCGGGGGCACGGGGTTAGCAAGTTTGACGTGGTGACGGGCAAGCAGACCAAGTCGCCGTCAAATGCGCCGTCCTATACAAAGGTTTTCTCCGATGCGCTGGTGCGCCATGCCGCCGAAGACGACCGCGTGGTGGCGGTGACGGCGGCCATGCCCGATGGCACCGGTCTGAGCCAGATGGCCAAACGCTATCCGTCACGTTGCTTTGACGTCGGCATTGCCGAGCAACACGCCGTGACGTTTTCGGCGGGCCTGGCGGCGGGCGGCATGCGACCCTTCTGCGCGATCTATTCGACCTTCCTGCAACGCGGGTTTGACCAGGTTGTCCATGACGTGGCGATCCAGCGGCTGCCGGTGCGGTTCGCCATCGACCGGGCCGGGCTGGTGGGTGCCGATGGCGCGACCCATGCGGGCGCGTTTGACATCGCCTATCTCGCCAATCTGCCGGGGTTCACGGTCATGGCGGCCGCGGACGAGGCCGAACTGGTGCATATGGTTGCCACCGCTGCGGCGCATGACGACGGGCCGATCGCGTTTCGCTTTCCGCGTGGCGAGGGGGTGGGGGTTGAACTGCCCGAAACGGGCACACCGCTGGAGATCGGCAAGGGCCGCATCATCCGCGCCGGGCGCGGCATAGCGCTGTTGTCGTTCGGGGCGCGGCTGTGCGAAGTCGTGGAGGCCGCCGAGGCACTGGAAGCTCAGGGGATTACGCCGACCATCGCCGACGCCAGGTTCGCCAAACCGCTGGACCGCGATCTGATCCTGGACCTGGCCGCCAACCACGAGGCTCTGATCACCATCGAAGAGGGCGCTATCGGCGGGTTTGGCAGCCATGTGGCGCAGCTTTTGGCCGAGGCGGGCATTTTCGACAGCGGCATCAAGTTCCGGTCGATGGTCCTGCCCGACGTCTTCATCGACCAGGCCAGCCCAAGCGATATGTACGCCGTTGCGGGGATGAACGCCGATGACATCCGCAACAAGGTGCTGGACACGCTTGGTATCGGTCGCATCGGCGCGCGGGCATCGGATCAGGGGTAGGCCGCTACTCGCTCGCCAGCAGGGCTGCCAGACCGGCGCGGTAGGTGGGATGGATCAGCCGGACGCCCAGTTCGTTCTTGATCCGGTCATTTCGAACCCGCTTCGATTCGGCATAGAAACTGCGGGCCATTGGGCTCAGGTCCGCCGTTTCAAAATCCAATTCGGGCGGAAGCGGCAGCCCCAAAAGCGTGGCCGCATGGGCAATCACATCTTGCGGCGGGGCCGGATCATCGTCGCAGACATTATAGACCGCCCCGGGATCGGGACGGGTGATCGACGCCTCTAGCACCTGGGCAATGTCGTCGATATGAATGCGCGAAAACACCTGTCCCGGCTTGATAATCCGACGTGCAGTGCCACTGCGGAGCTTTTCAAACGGCCCGCGTCCGGGGCCGTAAATGCCCGCGAGACGAAAGATATGCAGCGGCAGTCCGGCGGCCCTGGTCAGGGCTTGCCAGCCTGCCTCGGCTTTCATGCGCGCGGCACCCCGCGGTGTCGATGGCGCAAGCGGCGTGTCCTCGTCAACCCAGCCGCCGCCGTGATCGCCGTAAACGCCGGTTGTCGAAAGATACCCAAGCCAGTCAATGCGATCCGAAACCTCAGATATTCGCGCCGCAAATTCCCGCAACACCGGGTCGCCGTCATCGTCCGGCCCCGCACTGACCAACACGCAACTGGCCTCGGCCAACGCGGGCCCGAGGTCATCACCCGGCCAGACCAGCGGCTCGACACCCGTGGCAGCGATCGCCGCAACCCGGCCCGCATCGCGCGTCGTCCCGATCACGCGCCACCCCTTGGGGATCAACCGCGCCGCCAACGCCGCGCCCGAATACCCATGCCCAAAGACCAACAACACCTTACTCACCACCGCGATTGCCCCGCATCATCTTTCCAAAAATACTCTCGGGGAGAGCGCGAGAGGGGCAGCGCCCCTCTCGCCCTGCGCGGCGCAACTATCGCCCCTTCCAGACCGGATCGCGACCCTCGGCAAAAGCCCTCGCCCCTTCAAGCTGATCTTCCGACGAATACAGGCGATCAACAGTGGCCAGCTTTCGCCCGGTCACCCGGTCCAACGCATCCTGAAATTTGGCATCCTCAGCCTCGCGCACAATTTCCTTGATCGCCGCGTAAACCAAAGGCGGCCCCGATGCCAATCGAGCGGCCAACCCGCGCGCCGCGTCCATCAACTGGTCGCCGGGCATCGCCCGGTTCACGAACCCCCACCGACAAGCCTCTTCCACATCCAGCCACCGCCCCGTTAGCAGCATCTCCATCGCGATGTGAAAGGGGATGCGCTTGGGCATCTTGATGCTGGCCGCATCGGCCACGGTGCCCGACCGAATTTCGGGCAACGCGAAAGTTGCGTGATCGGCGGCAAGGATGATGTCGGCGGAAAGCGCCAGCTCGAGCCCGCCGCCGCAGCAAATACCGTTGACCGCCGCGATGACCGGCTTGTTCAGATCGGGCAGTTCCTGCAAGCCGCCAAAGCCGCCCACGCCGTAATCGTCATCTACTGCATCGCCGTCGGCGGCGGCCTTCAAGTCCCATCCTGCGCAAAAGAATTTTTCGCCGCCGCCGGTGATGATCGCCACGCGCAGGTCCGGGTCGTCGCGGAACCCGGCAAAGATGTCACCCATTTCGCGGCTGGTGGCCAGGTCGATGGCATTGGCCTTGGGCCGGTCCAGCGTGACCTCGAACACTCCTCCGTCGGTTCTGGTCTTTATCGCCATATTATCGGGCCTCGCGGATCAGGGCATCGACCGCCACCGCATCGGTGGCGGTGACGATCAGCGGGTTCACTTCAACTTCTTCAACGCGGGCCGCGTTGGCAAGCACATAGGCCTGCAACACATCGACCGCATCGAAAACCTTTTCGAGATCAGCCGCGGCGCCACCCCGATGCCCGCCAAGCAGTCTGGAAATCTTCAGTTCGGCGAAGGCGCGGCGGATCTCTGCGCGTCCGGCGGGGACAAGCAGGCTGACCGTGTCGGCGATCAGTTCGGCCAGAACGCCACCGGATCCGAGCGTCAGCACAAAGCCATGCGCCGGGTCGCGGGTGATCCCGATCAGAACCTCGGCCAGCGCGCCGGTGATCATCTCCTCGACCAGAAACCCGGATCCCGACATTCCTGCCGCCGCCCGCTGAACCGCAGCGTGGTCGGCCAGGCCTGTGGCCACAGCACCTGCCTCGGTCTTGTGCGCGTGCCCCATGGCCTTGAGCACCACCGGATAGCCAATCTCGTCGGCGGCGTCGGCGGCATCGACCGCACCCGCCACAAGGCGGTTTTTGGGGGTGCGCAGACCATGACCCGCCAGTGCCGATTTTGACGCCGCTTCGTCCATCACCTCACCCGTCCGTTCGCCGCCGGGCAACAACAGCGGCTCGGCCACAGCGCGGTCTTGCCCCAGCCAGGCCGCCAGATCGATGGCCGCCAGCGCCTCGTCCAGCCCGCAAAGCGGAACGATCCCCGCCTTGACCAGCTTTTGCGCCTCAAATTCCGGCATGTTTTCGTGCAAAGTCGCCACCAGCGCCATTGGCTTGCCCTGTTCGGTGCGCGCGCGCAGGGCACCCGCAATCACGTCGTACCATTCGGCGGGTTGGCACTGGTCCTGGCGCGGAAAGTCCAGGACGATCACCCCAAGGGCAAGATCACCGCGCATCATGGCGCTGTAAGTCTGGCCCAGCTTGTCGCGGTCGCGCCAGATATAGGTGTGATAATCCAATGGGTTACTTAACGCCACCATCGGCCCCAGCACGCCGCGCAGTCCGGATTTCTGAGCGTCGTTCAGGGGCGGAAATTCGACCGCCGTGGCCTCGGCGCTGTCGGCGATCAGGCTGGCCTCGCCGCCCGAGCACGACATCGACGCGATCCGGTTCGACCGCAACGGGCCCGCGACATGCAGCAGTTTGAGGGTTTCCAGAAACACCGGCAGACTTTCCGCCTGCGCGATGCCCAACCGCCGCAACAGCGCCCGCGACCCGGCATCCGACCCGGCCAGTGACGCGGTGTGCGACACGGTCGCGGCGCGCGAATGCGCCGACCGCCCGACCTTGATGGCGACAATCGGCTTGCCCATGGTGCGCGACTTTTCGGCCAGCGCTTCGAACCCCCGCAGATCATCGACCCCTTCGATGTGAAGGCCAAGTGCGGTGACCCGGTCGTCGTCCAGCAACGCCGCACCGATCGCCGAAATTCCGGTCTGGGCCTGATTGCCCGCCGTCACGATATAGGCCAGCGGCAGCCCGCGCCGCGCCATGGTGATGTTGATCGCCATGTTCGACGACTGCGCGATCACCGCAACGCCGCGATCCACCGCCGCGCCGCCATGCTGGTCGGGCCAAAGCGCTGCGCCGTCGAGATAATTCACGAACCCATAGCAGTTGGGGCCGATCAGCGTCATGTCACCGGCGGCGGCCAAAAGGGCGTCTTGCAGGCTGGCACCATCTTCGGCCTCGGCCAAGGCCTCGCGGAACCCGCTGGCCAGACAGACGGCACCGCCCGCACCGCGTGCAGCCAGCTCTCTGACCGCCTGGATCGTCTGGTGGCGATTGACGGCGATATAGGCGGCGTCGGGGGCGGCGGGCAGATCGGCGATATCGGGAAAGGTGGGCAGGCCTTCAAGTTCGGCCCGGGTCGGATGCACCGGCCAGACATCGCCCTGAAACCCGATTTTCCTGCAACTGCGGATGATATTGCGACCCCAGGCCCCGCCGCCGATGACCGCGATCGAGTGTGGGCGAAACAGCCTGTCGAGGCCGGTTACCATGGGTCAGGCCTCAAGCGGGCGCAACAGCTCGCGGCTGATGATGTGGCGCTGGATTTCGCTTGTGCCGTCCCAGATGCGTTCGACCCGCGCGTCGCGCCAGAACCGTTCCAGCGGCAGGTCGTCCATCAGGCCCATGCCGCCGTGTACCTGGATGGCGGTATCGGTGACGCGGGCCAGCATTTCGCTGGCAAAAAGCTTGGCGCTGGCAATCTCGCGGTTGGCGGGCAGGCCCTGGTCCAGTCGGTCGGCGGCGGCAAGCGTCATGAGGTCAGCGGCGTCGATTTCGGTGATCATGTCAGCAAGCTGAAAGCTGACGCCCTGGAATTTGCCAATCGCCTGGCCAAATTGCTTGCGCTCGGCAGCATAGTTCAGCGCCATATCAAAGACCCGTCGCGCGCGGCCGACGCAATTGGTGGCGACCGTGATGCGGGTGGCGTAAAGCCAGGTGTTCATCACCTCAAACCCGCCATCGACTTGGCCCAGAACCTGCGCGTCCGCAAGGCGGCAGTCGTCGAACTCCAGCACCATGTTCTTATAGCCCCGGTGGCTGACCGATTTGTATCCATCCCGGATGGTGAACCCCGGCGTGCCACGGTCGACCAGAAAGGCGGTGATGCGTTTCTTGGGCCCGCGCGGCGTCTGGTCTTGGCCGGTGGCGACAAAGACGATGATGAAATCGGCGTGATCAGCGCCGGAAATGAAATGCTTGGTGCCGTTGACCACCCAGTCGTCGCCGTCGCGCCGCGCCGCGCAGGTCATCGACCGGATGTCGGACCCCGCCCCCGGTTCGGTCATCGCCAATGCGTCCATCCGTTCGCCGCGCACGGCAGGCATCAGGTAGCGGTCGACCTGATCGCCGGTGCAGGCCATCAGAATGTTCTGCGGGCGGCCAAAGAAATGCGCGAGCGCCATCGCGCCGCGCCCCAATTCGCGTTCGACCAGCGCAAACTCGCGGTGGTTCAGCCCCGCGCAACCGATACTTTCGGGGAAATTGCAGGCGTAAAACCCCAACTCGATGGTCTTGCGCTTGATCTCGTCCGCCACTTCGCGCGGCACCTCGCCGGTGCGTTCGACGATGTCTTCGTGGGGGTAAATCTCGTTTTCGACAAACGACCGCACGGTGTCGGCGATCATTTCCTGTTCGTCGGTCAGGCCATATTGCATTGCGCTCTCCATCGGTATCGCCCGATCAATACCGGTCGCCGCCCGAAAACGCCAAGTCCCTGCCCGCCCCCGACATTCATCGCCCAGATCGTCGCCACCCAGCCCCATGCGAAGGTCTTCATCGCCTCCAGGGGCGGCAGAATCGCAAAATAAAGGATCAGCGCCAGCATCAGCGGTACACTCACTGCCGTGATTTGCAACCAGGCGCCCCGGTACCAGCGCACGACGGTGCCAGGCCTCGGTGGCCAGGAAAACACCGGGTTCAGCCCGACCTGCCCGACCGGACGATAGTTCCAGCGCTCGGTTTCAGGATCGTTCCCGACAACCAACCCTACTTCCGCCATGGCTTTTCTCCTGTCTTCTGCGAACGTCCAACAGTGACGGGGCGTCTGTCTTGACGAAATACGACTTGCGCGTCGGTTTCGTGCCACAACTCATCGGTCAGCGTCCGACCGGGCCGATTGTGCCGGTTCGGCGCGCGCAGATGTTACATCTCATTCATGAGAAAAATCTGTTTATTGTTTAATTACCGAATATTACATGGCGTTTCAACCATGAAACCCTGTGCGCGACCAGCGGTCGGCCTATTCTGCGTAATCCGACCCCTCGGCGTCCAAAATCGCCTTCAGTTCGGCCAGGTGCCGCACGTCCTGTTCGGGATAATCCTCGATCTCGCGGGCGGTTTTCTCGGCAATCTCGTCGCCGAGAACCCGCAGCGGCTGGCCGGTTTGCAATGCCCGGATATAAGTCTCGGCGGCGCGCTCAAAATAATACATCCGGTTAAAGGTTTCGGCCACGGTCGCGCCGATCACCATGATCCCATGGTTGCCCATGATCATTACCTTCTTCTTGGGGTCACTGAAAAGGTCGGCGCAACGCTCGCCCTCGGCTTCGAACCCCAGGCCGGCGTATTCTTCGTCAATCACGGTGCGGTTAAAGAAAATCGCCGTGTTCTGGTCAATCGGCGGCAGGCGACTGTCGGCCAGACTGGCCAGCACGGTGGCGTGGACCGAATGGATGTGCATCGCGCAGCGGGCGTGGCCGCACAGCCGGTGCAGCGCGCCGTGCAGGCCCCATGCGGTCGCGTCGGGCGCGTTTGGCCGGTCCAGCGCCGCTGGGTCATTGGCGTCGAGAAACAGCATGTCCGACGCTTTGACACGGGCGAAATGAACCTGGTTGGGGTTCATCAGAAACTGTGTGCCGTCGTCGTTCACCGCAATGGAAAAGTGGTTCGCGACCGCTTCGTGCAGGTTCAGACGCGCAGCCCAGCGAAACGCGGCGGCCAGATCGACGCGTTCCTGCCAGTGGTCCAGGTTCGGGCGAAGGTTGGTGACGGCCATTCGGTCCTCCATCAATGTTGTGCACATGGGGCACGACCGCCGCCCCTTGCGCTAGCTTTTTTGCGACATCACTCGTCGGAACGCGATCACTATCAGCGCCCCAAGCGCCAGCCCGTAAAGGCCGAATTTCGCCTTGGTCAACAGGCTGGCAGCTACGCCCAGCCCGGCGACTGGCGCATCTGCGGTCAAAAGCACGGCCACGATCAGCGCGTTTTCGACATAATCGACAAAAACTGCGGTAAGGGGCAGCATTACTGCGGCGCGCGGTGCGCCGCCGATCTTCAGGGCGATGGCCACGGTCAGACCAAGGGCCGCCGGAAAAATCACATCGAGCGGCGCGATGCGGCTCAGGTAAAGGCGGATGGCACCTTGTGAATAGGTTTGCGCATAGGCGTACAGATCGCCGGTTTTCAGGGCAAAATCGGGCAAGGTCGGCTTGCCGATCGAATGCGTGAAGTCGGCGGCATAACCCGACAAAAGCGTCCAGACCGCTGCTGCCGTCACAAGCAGGGCGATCAGTTTCGGCCAGGTCGCGTTGCGGTCGACAAAGCGCAGCATAGTGCACATCTCCGACGGCGATTCTGCCCTGTTTGCGCGCCCGCGTCGACCGCCCCCTTGAAGGTGGTTCCAAGCGGTGGCATCTTTGGCCATGGAGACTAGAGACTTCCCCCCCTGGCAATCGGTCGCTGCTGACCTGGTCTCGGTCGCCGCTGGTCGCGCGCCTGCGGATCTTGTGATTACAAATGCGCGAGTTGTCAGCGTGCATACGCGCGAGGTGCTCGACGGCTGGTCCGTGGCGGTCAAATCGGGTCGTTTTGCCTATGTCGGACCGGATGCCAGCCACTGCTTTGGTGACAACACCGAAACGCTCGACGCAGGTGGTCGGTTCCTGATCCCGGGCCTGTGCGACGGGCATATGCACATCGAGTCGGGCATGCTGACGCCCGCAGAATTCGCGGCTGCGGTGATCCCGCATGGCACCACGTCGATGTTCACCGACCCGCACGAGATCGCCAATGTTCTGGGTTTGGATGGCGTGCGTTTGATGCACGACGAAGCCATGATGCAGCCGATCAACATCTTCACCCAGATGCCGTCCTGCGCGCCCTCGGCACCGGGGCTCGAAACCACCGGCTTCGAGCTTGGGCCTGACGACGTGGCCGAGGCGATGGCCTGGCCCGGCATCATCGGGTTGGGCGAGATGATGAACTTTCCCGGCGTCTCGGCGGGCAGCCAGCAGATGCTGGCCGAGATTGCCGCGACGCAAGACGTCGGCAAAACCGTGGGCGGCCATTACGCCAGCCCCGATCTGGGACCTGCCTTTGCGGCCTATGTGGCGGGCGGGCCTGCGGATGACCACGAGGGCACCAACGAGGCGGACGCGATTGCCCGGGTCCGTCAGGGCATGCGGTCGATGATGCGGCTGGGGTCGGCCTGGTACGACGTGGAAAGCCAGATTACCGCAGTCACCGAAAAAGGCCTCGACCCGCGCAGCTTTATCCTGTGCACGGATGACTGCCATTCTGGCACGCTGGTGAACGACGGGCATATGAACCGGGTCGTGCGCCACGCAATTGCCTGCGGTGCCGATCCCTTGGTTGCCCTCCAGATGGCCACGATCAACACCGCCACACACTTCGGGCTGGAACGGGAATTAGGGTCTATTTCACCCGGAAGGCGGGCCGATATGATCCTGACAAGCGATTTGACGGCGCTTCCGATCGAAGCGGTCTACGCCCGGGGTCACGGCGTCGCGAGGGACGGTGTGATCACAGTAGAATGCCCGCACCTCGACTGGCCCGCCAGGGTCCGCGACACGGTCAATCTGGGCAAGAGGCTGACGGCTGCCGATTTTGTGATCACAGCGCCGCCGGGCGCCGACAGGGCGACTGTCAAAGTTATCGGCGTCGTCGAAAATCAAGCGCCAACTCAATCACTTAGCATGGTGTCCAAGGTTGGACGGGGTATGCTTTTGCCCGACCAGGACCAGGATCTCGCGCACATCGCGCTGGTCGAGCGCCACCGGGGCACTGGCGGCGTGACAAACGCCTTCGTTTCAGGCTTCGGATACCGGGGCAAAATGGCCATGGCTTCGACCGTGGCGCACGACAGCCACCATATGATCGTTGTCGGCACCGACCGCGATAGCATGGCCAGCGCCGCAAACCGGCTGGGCGAAATTGGCGGCGGCGTCACTGTCTGGCAGGACGGGGTCGAGAAAGCCCTGGTCGAGCTGCCGGTTGCGGGCCTGATGTCCGACCGTCCTGCCGCCGAAGTCGCGGCCAAGGCCGACCGCATGGTTCAGGCCATGGCCGACTGTGGTTGCACGCTGAACAACGCCTATATGCAGCATTCGCTGCTGGCGCTTGTGGTTATCCCCGAACTTCGCATCTCGGACCTCGGCCTTGTCGATGTCACGCGTTTTGAACTAACCGACTTGATCGAGGCAGCCGAATGAACAAAGAATATCAAGAACCCGCTATCATCACCCCGCCCTATCCGGCACCCGAGCAAATAACCGATCCGGTCGATGCTGTTGTGCTGTTGCGGAAACTTTACGAGCAGTCGGTGAACTATCTCTGCACCAATTTCATGGACAGCCTGACCGGCACCCCACCGGCGCACCGCATTCGCGCATTCTATCCCGAGATCCGGATCACCACGACCAGCTACGCCCAAGTCGACAGCCGCCTTGCCTTTGGCCATGTGTCGCGCCCCGGCACCTATTCGGCCACAATTACCCGGCCCGACCTTTTTGCCAACTATCTGGAGCAACAGATCGCGCTTTTGATGAAGAACCATGGCGTCCCGGTGCGGATCGGGGTGTCGGACACGCCGATGCCGGTGCATTTCGCCATGGCCGCGCAATCGGACCCCGCGGTTCCTGCCGACAGTTCGCTGACCTTCACGCTGCGCGACGTCTTTGACGTGCCCGATTTGGAAAATACCAACGACAGCATCGCCAACGGCGAAGACGTAACCCACCCCGACGGGTCCGGGGCGCTGGCGGGATTTACCGCGCAGCGGGTCGATTATTCACTGGCGCGGCTCACCCATTACACCGCCACCGACCCCGAGCATTTTCAGAACCACGTCCTTTTCACCAACTACCAATTCTATGTCGAAGAGTTCGAAGACTTCGCCCGCAAAGCGCTGGCCGATGGCGCCAGCGGCTATAACGCGTTTGTCGGCCCCGGCAACAATCTGATCACCAAGGCCGATGATCCGTTGCCGCCGCTGGCCAAACTGCCGCAGATGCCCAGCTATCACCTGAAACGCCCCGATGGCGGCGGGATTACACTGGTCAATATCGGTGTCGGCCCGTCGAATGCAAAAACCGCGACCGATCACATCGCGGTTCTGCGCCCCCACGCCTGGCTGATGGTGGGCCATTGCGCGGGTCTGCGGAACTCGCAATCCTTGGGTGACTTTGTCCTGGCGCATTCTTACCTGCGCGAAGACAAGGTTCTTGACGCCGACCTGCCGCTCTGGGTTCCGATCCCGCCGCTGGCCGAAATCCAGATCGCTCTGGAAAACGCCGTGGCTGATGTGACCCAGTTGGAGGGCTACGAGCTGAAACGCATCATGCGTACCGGCACGGTCGCCAGCCTTGATAACCGCAATTGGGAGCTGCGCGAGACTTCGGGCCCCGTCAAACGGCTCAGCCAGTCGCGGGCTATCGCGCTGGATATGGAAAGCGCCACGATCGCGGCCAACGGGTTCAGGTTTCGGGTGCCCTATGGCACGCTATTATGCGTGTCTGACAAGCCGCTGCACGGTGAATTGAAGTTGCCGGGAATGGCCAGTAAATTCTATAAAACTCAGGTCTCGCGCCACCTTTTGATCGGCATCCGAGCGATGGAACGCTTGCGCGAAATGCCCCTTGAACGCATCCATTCCAGGAAATTGCGCAGCTTCGAGGAAACCGCATTTTTGTAAGTACCGGTGCACCGGTACCGCAAATTTGGCCAAAATCCTACAAAAAGTCGATTTCAGAGTGAGACAGTGCCCCAAAACCGGCGAAAATCCCTTGTTTTTCTATACGAAACGTTGTGCGTCACCCCAATATACAGTTAAATAGCCCCAATCAGCCCCCAAATGGGCGGGCGATCATGAGGAGACGATACATGGCAAAACCGATGACAAAGACTCAACTTGTGGCCGCTATGGCCGAAGCTCTGGGCAGCGATAAAAAATCCGCCGCGGCTGCGCTTGGGGCGATCACTGGGATCATCACCAGCGAAGTTTCAAGTGGCGGTGCCGTGACCCTGCCGGGTGTGGGTAAGATTTATTGCCGCGATCGTCCGGCGCGCATGGTCCGCAACCCGGCAACGGGCGAGCAGATTCACAAAGACGCCGACAGAGTGGTCAAGATGACCATCGCCAAGGCGCTGAAGGAAGGCGTCAACGGCTGAGACCGATGGCCGGGGCTTGCCCCCGGAACGGAACTCAACAAGGGTCGTCAATGGCGGCCCTTTTTATGCCGGACAGAGGATCAGGCCATAGACATTCGCGCGGCGATCATGGGGCTTGGCTTTGCGCTGATGTGGTCGTCGGCGTTTACATCGGCGCGGGTCATCGTGGCGCATGCGCCGCCCCTGACCGCCTTGGGCGTCAGGTTTTTTATCTCGGGCGTCATCGGTGTTCTTCTGGCGCGCGCGCTTGGCCAAAGCTGGCGGCTGAGCCAGGCCCAGTGGCGCGCGACGGTCGTCTTCGGGCTCAGCCAGAACGCGCTTTACCTGGGGCTGAATTTTGTGGCCATGCAATGGATCGAGGCGTCGCTTGCCGCCATTATCGCCTCGACGATGCCGCTGCTTGTGGCGCTGGCGCTGTGGGCGTTCATGGGTGCGCGACTGCGTCTATCGGGGATCGCGGGCCTGATCGCCGGGGCGCTTGGGGTGGTCATCATCATGGGGGCCCGGATCGAGGCAGGCGTTGACCTTCTAGGCGTTGCGCTTTGCGGGGTCGGTGCGATTGCGCTGGCGGTGGCGACCCTGATGGTGCGCGGCGCCTCGTCGGGCGGGAATTACCTGATGATCGTCGGGATGCAGATGCTGATCGGAGCGGTTCCCCTGACCATTATCGCGTTGGCCAGCGAACCCTTCGTTGTCACCTGGACATGGTCGCTGGCGCTGGCGTTCGCCTACACCGTCATTGTTCCGGGGTTGCTGGCCACGTTGGTCTGGTTCAGGCTGGTAAACCGGATCGGTGCGACCGGTGCGGCGGCCTATCATTTTCTCACGCCATTTTTCGGCGTTGCGGTGGCGGCGGTTTTGCTGGGCGAAACGCTTGGGCCTCGTGACATTTTGGGTGTTGCAATCATCATGGCCGGACTTTTTGCGGTTCAGCGCGCGCGGACCACAATCGCGTGACCGGGACTAAATCGTCGCTGACAATACCGTGAATGCGCAAGAGGCCCCGGTGACATATGCGCAGAGGTTGATAAATCTCGGCACATGGAGTTGCTTTTTGCCTATGCTGCGGGACTTTTGACGCTGATCAACCCCTGCGTGGTGCCGGTCTTGCCGATTGTGTTGGCATCGTCGTTGCAAGCCAGCCGGTTTGGGCCACTTGCACTGGCTGCGGGCATGTCGGTGTCGTTTGTTGTTCTCGGTCTGGGGATCGCGTCGCTGGGCCCCGGCCTGGGCCTCGACGCCGACGGGGTTGCGCGGGCTGCGTCGCTGTTCATGGCGGGGTTTGGCGTAATCTTGCTGGTGCCGCGCCTGTCAGCCGGATTTGCGCTGGCAACCGAGGGTGTCGCGGCCCGTGCCGACGCGGGTATCGACGATCTGGGCGGAATGGGCACCGGGGCAAGGGGCCAGTTTCTGGGCGGCACCCTTCTGGGCGCGGTCTGGAGCCCCTGCATCGGGCCCACCCTGGGCGGCGCCATCGCGCTGGCCAGCCAGGGCGAAAGCCTGATGCGCGCGGGCGCGATCATGACCGCATTCGCCTTGGGCGTATCAACCCTGATTCTGGGGCTAGGCTACGGCGCGCGCAAAGCGCTGCACCGGCACCAGCCGCTGATGCGCCGGATCGCGGCCGCGTCGCGGCCCATCCTGGGAGCAATCTTTCTGATCGTCGGCCTGGGTCTATTTTTCAAGTTCCACCATGTGGTCGAGCGCTGGGCGCTTGACGTGCTGCCGCCGTGGCTGACCGACATGTCGGTCGCTTTCTGATCACCAAAGGAAACAAAATGAACCGCCGCGAACTAATTGCCACCGCTTCAGCCCTTGCGCTGATCCCCTCGACGTCGCTCGCCATAGGAATACGGGAATACGCGCCCGGCGTGGTTCAAGAAGAGCTGGACGCCGGCAATACCGTCTTTGTCGACTTTTATACGACCTGGTGTGCGACCTGCCGCGCTCAGCACCGGGTGATCGGCGCTCTGAAGCGCGAAAATCCCGCCTATGAACAAGCAATTAGTTTTGTTCAGGTTGACTGGGACGTCTATAGAAGGTCCAAACTTTCGCGGCGTTTGAAAATCCCGCGGCGGTCTACGTTGGTCGTGCTGAAGGGCGATCAAGAGCTTGGGCGTGTCGTGGCGGGCACCAGCACCGCGTCGATCAAGGCGCTTTTGGACATCGCGCTTGCGGCTGCGACGGCCTGAGCGCGGTTCCTCACAGGTCGTGTTCGCTGCCCTGATCGATCACGCCGGCGACCGCAAAGCTGGGGCGCGCCTTCATCCGCGCGTAATACTCCGCAACCGGGCCATTCGACCACCAGCCGAAAAACCCGTGGATCGTCAGCCGCGCGAGACAGGCGGTGGCAAAACAGTCGGCCAGAGAATAACCCGACCCCGCCACATAGTCCTGACCGGCCAGCGCTGTGGCCATCTGGTTGACCAGCGCGCGGGTCGCGGCAATGTGGGTTGCGATACCATCTGAATCGCCCAGAAGCGCCTTGAAACGGCGATTACCGTCGATCCGCGCGACAAGCAGAGCGGCCAGGTCGGGCCGTGACCGGGCAAGATCGTCCAACAATCGCCCGCGCGCCTCGACCTGGCGGACGGTGCCGTCGGGGCCGCGCCGGGGTGCATACATGAGCACGCCATAATGCGGGGCCATGATGTCGGCCAGCCACGCTTGGGTCGTGGCATCACCCGATAAGTCGGGGCCATCCATTTCCTGAACGCGCGTGACGATGCGGATCGTGTCGGTCACCACATCGTCGCCAATCTGCAACGTCGGAACTACGGCCTTGGGGTTCAGGGCAACGTACCAGGCCTCGAACTGTTCGTTCGTGTCCATGATGTCGACTGTGCGCCGGGTGAAGGGCCGCCCCTTTTCAACCAGCGCCAGTCGCGCCATCTGTGAACAGATCGAACTTGGGTGGTCGTAGAGCGTTAGGTCGGTCATGCCTCAAGCGTGCGGCGCAGTATCTCTACGTCTTCGGCGATCTGGTTGTCGTGGGTCTTCAGCTCTTCGATCCGGCGCACGCCGTGCATCACCGTGGTGTGGTCGCGCCCGCCAAAGCGCCGCCCGATCTCGGGTAGCGACCGCGAGGTCAGTTGTTTCGACAAGTACATTGCGATCTGGCGGGGCCGCGCGATGGTGCGCACGCGCTTGGGGCCGATGATGTCGGAAAGCCGGATGTTGTAATGCTCGCCGACCTTGCGCTGAATTTCCTCGATTGTGACTTTGCGGTCTGACGCGCGCAGAATATCGGCCAGACAAGCCTGCGCCAGTTCAAGCGTGATCTCGCGCCCCACCAGCGAGGCAAAGGCGAATAGCCGCATCAACGCGCCCTCAAGCACGCGAACATTGGTCGAAATACGGTGCGCCAGAAATTCCAGCACGCCGTCGGCCAGAACCAGGTTTGGATATTCGCGGCGGTACTGGTTGACCTTGGTCTGCAGGATGCCAAGGCGCAGTTCGTAGTCGGTCGGATGCAGATCGACGATCAGCCCGCTTTGCAAGCGCGACCTGATCCGGTCTTCCAGATCCTTGATCTCGCCCGGGGCGCGGTCGGCGGATATGATGATTTGCTTGTTCTGGTCGACCAGCGCGTTGAACGTGTGAAAAAATTCTTCCTGGGTGCTGTCCTTGCCGGCGATGAACTGCACGTCGTCGACCATCAACAGGTCGACCGACCGAAACAGCTGTTTGAAATCCATCATCTGCCGGTCGCGGATCGCTTGAACAAACCGATACATGAACTGTTCGGCGCTGAGGTACACCACGCGCATCCTAGAGTGTTTGTTTCGAAGCTCCCAGGCAATGGCGTGCATCAGGTGGGTCTTGCCAAGACCAACGCCGCCGTAAAGAAAGAGGGGATTAAAGGTCGTTGGTCCGCCTTCGGCCACGCGGCGCGCGGCGGCATAAGCCAGTTCGTTCGGCTTGCCAACCACAAATTTTTCGAACAAAAATCGTGCATCCAGCGGCGCGCCAGGGTCGTCAGCGGGTTCGGGATGCGGCGCGCGATTCATTCTGGTACCGGGCTTGGAGCTTGATTTTGGCGGCATCGTCGTAGTGTCAGACGACTTTTCGACAGCAAATTCAAGGCGATCAACGGGCGAGCCGTTTTCTTCCAGAAGCGACCGGATGTGTTCTGCAAAGTTGCGCTCGACCCAATTTCCCACAAAGGTGGACGGCACCCGAAAGGTGGCCACGCCGCCTTTCAGATGGGTCAGTTCAAGTGGTTCGATCCAGGTTGTAAAATTGTTTCGACCCAAGGTCGATTTCAACTCTTCGCGCAGCGTGCCCCAAAGTTGGTCGGTCATCAGCGTTCAGTCCGATCTTCTTTCCGGCGCTTTTGCCACCGGTTTTCCTTTCGCGCCAAAGCGCCCCCATTGCCACCATCGCGCCGTGGAAAAAACCCGCAAGCGCGAAGCAACCACAAGCGCCAATTTCCGGGCCCAGCCGGAAAGCACAAGGTCGCCGCAAAAGCGAGCCGATCGGACATGTTCAGATCAGACAACCGCGGCGCAGATCCCGCAGTGTCGAAATTCAGCTCCAGACCCGCGTCCCCACGCGAGCCCCTGGCGCCGATGGTACCTTGCTTTTGCCAGCCAACCCCCATGCTGCGTGTGCGCAGTCATGGGGACTTTTCGACCGACCCAAGGTCCGGCCATGTCCCCCAGGGCGAAATGAATCGCACGTCCGAAGCTAACGAAGAAAGCGGCTGGTGCAACAGAACTTCGAACTTGACTCGCAAATTGTTCACGCCGAATCCCACGGTCGTGAATGGAGGTTCAGATTTTCTTTTTGTCTGGAACCCACTTGCCGGTTTTGCGGGCGAAAAGCCGGGTCCAAAAAGAATCGCCCCCTGAACGGTACAGGGGGCGGATTAATTTGCCTTCCGGACGCTTGCGCACCAAAAATGATCAGCCTACGGCTTTAACCCGCGCATTCAGGCGCGACATTTTGCGCGCCGCGGTGTTTTTGTGAAACACGCCATGCGACACGCCGCGCATAAGTTCCGGCTGCGCCTGACGCAGCGCCGTGGCGGCTGCATCCTTGTCGCCCGAGGCGATCGCCTCTTCCACTTTGCGCAAGTAAGTGCGGATGCGCGACCGGCGGGCTTTGTTGACTGCGAAACGACGCTCGTTCTGACGGGCGCGCTTTTTGGCTTGCGGCGAATTGGCCATCTGTCTTTTCCTTCGTCGGGTCTGGTTCATTCCAAATGCGCAAAAGCCCGACGCCGGGTTTGATAACCGACCGATTCCGGCCAAAGCGGGCCTCTCGCGCATGTCAGCGCGCCGTCTACGCCATTCTGCGAGGCTTGAAAACCCGAAAAACGAGCGGCCGCGCGTGGCCCGGGTTTATTTGTCGCGAAACTGTGGCTCGCGCTTTTCCAGGAAAGCGTTCATGCCCTCGGCCTGATCTTCCGTGGCAAACAGCGAATGAAAGAGCCGACGTTCGAACAGCAGACCTTCGGCCAGCGAGGTTTCTTCGGCGCGATTCACCGCCTCTTTGACCGCCATCACGCTGAGCATGGACTTTTCGGCAATTTTCTGAGCGATGGCCAAGGTTTCCTCGATCAGTTTCTTGGCCGGAACCACGCGGCTTACCAGACCCGACCGTTCGGCCTCGGTCGCGTCCATCATGCGGCCGGTCAGGTGCATGTCCATCGACTTGGCCTTGCCGACCAGTCGGGTCAGGCGCTGGGTACCGCCGATACCCGCCATGACGCCAAGGTTGATCTCGGGCTGGCCGAACTTGGCAGTGTCTGACGCGACGATGAAGTCGCACATCATGGCCAGTTCGCAGCCGCCGCCAAGCGCATAGCCCGACACAGCGGCAATGATCGGTTTGCGGATGGTCAGTTGATCGAGCTGCCGACGCCCAAAAAGGTCATTGCGGAAGGTATCGACAAACCCCCTGCCGGACATTTCGACAATATCCGCACCGGCGGCAAATGCCTTGTCCGACCCGGTCAGGACTACCACCCTGACCTTTTCGTTCTCGTCGGCCTCGGTCAGCGCCTGACCCAGCTCACCCAAAAGCACCGAATTCAGCGCATTCAACGCATCGGGTCGGTTGAGTTTGATGAGGCACACATGATCGTCAATTTCGACGATTAAAGTTTCGTAGGCCATGGGGCTCCGCCCTGATGGTTCGGGTGGACAAATGCCTTAACACCCCGCGCCCAGCTTTCAAGTCATCTTTGACAGGCTGGGCAATAGAAGCTGGATCGCCCCGATTGGACCACCCGGCGGATCGTGCCAGCGCATCCGGGGGTCAGACACGGTGCGGCTTCGCGGCCATAAACCCGGAAAACATGTTGAAAATAACCAAGTTCGCCGTCCGCCCGGCGAAAATCGCGCAGCGACGAACCGCCGGCGTCGATGGCCTCGGTCAACACCTGTCGGATGACGGGGACAAGCCCCTCGACCCGCGCTCGCGAGATGTGTCTGGACTTGCGCAGAGGCGAGATCTTGGCGCGGTGGAGCGCCTCGCAGACGTAAATGTTGCCCAGGCCTGCGACGATTCTCTGGTCCAGAAGTGCCGATTTGACTGGCAATGAACGTGCCTTGAGGGCAGCGACAAGATAGGTATCGTCAAATGCATTTCCCAAGGGTTCGGGCCCCAGACCAGCCAGCAAACGATGCTGAGAGACCGCCTTGGTCGCAATCAGGTCCATCGCTCCGAACCGTCGCGCGTCGTTAAAGGTCAGGCGCGCACCGCCTTCAATATCGACCACCACATGATCGTGCTTTTGCGGGGCTGCGTGCTGACAGCGCACACCACCATTTGCGACCCCCGACACCAGCATGCGGCCCGACATCCCCAGATGCACGATCAGCGTTTCGCCGGTGTCGAGGTCGGCCAGCAGATACTTCGACCGCCGCCCGAGTGCATCGACCCGCGCCCCGGTCAGCCTTTCGGCCATGCGCAGCGGAAACGGCCAGCGCAGATCGGGACGGTTGACCTGGACCCTGACCAGGCGCTGTCCCACCAAAACCGGCTCCAGCCCGCGCCGCAGTGTTTCAACTTCGGGAAGTTCGGGCAACATGTCCCCTTGATCACGCGCGATTGATGCCGCGCCGCGCGGGCTATATGAGAGCGTGAACGAAGCAAAGGCAAGTTATCCATGCCCGCAGACGACGACAGAACCCATTTCGGGTACCGCACCGTGGACACCGACGCCAAAGCCGGGCTGGTGCACGGCGTATTTTCGTCGGTGGCACCGAAATATGATGTGATGAACGATGTCATGTCCCTGGGCGTTCACCGCCTGTGGAAGGACGCGATGCTGGACTGGCTGGCACCGCGCCCCGGTCAGCGGCTTCTGGACGTCGCCGGCGGGACCGGCGATATCGCCTTTCGGTTTCTGCGCCGCGCGTCGGAAACGCAAGCCGTTGTCTGCGACATGACGCAAGACATGCTGGTCACCGGGGCCAAACGGGCCGACGCCGAAGCGCTGAGCGACCGGTTGACCTGGGTTGTAGGCGACGCGATGGCGCTGCCATTCCCTGACGCCAGCTTTGATGTCTACACAATCTCGTTCGGCATCCGCAACGTGACCCGCGTCTCGGACGCGCTGAGCGAAGCGTTCCGGGTCCTGCGCCCCGGTAGTCGGCTGATGGTGCTAGAGTTCAGCCAACTGCCGAACCCCGGCCTGCAATGGGCCTATGACCGCTATTCGTTCAACGTGATTCCGGCCCTGGGTCAGGCGATTGCCCGCGACCGGGGCAGTTACCAGTATCTGGTCGAATCGATCCGACGCTTTCCCGATCAGGAAGACTTTGCCGACATGATCCGCGACGCGGGCTTTGATCTGGTGAAATACCGCAACCTTTCCATGGGCATTGCCGCCCTGCATTCAGGCTGGAAGCTCTGACATGCGCGGCCCGCATAACATATGGCGTCTGATCCGAACGGGGGCCACCTTTGAACGCACCGGCGCGATGCGCGTGGTGATGGATGCCATGGACATGCCGCCCGCCCTGCGTCTGTCGGCGCGTATCCTGGGCCTGCCGTTCGTGCCGCTCGGGCTTAGGGGCGACCCGGCGATGCCGCCTCTGACGCGGGCGCTGACTGCCCTGGGCCCTGCCTACATCAAGTTCGGCCAGCTTCTGTCGACCCGGCCCGACGTCGTGGGGGCCGAGCTTGCGAGCCAACTCCAGGTTCTGCAAGACAAGCTGCCGCCGTTTCCGACCGACGTCGCCAGGGCGGAATTTGCGCGCGAGATCGGTCAGACTGCCGACGACGTATTTTCCGATTTCTCTGATTCCGTCGCCGCCGCTTCGATCGCCCAGGTTCACCGGGCGCGCCTGCGCGACACCGGCGACGAGGTGGCGGTGAAAGTTCTGCGCCCCGGAATCGAGCGCGCATTTGCCCGCGACATCGACGCATTCTATTTCGCGGCGCGGATGGTCGAGCTGTTGTCGCCGGCCTCGCGCCGTCTGCGGCCCATGGATGTGATCGCCCATTTCGAGGGCATTGTCCTGGGCGAGCTTGATCTGCGCATGGAATGCGCTGCCGCTGCCGAGTTTGCAAATTCGACCGAGGGCGACGACGGCTTTATTGTCCCCCGGCCCAACTGGCCGCTTTCGGCCCGCCGCGTGATGACACTTGGCTGGGCCGAGGGTATCGCCATGCACGACATCGCGGCCCTTGATGCTGCTGGCCACGACAAGGGCGCGATTGGTCGCCGGGCTCTGCAGCTGTTTCTCAGCCACGCCCTGCGCGATGGCTATTTCCACGCCGACATGCACCAGGGCAATCTCAAGATCGGCCCGTCGGGCGACATCATCGCCATGGATTTCGGCATCATGGGCCGGATCGACGAATATACCCGCCGGGTTTACGCCGAGATATTGTTCGGTTTCATCCGCCGCGATTACCGCCGCATCGCCGAGGTGCATTTCGAGGCCGGTTATGTCCCCGCTGACCGCGATATCGACGAATTTGCCCGCGCCCTGCGCGCCGTGGGCGAACCGATCTTCGGGATGGATGCCGGCCATATGTCGATGGCGCGGCTTTTGGCCTATCTATTCGAGGTGACCGAACAATTCGGGATGCAGACCCGCACCGAGCTGATCTTGCTTCAGCGCACCATGGTGGTCGTCGAGGGGGTCGCGCGGTCGCTCGATCCGCAGATCAACATCTGGGAGGTCGCGCGGCCGGTGGTCGAGACCTATATTCACGACAACGTCGGGCCCCGGGCGCTGGCGCGCGATCTTATCCGCACGGCGCGGGTCCTGTCGCGCTTTGGGCCGCGCCTGCCGCATCTGGCCGAAGCGGCGTTGATCCGTCTCAGCGCCGAGCCGGGACCGTCACCTCGACCGTCGCGGTGGCGCAGCCTTGGGTGGATGGCTTTGGGGGCCGGTCTGGCGCTGGCGGCACTTCTGGCGGTCGATTTTCTTTAACCGACCGCCTGCGCCAAAGACGCCAGTTCCAGCGCTGCCGCTGCCCGATAATCTTCGGACCCAAGTGCCGCCTTCCAGTGGCAATAGACCGCCATGCGCCAATGAAAATGAGGCGCAAGGGCGCGGTAACGCGTGACAACCACATCGTTGTCATACTCGGCAAGAAAGGCCTCGGCCTCGTGGGTCTGCAGCGGCTGGCTGCCATAAAGCGTCTGCATGGCCGGGGACAGGTAAACCGCAAGATCCTCGCAGGCATCGCCCGCTGCCGGGCACTGCCAATCGATTAACGTGATCGCCTCAGGCCCCGAGACAATATTCGCTGGCACCGGGTCGCCATGCAAAAACACTGCGCGGTCGGTCGGTGCCACCCGGCCCGGTGGACGTAAACTGCCGAGATCGTTGGCAAGGGCTTGGTTCAGGCCCCCCAGCATGCGCTGAACCTGGGTGTCGATCATCGCGGTGCCGCCCGGAAGGACTCGAAGCCCCTCGGGTGCCTGCGTTCGGTGCAAGACCGCCAGCAGCGCCGCGGCCTCGCCCGGTTTCGCGCGCCCGACCTCGCCGGGGCAATACTCATAAAATAGCGCAACGCCCCAGTGCCCTGTGTGTTCGCCAACAAGCTCGGGGGCCAGACCCGTTTGCGACAAGGCGCGCAGGGCCAAGGCTTCGGCCTTGGGGTCATTGGGGAACATAAGGTTGCCCCCGGTCTCGACATAAAGCTTGCAGACCAGGCACCGGTCCGGACCATCGATCCGCCAAATGTGGTTGGACCGGCCGCCGCCCATCGGCGTCCAGATCGCGCCCGCCCCGGCCAGATCGGTGCGACGCAGATCAGCAGAGGGTCCGGCAAGCAGAGGCTTGGTCAAATCCATGCGCTCTGCCTAGTTCACAGCGGGCCCCGTGAAAATGGGTTATTCGCCCGCCCGTCAGATTGCCTTTCATTCATCGTTTTGAAAGTCCTTCAGGGGAGAGCGCGAGAGGGGCGGCGCGCCTCAGGCCCCCGGCGCGCGCACCGCCGTGACATCGGCGGCCAGAACCCGGCTGCCGTCGCTCAGCACCAATATCGGCCCGTCCAGGCCTATCTGTACCTCGGACACGGTACCGTAGGTCTCGATCGGAACCGCGGCCAGCAGAGTTTGACCCTGATAGCCTTCGACCGTGAACGCATAGCTGCCACGGGCCAGCGGGGTTCCCGCCGTCCCGGTCCCCAGCCAAGAGAAAGCTTCCCCGTCATTGGGAATTTCGAAGCGCCCGACCTCGGCCCCGGTGCCGTCGCGCACCACCATCATGGCGCGGTCGGCGCTCAGAATTTCCTGCGGCGAAAGCGTCAATGACGTACCGTCAAAATACTGCAAGGCCGGTGAACGCGCCTCCATCCCGACCCAGGCCGCCATATCCGAGAGACCCGAGGCATCGGCGGCAGCGGCCATAGATTTCAGCAAAGTGTTGGTCTGCACCTGCTGTTCAACGCCCGAGAACGTGGCCAGCTGGACCGCGAACTCGGAGCTATCCATCGGGTTCAACGGGTCCTGATTTTTCAGTTGGGTGGTGAGAAGGCGCAAAAACGTCTCGAAATCCGAGGCGATCATCGTGGCTCTGTCGTCGCCCTCGCCTGCCGGGCGCACCGTTTGCGTCTGACCGGGGCCAAGGGCGTTGGTGGTTACAATCGGATCCATGGCGGGGTCCCTTTCTGATCAGATGCGAATATCAAGCCGCCCGCTGTCGCTAAGGCGCAGTTTCAGCAGTGCCGCGTCGTCGGGCAACGCCGCCGCCGATCCGGATCCGGCCAAGGCTTCTTCCGGGGCGTTCTGGTGACCAGGTGCGCTGTCGGACCCTGGACCGTCCGCTGCCGCGCCGAACGACAGGTTCACCTCAGCGTAGCCAAGCGACCGGTACTCTGCCGCCAGCGCCTCGGCGTTACGACGCATCAGGTCGAGGGTCTCGGACCGCTCGGCGACGATCGATACCGACACGCCCGCGTCCGACACCGCGAGGGTCAGGCGAACCCGGCCCAGTTCGGCGGGGTCCAGCGACAGTTCGACCGGTCGCTCGGCCAGGTTCAGCGTTGCTGTGTTGTCCAGTTGACGGATCACCCCACGCGCCACCTCGGGAAGGTGAAAAACCCGGTCAAAGCGCGCCCCGGCGGGTTCACCGACCCGACCCTCACGCGGGGCCGGATCGGCAGTTGCCAGCCCATCGGCGGCCACAGCCGGATCGGGTGCGATGGCAGCCAAACTGGCAGGCCCGTCAGAACTGACGATACTGGGTTGGGGTCGAGCCCTGACCAACGTTGGCGCGACCTTTGGCGGCGATTCGATACGCGACACTTGGGCCATCGACCGGGCGTGGTCCGGGCGTCGGCGGCGTTCGGTTGCGGGTGGGTCCAGCGCCACGGCCAGCCGCGCCGCACTGCGCACCCTGTCGGTTGCGCCCGGCGTGGCAGTTCTTGCGGACCGGTCCGGAAATGCCTGGTCACCGGGCGGTGCGCTGGGGCGCGTGAGTCGCGATTGCACGGCCTCCGGCGCGCGCGCAGGCGCGCCCGGTCGGGCCCGGTCACCCACGGTCGGAGTGGGCGAAGACCTATGCGGGGTTGCGGCGAATGCGGTGTCGGCGGGCGGCGCTGGTATCGCGCGAGGAGCAGGGGCGGCGGTCGCCTGGCGGCGGTCTGGGGTCGGACCATCCACCGCATGGGGGCGAAGTCGGGTCGCCCCTGCAGGCTGCATGACGCGGTCGGTTGGGTCAGCCCGTGTCGCTTGCGCGGTCGCGGTCTGCCGCTCTGCCCACGCGCGCGCCAAAGGCTGTTGCTCGGGCGATTTCCCGGCAGCGGACCCGGGCGGCGCTGGTGCCGACAGTTCAGACAGCGTTGGCGGTGCTGCGATCTGAACCACAGGCGCGGTCGCATCCCGGGTCGCACCGCGCGACGTGTCACCGCTGTAGTGGTCGGCTCCGGGTGCGAGCACTGGCGCGCCATCTATGGTCTGGGTCGGGAACGCGATCTGCGGCGGGCTTGGGGTCGCATTGGGGGCGGGCGCGTCGGAGACAGCCGATTGTGCAGGCAATTCAAGCGGTTCTGATGGCGGGGGATGGGACGCCGACGGGGGCGGATGTTCGACACCAGCCGCCAGTCTCGCCACGATCTTGCCAAGTCGCGTCCAGGCGTCACCGCGATGCCGGGGCACCCTGTCTTGCGCGCGATCCAGGCCCGGCAAGTCGCGTGGCAGCGGCCCCTGCGACGCATCGTCAGGCACGGGCGTGGCGCGCGGTTCACCCTGCAAAAAATGCTTTTCGGCGGCACCCCAGGCCGACGGCGCGAGCCTCGCAGACACTATTGGCCCATGGGGATATTCGTCAATTGGGCCCTGTTCCCGACCCGCGCCGTTCACGATGTCAGGCGCGAGCGCCGCAAGGTGATGGGCAAAACCAGAGGATCGCGGCTGCATTGCCGTCATCGACGGCTGATCTGGCGCGCCCGTGGGCCGGCCATTGGCCATCTGGCCATCTGCGCTGCCGGTCAAAAGCGCCAGAACCGATGTCTGGCCTGCAAAGCCGGTTGCCGTCATGTCATCCCCCGGAGTTCTTCCAAGTCGCGGGCAGTAGGCACGAGAACCGGTTACCGCTTGTTTACCGGTCTGCGGGCATAAGTGGAAAACTGATGATAATTTGAGGAGTCGCTCCGTGACCGTCATCGGTCCGAATAATGCCGGGCATAGTCCTGGGGTTGCCTCGCCAGACGCGGCGGCCGCGCGCGACGAAATCCTGCACGCGACCGCGGTCGAACTTGAGGCGACCTTTCTGGCCGAAATGCTGAAGGCGGCCAAGTTCGGCGAACCACGTCGCGCTTTCGGCGGCGGCGCAGGGGAAGAGCAGTTTGCGTCGTTCATGCGGCTTGAAGTGGCGCGCGACATGGTGCTGTCGGGCGGGCTGGGTCTGGCCCAGCAGATTTTTGAAACCCTTAAGGAAAGGGAAAATGGCAACCCTGGCTGATCGCATTGTGGCCCGCCTGATCAAACTGGCCGAGGCCGAGCGCAAGGTTCTCACCAGTGGCAGATTGGACGATCTGGCGCGGCTGGAAGACATCAAACAACAACTTCTGGTGCGGCTGGTCAAGTTGGGCGGCCGCGCCGATACGCGGGCGCTGGAACTTTTGCGGCGCAAATCGCATCGAAACCACATTCTCTATCAGGCCTCGTTGACCGGCATCCGAAATATTCGCGATCAGGTGCGCGACCTTGTGCGCGGCGGGGCCGAGCTCAAGACCTATGGGTCTGACGGCGCACGCAAGGCGCTCGCTGAACCTACCGGGACGCTGAAGCGACGGGCCTGAGACGGCTACAGGATAAAACTTTAGCCAATTTCCTCGCCGATCCCTCGCAACCGTTCCGCACGATTAAGAATTCATTAGTACCTGCCCCCCTACGTTCGCCCTGCATCCCGCGAGGGGTATGGCGCGGACCGACCGAAACATCGTGAACCGCAGCAGTCAGAAAGACGTCCAGGGCGACCCAAAAAGGCGCTCGCATGAAACCGGTGTAAACACGCCGAAGGACTGAAGGAGCTGCGCAAATGTCCAGCATTCTTACCAACACCAGCGCCATGGTGGCGCTGCAAACGCTCAA
>JAKZRT010000096.1:0-4419 GCA_047518005.1 Brevirhabdus sp.
TTACGAAGGTGGCGGGCATCAAAGTCGCGACGAAGCGGAACACTGGCTGGCATGGCGATCCTCCTTTGCCAACCTTGAATCAGATCAAAACCGATTTGGGAATCCCCACAGAGTCAGAAATTGATGCCGTTGGTATAAGTGCATGGATTGCCAAACCCACGTCGCGCCGCGGGCGGCGGTGCCCATCAGCCAAAAAAAGGCGGACCAGACGGCCCGCCATTTTGATTGTATGCTGGCGTCGGGGTTACTCGCCCGTCGATCCTACATCGACCGAGACACCCGGCCCCATGGTCGAGGAAAGCGAGATCTTTTTCATATATGATCCCTTGGCCCCGGCAGGTTTGGCGCGGGCCACCGCGTCGATGAAGGCACGCACGTTCTCGGCCAGCTTGGCCTCGCTGAACGAGGCTTTGCCGACGCCCGCGTGGACCACGCCGCGCTTTTCGACCTTGAACTGAACCTCGCCGCCCTTGGCCTTGGCCACGGCCTCGGCCACGTCCATGGTCACGGTGCCGACCTTGGGGTTCGGCATCAGGTTGCGCGGTCCCAGAACTTTGCCCAGACGCCCCACGACCGGCATCATGTCCGGGGTGGCGATGCAGCGATCGAACTCGATCTTGCCGCCCTGAACAATTTCCATCAGGTCCTCGGCGCCAACGATGTCTGCGCCCGCCGCCTTGGCCTCGTCGGCCTTGTCGCCGCGCGCGAAAACCGCCACGCGCACCGTCTTGCCGGTGCCATTGGGCAGGCTTATCACGCCGCGCACCATCTGGTCGGCGTGGCGCGGGTCAACCCCCAGGTTGACCGCAATCTCGATGGTCTCGTCGAATTTGGCGACCGCGCTGGCCTTGACCAGGCTGACCGCCTCGTCAACCGTGACATTTCTCTTGCCGGCGAATGCTTCGCGCGCGGCGCGGGTTCTTTTTCCAAGTTTTGCCATTGCCCTACCCCTTCACCTCGATACCCATCGACCGGGCCGAGCCCAGGATAATCTGCATTGCGCCCTCAATGTCGGTCGCGTTGAGGTCAACCATCTTGGCCTCGGCGATCTCGCGCACCTGCTTGGTGGTCACGCTGCCCACGATCTCGCGCGAGGGCAGGTTGGCACCCGATTTCACCTGTGCCGCCTTGCGCAGGAAATACGACGCCGGATGCGTCTTGATGTCCATGGCAAAGCTCTTGTCCTGGTAATAGGTGATCACGGTCGGGCACGGCGCGCCCGGTTCCATATCCTGCGTACGCGCGTTGAACGCCTTGCAGAACTCCATGATGTTGATGCCGCGCTGACCCAGCGCCGGGCCCACGGGGGGCGAGGGATTGGCTTGTCCGGCGGGCACCTGAAGTTTCATCCGGCCTGCGAGTTTCTTGGCCATCTGGCCTCTCCTTTTCCAACGAGGCGAAATTCGCCCCTATGTTGCCGTGGTCGGGTCCGAGAGCGACCTCCCACGGAATTGCACCCGGTGAACTGGATCACCGGATGATGCACCTCAGATTTCCTTAGAAACCTGCGTGAATTCCAGCTCGACCGGGGTGGCCCGGCCAAAGATTGACACCGACACCTTCAGGCGCTGGTTGTCGTCGTCCACTTCCTCGACCATGCCGTCGAAATCCTCGAACGGGCCGTCGGTGACCTTCACCTTCTCGCCGATCTCATAAAAGATCAGCGTGCGCGGCGAGGCCTCGCCTTCCTCGACCCGGTTCAAAAGCGCGTTGACCTCGGCGTCGTGCATCGGCATCGGGCGGCCCTGGGGGCCGAGAAAACCGGTGACCCGGTTGATCGAGTTGATCAGGTGATAGCCCTGGTCCGACATTTCCATCCGCACCAGCACATAGCCCGGCATGAACCGGCGTTCGGCGGTCACCTTCTTGCCGCGCCTGATCTCGATGACTTCCTCGGTCGGCACCAGCACTTCCTCGATCTCGTCGCCAAGCCCCACGTCCGCCACCGAATGGCGGATCTGCTCGGCGATCTTCTTTTCATAGTTTGACAGCACGCTGACCGAATACCACCGTTTCGCCATTGCCTTGCCTTCGCTTCAACCGACCACGCAGGGTCGGATATTCTAATAATTCTCTGTCCCCGGCGCAAACGACCTCCGCCGTTCGATCTGAACTTCAGCAGTGTAGGGGAGTCGTTCGCGCACATACAAGCCACGCGATCAAACTTCAAGCACTTTGAACGCCCGAACCGCGCCGCGAGGCGGCCGGACCCGGCTGCGCGTATCTAAGTCATTGTCCTGTCGGTCTCGGCGCTGGTTCGTGCTATGGCCGCGACAAAATTCAAATAGGCAGCGCGCAGATGGTTTGACCCAACATTGGGTGGCCAAAGAGCATGTATCGTGTACTGGGGCGCGTCCCAGTCTTCCAGCACTTCAACCAGTTCACCGTTGTCCAGCGCCTCGCGAACAAAGAAGTCGGGCAAGATAACCAACCCGACGCCTTCTTCGGCCAACCGACGTGCGGCAAATCCGGAATCGACCACAATTCTTGATACAAGCGCGACCTCGGTGCGGCGTTTGGTTTCACTGCGCGGATTCAGAACCAAACGTAATGCCTGGCCGACCGTAGCTATGGCATCAATATTGAAAATATCGTCGGGTCCACGAATTGGGGCATTTGACTTTACAAAATCAGGCGACGCACAAAGCACCATCTTCCCCTCCACCAGCTGCCTGGAAATCAAAGTTGAATTCGCCAGTGGCCCCAGTCGAAACCCGATATCGTACCCTTCGGCAATGATGTCCCGGTCGCGATCCGAAAACCCCATCGAGATTTCGACATTCGGGTGATGCCGTATGAATGTCGCGGTCCGCGTTACAAATCGCGAGAATTGCAAAATAGCAGGCGCTGTGATTTTCAGCGTACCCGACGCGTTGACACCCTGCGTTCCAAGCTCGGCCAGACCGACTTCGGCTTCGGTCAGCATCGCGCGCGCCGCACCGGCCAGTTGTTGGCCCGCAGCGGTCAGGCTTAGCCGTCGCGTCGTGCGATACACAAGCGGCGTGTCCAGATGCGCCTCAAGTGTGCTCACATGATAGCTTACAACCGAAGCTGACAATCCAAGCCGGCGCGCCGCGCCGCTGAACGACCCAATCTCGGCCACCGTTGCAAATACGGCCATCGGGCGAAGTTGTTCAAGCATCATTCCAGCAATTTATAGGGTAATATTATCTAATTAAACCATCTAATGCTGGGAAGATCAACACGGTATCTCTGAGCAGTCGCCGCCAAATGGCGAGCATCTGATGGAGGAAAAAATGAATTATGAACGAACCATAAAATTTGCCGCCGTTATGACTATCGCGGCAGCAACCACGCAAATCGCGGTCGCCGATACAGCCGACACTGCCGATATTGTCCGCAGTGCCATGACCGAAATCGGTGTCCAAAAAAACCCGAACGCAATCGACACCTATTTTTCCGAACCCTACATTCAGCACAACCAGACCGTTCCGACAGGGCTCGAAGCATTCAAGCCCAATTCCCCAATGCCATACCTTGCGCCATAGGCCAGACGGCCCAAACAGATAGGGCCAAAACGCAAATTAGCCCTAGAAGTTTGTTCGTTCGAGATTGTTGTAAGCGCCTAACCATTGGCTCGGTGCCCAATCAAACAGCAACAAATTCGATCTTTATTCGGTCCGGATCTTCGAGAAATAGCGCGTAGTAATCTTTGCCGCCAGTTGCAAACGGGTAGCGGTCATCATAAAGCATCGATACCTTTTTCTTTTTGCAATACATTCGGAGTTCGTCGACAGCATCTCGCCCTTTCACCTTAAAGGCGAGGTGATTTAAGCCTACACCGCTCCGATGATAATTCCGTTCCGCATGTTTTTCAGTTACCTGCACGAAAGTAAGGTAGGCATCGTCGCCGTTAGACAAGGTGAAACCATCTCCCCAAGAACCTGTCTGACTGTACCCGACATGTTTAAGAAGATTACGCCAAAACGACTTTGTCTTAGCTAGGTCCGAGACATAGATTTCAATATGATGCAGCATATAGGTACTTTCATTCGGTTGGGACACGACCTGATATGGCCGTGCCCAATTCTGTTTCGACTGACTTATTTCAACATCAAAGCCGCATGCTCTTCTTCTCGTAATACAGCGGCATTTACGCCAGTCGGAAGGCTGACGAAACGCATTTGCCCAGCCTCTGAAATGAGCATATCAACGTAGACTTCTCCATCCCGATCTTCATAAAGGCATTGACTCACTGCAAACACGCCGTTTTCGCCAAATTCCGGAATTCCATGTGCAGAGAGTTCAGATTCACTAAACCGACATTCCCCATATACCATCCAAATTCATGGAATTCGTACCACTTTCCCACCGCCAAGGGAACTGTATCCCCTATGCAGCCATCCGATGGCATGATTTTGGTAATCGGCCCGCGCTTGGAAGGCCACTCGGTCATTT
>JAKZRT010000097.1:0-3381 GCA_047518005.1 Brevirhabdus sp.
GCTGCCGCAGGCCATCCGCCGCGTCGTGCCCGCCAACATGAACATGCTGATCGCGCTGCAAAAAGACGTGGCCCTGCTCAGCTTCATCGGCCCGGTCGAAATCTTGCGCCAGGCCGGGGTCTACAAGTCGCTGCTGGCCAATTTCACCCCTTACGTCGGGGCCGCGATCATCTTTCTGGCCGTCACTATCCCCGCCACCCGCCTTGCCGACCACCTGATGGCCCGCCAAAACCGGGCCCGGTCGTGAAGCTGCGGCTGGCTGATGTCACCAAGTCATTTGGGTCGAACCGGGTGCTGGACCGGCTTTCGCTCGATGTGGCGGCCGGCGAAATGATCGCCCTGATCGGCCCCTCGGGCTCGGGCAAATCCACGCTTCTCAGGTGCATCAACCTGCTCGACCCCATCGACGACGGCGCGATCTGGCTCGATGGGGTCGATATTTCCGAACCGGGGCTCGACCCCACTGCCATCCACCAGCGCATCGGCATCGTCTTCCAGTCGTTCAACCTGTTCCCGCACATGACCGCGGCGGCCAACGTCGCCCTCGCACCGCGCCGCCTTCGCCTGGCAACCGGCGCCGACCTCGACGCCCGCGTGCACGCGCTCTTCGACACCTTCGGGCTGAGCGCGCACCGCGACCACTATCCCGACCAGCTTTCGGGCGGCCAGCAACAGCGCGTCGCGATCATCCGCGCCCTGGCGCTGGAACCCGAGATCATGCTCTTTGACGAGGTTACCAGCGCGCTCGATCCCGAGCTGGTGGGCGAGGTGCTCGAGGTGCTGCGCCGCCTCAAGGCCATGGGCATGACAATAATCCTGGCCACCCACGAAATGGGTTTCGCGCGCGAGGCCGCCGACCGGGTGGCAATGCTCGATGCGGGCCGGATCATCGAATTTGGCCCTCCGGGCCAGGTGCTGGAGGCGCCCGAGTTGCAACGCACGCGGGATTTTCTGCGGCTGGACCGCGGCGGATAAAGCGAAGTCACCGCCCGCCGGGGCCAACCCTCTAGCCTCCTCCGCAGGGCCTCCCCCCTAACCCCCCTCCCACAGGGAGGGGGGAAGTGCCCCGGCCTCAACAGGCGGCTCCCCTCTCCCCTCGGGAGAGGGGATGGGGGAGAGGCCGTGTCGCCTGCCGGTCGCTTGCATATCCATTCCCGCCTCGTTAGCAGGACATGGCTGTCTGAAAGGGGCCCCAATGGACGTTACCCGCCAGAAATATCTCGCCGCAATCGCGGATGCCGCCGACGTGGCCGCGCTGGAAGACCTGCGCGTCGCCGCCGTCGGCAAAAAGGGCGAGATCAGCCTGAAAATGCGCGAACTGGGGCGCATGTCCCCCGAAGAACGCGCGACCGCCGGCCCGGCGCTGAATGCCCTCAAAGACGAGATCATTTCGGCGCTGGCGGCCAAAAAGGCGGCGCTGGGCGATGCGGCGCTGGACGAACGGCTGAAAGGCGAATGGCTCGACGTCACCCTGCCCGCCCGCCCGCGCGGGGTCGGCACGATCCATCCCGTAAGCCAGGTCACCGACGAGATCACCGCGATCTTCGCCGACATGGGGTTTGCCGTCGCCGAAGGCCCGCAGGTGGAAAGCGACTGGTACAATTTCGACGCCCTGAATATCCCGCCCGAACACCCCACGCGCACCGAGATGGACACGTTCTATATGGCGCGCGAGCCGGGCGATAACCGTCCGCCGCATGTGCTGCGCACCCATACCAGCCCGGTCCAGATCCGCGCCCTGCAGGACCACGGCGCGCCGATCCGCGTGATCGCCCCGGGCCGGGTCTATCGCGCCGATTACGACCAGACCCACACCCCGATGTTCCACCAGATCGAGGGCTTGGCCATCGACCGCGACATCTCGATGGCCAACCTGAAATGGTGCCTGGAAGAATTCTGCCGCGCGTTCTTCGAGGTCGACAAGGTCGAACTGCGCTTTCGCGCCTCGCATTTCCCGTTCACCGAACCCTCGGCCGAGGTCGACCTGCGCTGTTCATGGGCGGGTGGCCAGCTGAAGGTGGGGGAAGGCGACGACTGGATGGAAATTCTGGGGTCGGGCATGGTCCACCCGAGCGTGCTGGAAATGGGCGGCATCGATCCAACCGACTGGCAGGGCTTCGCCTTCGGCATCGGCATCGACCGCCTCGCCATGCTGAAATACGGCATCCCGGACCTGCGGGCGTTTTTTGACTCAGACCTGCGGTGGCTCAGGCACTATGGGTTTGCCGCGCTCGATCAGCCGAATTTGCGGGGTGGGTTGAGTGGGTGAAGAAGCGACTTCCGTTTCATCCACGCGCCGGTCAGCTTCTTGTTGCGAATTTTCGGGGATTTGTAGCACCAGAGATTATCAAGCTCCGGCCTGTGATCGTAATTTCGCCAAGGCTTCCCTATCGGAACGGGCTCGTTACGATTGTACCCACAAGTACAACCGCGCCGCGACAAGCGGTGCCGTATGTCTTTGAACTGTCCAGGAACTATGCTCCTTGGGGGGCGCCCGACGACACGGTTTGGGCAAAATGTGACCTCGTGATGAATATTTCAATGGCGCGTTTGTCCTCTTTTAAGATTGATCGGCGAAAATTCCATTCCCCAAGCATTAGTCCAGAGGACCTTCAGGGGGTCCGCAAGGCTGTTTTGGCCGGATTGGGCTTCATGTGACATTGAAATTCCGGCTTCGTTGCGTTATATTGACGTCGTATCCCGCTTGTCGGGCTTAAGACCTAGAGTACTAGGCAGGCTGCTCGCCGGTCGATGACAAGACCAGAGTAGTCTAAATACTGTCACCGTCCCAAGGCCTCGCCTAGGCGAGGCCTTGTGCTTAAGATGGCTGGGTGCGTGGAGCCAGCCCACAATTCTGAACGCTGGTCAAAATGATAAACCTACCGATCGCCGCCGCCGCGCCTTGCCATAGACCCCACCGCGCTCGCGCTTGCCGACCGCGATCACCTGAACCACAAGCTCATCGTCGATCACCTCGTAGATCAGCCGAAAACCCGAGGCGCGAAACTTGATCTTGTATCGCGCTTTGATTGCGTGAATGCGGGCTGCCGGGGCGTGCGGGTTTTCCAACCTCTCCGCCAGCTTTCTTTTGAATTGCTCCCGAACCGGAGCGCCGAGTTTTCGCCACTCTTTCAACGCGGCGTCGTGAAATCTGAGATTATAGCTCATCCAGCGAAACGCTCACGAACGGCCCGTCGGTGCGGCTATCGGCTAGCGCATTCAGTTCAGCGTTTTCAATGGCTTCCACCATCTCCGCGTAAACATCCGCGGGCACGCAATAGAACGCCGGTTCATTGCGGTTGAGGATCACCAACGGCTCACCATCCGCCGCCGCGACCGTCCCCATGGGGTTGCGCTTCAGGTCGGTGATACTTGCGGCCG
>JAKZRT010000098.1:0-26358 GCA_047518005.1 Brevirhabdus sp.
TGTTCGAAGACTACAATGCCATCGTCGATGCTGGATGCGAAGCTTGGAACAAGCTCGTCGCACAGCCCGAAACCATCACATCAATCGGAATGCGAAAATGGGCCCATATCGGTCAATGTTAAATGCCGTTGGTATTAGTCCGATCCGGCGCTGAAATCCACCGCGACCCGCATGATCCGGCCGGATTATTCTGCGGCGCGGCCTATCTCGGCTTCGGGCCCGTGTTGCAGGGCCGCAAGAGCTTCTTTACGGCGCTTGGCCGCCGCCGCGATCGCCGCCGCTTTGACAGGTCCGAAACCCCGGATCTGCAAGGGCACTTGGGCCCAGGCCACCGCCGCATCCATCGTGTCAGTTGTCACCAGCGCCAGCACCGCGTCCAAATCGGCCTCGTATTCAGCGATCAACGCCCGTTCCATTTTCCGTTCGGCGCTCAATCCGAAGGGGTCAAATACCGTGCCCCGCAGGCCCTTGAGCCGCGCCAACAGGGGGAACAGCCGGCCGATCCACGGACCGAACGCGCGCTTTACCGGCCGCCCTGCGTTGTTTTTTCGCGCCAGGAACGGCGGTGCCAGATGGTAGGTCAGCGCAATGTCCCCATCAAATTCGGCCCGCGCTTTTTCGGCGGTCGCCGACAAAAGCCGCGCCACCTCGTATTCGTCCTTGTAAGCCAACAGCTTGTGATACCCGCGCGCAACCGCCGCCTTCAGGCGCGGATCATCGACCCGCTCAAGCGACTGCCGGTATTTCGCGGCAAGCGCCGGACCCTGATACCCGGTCAGATGCGCGGCGCGGAAGTTGATGACATCGTCAACCGTCTGCGGCGCGTCGTCATCCGACCCGTACAGAATTTTCGCCACCTTCTCAGGATTAACCACCGCCCACCTGCCGATGTCGAAGGCGCGGATGTTGCGCTGAACCGCAGCCCCGTTCAGCTCGATCGACCGGCGAATCGCGGCCAGCGACACCGGGATCAGACCACGCTGCCAGGCAGCCCCGCACAGGATCTGGTTGGTGAAAATACTGTCGCCGAGTACCAGTACAGAAAGATCTGTTGCATCAAAAACTTGCAGGCCGTCCTTAAGTCGGGATTTCAGCGACAGCGCCATCCGTTCCGACGGCAACCGAAACTCGGTATTATGGGTAAATTCGCCGGTCACGATCTCGTGGCTGTTGACCACCGCCGCCGCCCCGTCAGGGCGCATCAGGTTCAGCGTCTTCGATCCGGCGCTGACCACCAGATCGCCGCCGATCAGCACATCGGCCTCGCCGGTTGCGACGCGAATGGCATTGATATCTTCGGGCTTTTCGGCCAGCCGCAAGTGAATGTGAACCGCCCCGCCCTTTTGCGCCAACCCGGCCATTTCCATCATGCCCGCCGCCTTGCCATCGATATGGGCGGCCATCGCAAGCCCCGCACCGATGGTGACAACCCCGGTGCCACCGACTCCGGTTAGGACGATGTTGTGAGTGCCATTGATCGCGGTTATTTCGGGTTCGGGCAGGTCGCCCAGGTCAATCTCGACCCCCGCGGACTTGCGAATTTTCGCGCCCTTGACGGTCACGAATGACGGGCAAAAGCCGTTGACGCAGGAAAAGTCCTTGTTGCACGACGACTGGTCAATTGCGCGCTTTCGCCCGAGTTCGGTCTCGACCGGGACGATCGACACACAATTCGACTGAACCCCGCAATCGCCGCAGCCCTCGCAGACGTCCGTGTCGATGAAGATGCGCTGATCGGGATCCGGAAACGTTCCGCGCTTGCGCCGCCGCCGTTTTTCGGCGGCACAGGTCTGCACATAAATTATGGCCGACACGCCTTTGATCTTGCTGTATTCTTCCTGGATTTCCGGCAAGTTTTCGCGCCGCGCAGTTTTGACGCCCTTGGGCAGCCCGGCAAGGTCAAAATCCTCTTTCTCGTCGTAAACGACCGCCACGTTGACCACGCCCATGGCGCCAATTTCGCGCGCGATCCTGACAGGGCTGAGATCGCCGTCATTGGCCTGCCCGCCGGTCATCGCCACCGCGTCGTTGAACAGTATCTTGTAGGTGATCGTCGTCTCCGCCGCCAACGCGGCGCGGATCGCCTGCACGCCCGAATGGTTATAGGTGCCGTCGCCGAGGTTCTGAAAGACATGCTCGCGGGTTGAAAACGGCGCTTCGCCGATCCAGTTCGCGCCTTCGCCACCCATTTGGGTGAATCCGACCGTCTCGCGGTCCATCCACTGAACCATATAATGACAGCCAATCCCGGCATAGGCCCGCGCCCCCTCGGGCAGCAGGGTCGAACTGTTGTGCGGGCAGCCCGAGCAGAAATACGGCAACCGTGCCGCCGCATCAGGCGCGTTGTCGGCGCGCATGGCATCGTCAATCCGGGCCAGCGAGGCCTTGACGCGGTCGGTTCCGCGACCTTCCTCGATCAGAACTTCGCCCAGCCGTTGCGCCACCTGATTGGGATCCAGCGCGAATCGTGTCGGAAACAGTTCGACCCGCCGCCCGTTTTCATGGGCGTCGCCCTTGTGCCAGCCGTAAACCCGCCGTCCGCGCCGGTCGTCGAATATCGCTTCCTTGACCTGCACTTCGATCAATTTGCGCTTTTCTTCGACAACGACGATCAGGTCCAGGCCCTCGGCCCATTCGTGGAAACTTTCCATGTCCAGCGGCCAGGTCTGGACCACCTTGTAGGTGGTGATCCCCAACCGATCGGCTTCGGCCGCGTCAATACCCAGCAGGCTGAGCGCATGGGTCAGGTCCAGCCAGTTCTTCCCGGCCGCGACCAGACCGATCTTGGCACCCGGTTTTCCCCAGACACGCCGGTCAATTTTGTTAGCGCGTGCAAAGGCTTCGGCGGCGAACCTCTTGTAATCGATCATCCGCGCTTCCTGGTCAACCGGATTATCGACCAGGCGGATGTTCAACCCGCCGTCGGGCAGGGCAAAATCGGGGGTCACGAACTGCAATCGGTCTGGCGATCCATCGATCACTGACGTCGCCTCGACCGTGTCCTTCATCGTCTTGAGGCCCACCCAGACGCCGGCAAATCGGCCGAGCGCCCAGCCGTATATCCCCAGGTCAATTATCTCTTGCACGCCCGCGGGCGACACCACCGGGATATAGGCGTCAACCATGGCCCAGTCAGACTGGTGCAACGTGGTCGAACTTTCGCCAGTGTGATCGTCACCCATGGCCATCAGAACGCCGCCATTGGGCGACGTCCCGGCCATATTGGCGTGTCGCATCACGTCGCCGGTCCGGTCAACGCCGGGGCCCTTGCCATACCAGAGGCCAAAAACGCCGTCGTACCGCCCCTCGCCGCGCAGTTCGGCCTGTTGGGTGCCCCAGAGCGCGGTGGCGGCCAGATCTTCGTTCAGGCCCGATTGAAACCTGACGTCGGCCGCCTGCAATTCGCTTTGCGCCTGCGCCATCCGCAGATCAACCGCGCCCAGTGGTGACCCACGATACCCGGTGACATACCCGCCCGTGTTCAGCCCGGCGGCGCGGTCGCGCGCGGCCTGGGTCAGGACCAGCCGAACCAGTGCCTGCGTGCCGTTCAGCAGAACCGGAGATTTCTCAAGATCATAGCGGTCGCTGAGCGAAATATCCTGTCGGGTCATTGGGCTTTCCGGGGTGGTGTTGAATGGGGTGATTATAGGACATAATTTCTGACCCACAAATTAAATTTGCGTGCGACGAAGCGTTTGCATCGCCGCCCGGTTAGCCGGTAACAAGGTTTCAAATTGGGCGGTCAGCGCGACGAAGGCGGGATGAAATGGATTGGGACAAACTAAGAATATTTCACGCCGTCGCTGACGCGGGTAGCCTGACACATGCCGGCGACGCGCTGCACCTCAGCCAATCTGCGGTCTCGCGGCAGGTCAGAGCCCTGGAAGAAAGTCTGGACGCAACGCTTTTTCATCGCCACGCACGCGGACTGATTCTCACCGAACAGGGTGAATTGCTGTTCGACGCGACCTCGGCCATGGTCCGGCGACTGGATACGGCGGCAGCGCGAATTCGTGACAGCGAAGAGGAAGTGTTCGGTGAAATTCGAGTGACGACGACCATCGCCTTCGGGACCCTGTGGCTGGCTCCGCGCCTGCCCAAACTTTACGAAAAATACCCCGACCTGAAAATTGACCTGATGCTCGAAGAGCACGTTCTTGACCTGCCGATGCGCGAAGCCGATCTGGCGATCAGAATGAAAGAGCCAAGTCAGGCCGATCTTATCAGAAAACGGCTGATGTCTGTCCGGATGCGGCTATACGCGTCGCCCGAATACATTGCCGATCACGGGGCCCCCAATTCGATTGAAGAGATCGGTCGTCACCGGCTGATTTGTCAGAACACATCGTCGGCCCAGGTTGCCGCCGGCGCCCGGCTGGTCCAGCACTTGCTAAGTTATGACGTTCCGTCTCTGCTGACGGTCAACAACTATTTTGGCGTTTTGCAGGGCGTGATAAACAACCTCGGCGTCGGGGTGTTGCCCGATTACCTCATGCAGGATTTTCCCGACCTTGTACGTGTGCTTCCCGAAGTCGAAAGCGCCGAGGTTCCGGTCTTTCTGGCCTATCCCGAAGAATTGCGCCATTCCAAACGGATAGAAGTGTTTCGTGATTTTGTTAAAGACGAAGTTATCGCCTATCGCCGCAGACAGCGCGACGGGGCCGCCCGAAGCCATGCGCGGGCTACATAGGTGGTTTTCGCCGGTTGTCGACAAATGTGCTTGAATGGTGCCCGTGACGGGCCTATTTTTTAAGCGAGGGCGGTGCCAATATGCGCGGCTTTCTACCTCCCTGTTGGACTTGGCCGAGCCGAAAGCTCGGCCTTTTTTTGTCGCAATTCCTGGTCAGGCGGCCAGTCTTGCTTTGGGATCGGCGGCAGACACTTGAAACTTATGAAAACCAGAGTTCAAAAGTTATTTAAGTCCGAAAAAGACGCGTTGATCCGCGTTAGCGGAAATAGCGTGGTCGACAGAATAACCCTCGTGGGCCGCTTGTTGGTCGCGTGCACGGTATACAGGCTTCTTCTAAGCGATCCTTTCTTTCTGACATGGTGCGCTATTTTTTGGTGCAACACGATTGCAGGTCTGGCGCTTGGTCGCCGTTTTCGAATTTTGCCCCTTGCGCCAATAGGACCGCCACGGCAACCGGCCTCAAGCAACAGTAAACCGGGCGATGATAGCGCGCACTTGTTGACCCGGCGCAAGTCCGATCCGCCCGGCCTCGGCTATGGTAAGGCGCGCAATCATGCGCGACGAACCGGTGGTCAACGGCACATCCATCATTCCTGGACCGGCCTTCAACGCCTCTCCAGCGGTTGCCTCAAAGACGTTGGGCGCTGCAATCAGATCGCGCGGCGCGGAACTCAAGACAATATCTGAGGCAATGACAGTCACTGACCGGGCTCCGGTGACCGGAACACGCTCCGCCAGGCTGAAAAAATCGCCAGCCGCTGTGGACAGGCGCACCATACCCGCCGTAACCGGCCCCTGCCCGGACACCGGCAGGGTGACACCCGGCCCTGCCCCGCCGCGCCCCAGCACCTGACCGACCGGCCCCTGCGACGTCACGCGCCCGCCCGCCATCACCACTACGGTAGATGCCAGCGCCCGCACTTCGGCGCGGGCGTGCGACACATAAAGGATCGGCAGCCCGGCCTCGTCGCGAAGGCGGGCGAGATAGGGCAAAACCTCGGCCCGTCGGTCCAAGTCCAGCGACGCCAGCGGCTCGTCCAACAGCAAAAGACGCGGTTTGGCCAAAAGCGCGCGACCGATCGCGACGCGCTGTTTTTCGCCGCCCGAAAGCGCTGCCGGCCGTCGGCCAAGAATGCCCTCGATCCCGAGCATCGCAATGATTGCCTCAAATTCCGTTGGATTGGCAGGCGGGCGTTTGAACCGCGACGCATAGGCCAGGTTTTGTCGCACAGTCAGGTGCGGGAACAGACGCTCGTCCTGAAATACATAGCCTAGCTCGCGCAGCGTTACCGGCACATCAATACCGGCCTCGGTGTCCAGAAAAACCCGACCCCCGACCTCGATCCGCCCGCGATCCGGGCGCAAAAGCCCGGCCACCGCATTGACCAGCGTGGTCTTGCCGGCACCGCTGGCCCCGAATATCGCCGTGACGCCGCCGCCCGCCTCGAACGCCGCATCAAGCGTGAAATCCCGGAACCGATGTGTGATGTCGACCCGAATATTCATCGCTCACGCACCTTGCGCTGCACACGCCGGGCCAGAACCTCGGACGCTGCCAGCGCTGCCATGGCCAGAACCACCGACAAGATCACAAGCCTGAGCGCCGCATTCTCTCCGCCCGGCACCTGCAAGAATGTGTAGATCGCTGACGGAATCGTGCGGGTTTCGCCCGGAATGTTTGAAACAAAAGTGATCGTCGCCCCAAATTCTCCCAATGCCTTGGCAAAAGCCAGGATCGCACCAGCCAGAACCCCCGGCACGCTGAGCGGTAGGGTGATTGTCAGAAAAACCGCGACTGGCCGCGCGCCAAGGGTTGCGGCGGCCTCTTCAAGCCCGGGATCGACCGCCTCGATCGCCAGCCGAATCGCGCGCACCATCAAGGGAAACGCCATGACTGCCGCCGCCAAGGCGGCCCCGGTCCAATTGAAGGCAAGCGTGACGCCGAACCAGGCGTCAAGCCACCGTCCAATCGGCCCCTGACGTCCAAAAGCCAGAAGCAGGACATAGCCGGTGACCACCGGCGGCAGAATAAGCGGCAGATGCACCAGGCCGTTGAGCACCTGACGCCCCCAGAATTCGCGCCGGGCCAGCAGAAAGGCGATCCAGATGCCGAACGGCAAACTGACCAGCGTCGCCACCAGCGAGACCTTCAGCGACAGGCGCACCGCTTCCCATTCTGCCGGTCCAAGTCCAAGCCAACCGCCGATCACCGGCCCACCCCAAAGCCGTGTTCGCCAAAGATCCGGGCGACCGCCGGAGACACGAGATAGTCGAAATAGGCCCGTCCTTGCGCGGTAGCCAAACTGGTCAGTGCCGCAGTATACACAATCGGTGCGTGCAATGCGGGGTCGATCTCGGCGACAACCGCGACGCGGTCGCTGGCCGCGATATCGGTTGCATATACGATCCCAAGCGGGGCCTCGCCGCGTGCCACCAACTGCAATGCCGCGCGCACATTGTCGGTTTGCGCTGTTTTCCCCATGATCTCGGGCCAAATTCCAGCCGCAGTCAGCGCCTCGCGGGCGTAGATGCCCGCCGGAACCGCCTCGGTCAGCGCAAGGGCCAGCCGTCCGGATCCAAGGCGATCGGGCAAGGACTTCAGCCCGTCCATGGGCATGGCGTCGTCCGCACCCGCGATCACCACAAGCCGGTTGGTCACAAGATCGACCCGCGACCGCGCGTCGATTGCGCCTTCGCCCTCCAGATAATCCATCCAGTCGGGGTTCGCCGAAATGATGATCTCGGCCGGTGCGCCCTGCGCGATCTGTCGTGCCAGCACCGAACTTGCGGCATAGGCCACGCGCGGTTGCGGTCCGCCATAGGCGGCGTTTGCTGCGTCCAGCGCGTTGGTCAGGCTGGAAGCCGCGAACACAATCACTCCTTCCGCCCGCCCAGGTTGCGCACCGGCTGCGAGCGTGACAACGAACGTAAGATATTTCAGCAAGGCCCTCATCGCGCCCAACTATTTCCGGCACCGTCGGGAGGGGCAAGCGGATTATGCACCAAAGCCAACAGACGGATCGGGCGCCGCAAACAAAAGCCGTCGCTCGATTGCCCTGAATTACGTTTCAGTTGCTTCAGCGCTGGCATTGGCCGCCGCCAGAGCAAAGCAATTCTCCACCGATTGTAGACCGAATGAAAACACGCTGTTTCCGCAGATTCGACCAAGTCACGAAAATTTCTTGAAAATTGCCACTTTGTCGCCCCACTTCCCGGCAAAACTTCAACCGCAACGCGAGGAACCGTGACATGGATCTGATCGAAATTATTTCCGCCGACAAACTTGCGTTGAGTTTCCTGACACTTTTCCTCATTCGACACAGCATGATCGTGATGTTGCCTGATGCGGTCGCTGGCCCCGGTGGCTGGTTTATCGATACGCTAAACGGCGGCTAGATCGCCCAAGCGCGGCAAATCTCGGCACTGTTTTACCGCGCCATATTCGCCAGCTTCAGAACCAGCGGACCCAGCGCCGAAACCAGCCGTTCGACCCCGTCCGGATTCGGGTGCAGTCCATCCGCTTGCAAAAACCGAACAGCCGCGTTCGTCCCGCCGGTCTCGGCCAGCACCGCAAAAAACGATGGCATCAAGAGTGTCTCGTATTCATCTGATAACTCAGGGTAAATTAGGTCAAATTCTGCCTTGTACTGGGGGCCGAAGTTGGCCGGTGCCCGAAAACCAATCAACAGAACCGGCTGCCCATCCTGCACCGCCCGGTGCAAAATAAGCGCTATGTTGGCCCGTGCCAAAGCTGGGTCAATGCCGCGCAGCATGTCGTTTGCGCCAAGCTCGACGATCAACGCTCCCGGCGCATCGGCAAGCGTCCAATCAAGCCGTGCAAGCCCGCTGGCGGTTGTATCCCCCGATACGCCCGCGTTGATCAGCTCGACGTCTGCATCGCGCGCGTCCAGCCAGATCTGCAGTTGCGGCACAAGTCCCTGACCCGGCCCAAGCCCGTAGCCCGCCGTCAGGCTATCACCCAGCATGGCGATCCTCAGAGGTTCGCCAAGACCCTGCCCCGCCGCCATCGACACCATAAAAGCCAAAACAATGCCCGACATTCGGTTGCGCAATGCCGCTGCTGACCCATATCCCAGTGACAGGGCGTTCTTGGCGGAAACGAATATGACCGAGCCGATAATTTCTTTGAGCGAAGCAAAACTTACGCTCGACGGCAATGCCGGAGCGGTCGCGGTCCTTCGCGGCATCACGCTCGAGGTCGGACGCGGCGAAACGCTCGGGTTGGTGGGGCCGTCGGGATCGGGCAAATCAACCCTCCTTATGCTGATCGGCGGGCTTGAACGCGCCACCTCCGGGTCGGTCCGGGCTTTGGGGCACGATCTGACCGCGATGAACGAAGACGCGCTGGCCCGCTTCCGCCGCGATCATATGGGCATCGTGTTTCAATCTTTCCACCTTATCCCAACAATGACCGCGCTTGAAAACGTTGCAACCCCGCTGGAACTCGCCGGTCACCGCGACGCTTTCGAGCGGGCCGAAACCGAACTCGGCAAAATGGGACTGACGGACCGTATCCATCATTATCCAACGCAGATGTCAGGCGGCGAGCAACAGCGTGTCGCACTGGCGCGCGCCGCCGCACCGCGACCGGCGATATTGCTGGCCGACGAGCCAACGGGCAACCTCGACGCCGCCACTGGCTCTGCGATCATGGATCTGCTTTTCGATCTTCGCGACCGGCATGGGTCAACTCTGGTACTGGTGACCCATGCGCCTGACCTCGCGGCGCGCTGCGACCGCATCGTACATCTTGCCGATGGCCGGATCGATCCGCCGACCACCGCCCGGGCCGCCCAGTGAGCCTTGGCCTTGCCGCCCGACTGGCGCGCCGCGAATTGCGCGGCGGGCTGGGGGCGTTTCGGGTCTTTGTTGCCTGCCTTGCCCTTGGCGTCGCTGCCATCGCCACGGTCGGATCGGTGAAATCGTCGATCGAGGGCGGTCTGGCACGCGAAGGTGCCGTGCTTCTTGGCGGCGACGCCGAACTCGAGTTTACCTATCGCTATGCCAGCGCGGTCGAAGCGGCCTGGATGAACAGCGTCGCCCGGTCGGTGTCCGAGGTCGTGGATTTTCGCTCGATGGCAGTGGTGTCCGACCCGGCCGGCGACCGCCGCGGGCTGACCCAGATCAAGGCGGTCGATGACCTCTATCCCCTGAAAGGTCAGGTACAACTGTCGCCCGACGTGTCGCTGGCCCAGGCGCTTGACGGCGACGGCGGGCTGCCCGGTGTGGTCATGCACCGGGTGCTGGTCGACCGGCTTCAGCTCAATATCGGCGATGTCATCCGGCTTGGTACCAAGCACTTTCGCCTGATGGCGATTCTGACAGTCGAGCCCGATAACGCCAGTGCCGGTTTTGCGCTTGGTCCGCGCACTATCGTGCGGACCCGCGACCTTGAGGGGTCGGCGCTTTTGGCCCCCGGCACCCTCTTTGAAACCAAATACCGGATGAGCCTGCCCGGCGAGACCAATCTTGAAGACCTGAAGGTCGAGGCGCTTGAGCGCTTCAGCGATTTCGGCGCGCATTGGCGCGACAGCCGCCGCGGTGCGCCCGGCGTGCAGGAATTCGTTGACCGGATCGGATCGTTTCTGGTGCTGGTGGGTCTGGCGGGTCTGGCGGTCGGCGGGGTTGGCGTGTCGGCGGCGGTTCGGGCCTATCTGGCCGGCAAGATCACCACCATCGCCACGCTCAAGACCCTGGGCGCCAGCCGGGGCCTGATCATCGCCATCTATCTGATCCAGATCGCCGTTCTGACCGTTCTCAGCCTTGCCATTGGACTGGCCATCGGCGCGGTGCTGCCACTGGTCGCCGGTCCAGTGATCGCGGCACGCCTGCCGGTGCCGGTCGAGATTGCCCTGCACCCCCGCCCCCTGATCGAGGCGGCGCTTTACGGGGGCCTGGTGGCGTTTCTTTTCGCGCTGTGGCCGGTGGCCAAGACCGAAGAGGTGCGCGCCGCCGCGCTGTTCCGCGACGCTTTCGCGCGGGTACGCGGGTGGCCGCGCTGGCGCTATCTGATGATCAGCGCAGGACTTTTGACCGCCCTTGTGGGGCTGGCCGCGACCCTCAGCGGTATCCCCGAACTGGCGCTTTGGACGGCGGCGGCGATTGTTGCGGCACTGGCGGTTCTGGTGCTGGCGTCCATCGCGGTGCGCTGGCTGGCCCGCCGCGCCGCCGGATCGCGCGCTCTGCGCGGGCGCACCGCCATTCGGCTCGCTTTTGGTGCGGTAGCGGGACCGGGGGAAGAGGCCACTTCGGTGGTTCTTTCCTTAGGTCTGGGACTTTCGGTTCTGGCCGCCGTGGGCCAGATCGACCGCAATCTCATGGCCGCCATCGAGGGCGATCTGCCCGCCGTGGCACCGTCATATTTCTTCGTCGATATCCAGACCGACCAATTGGCGGGGTTCCGCGCCCGTCTCGACAGCGATCCAGATGTCAGCCGGGTCGAGACCGCACCGATGCTGAGGGGCGTCATCACGCGGATCAACGGCCAGTCGGCGCGCGAGGCCTCGGGCAACCACTGGGTCGTGCACAGCGACCGGGGGATCACCTATGCCGCCGCGCCGCCCGCCAACACAACGATCACAGCGGGAACGTGGTGGCCTGAAGATTACACCGGACCGCCCCAGATCAGCTTTTCCGCCGAAGAAGCAGCCGAAATGGGACTGGCGCTTGGCGACAGCCTGACCATTAATATTCTTGGCCGCGACGTGACCGGCGAGATCACCAGCTTTCGCGAGGTCGATTTTTCGAATGCCGGCATTGGTTTTGTGCTCTCGATGAACCCTGCTGCCGTCGCCGCCGCGCCGCACAGCCATATCGCCACGGTTTATGCCGACGAGCGCGCCGAAGCGGCAATATTGCGCGATCTTGCCGGAGCTTATCCGAACATCACCGCGATCCGGGTTCGCGACGCCATCGAGAATGTGACCCGGGTCCTGAACGGCATCGCTGCGGCGACGACCTATGGTGCGGGGGCCACGCTTTTGACCGGGTTCATCGTGCTGATTGGTGCCGCTGCGGCGGGCGAGCGGGCGCGGGTCTACGAGGCGGCGGTGCTCAAGACGCTTGGCGCCGAGCGCCGCCAGATTTTCCTCAGTTTCGCGCTGCGCGCCGCAATCCTGGGCGCGGCGGCGGGCGGCGTGGCGCTGGCGGCCGGAATAACCGCCGGCTGGGCGGTCATGGTCTATGTGATGGATGCCGAGTTTTCCGTCGCCTGGGGCTCGGCGCTGACCATCGTCGCGGGCGGGATAGTGGCCACGATGCTGGCCGGTCTCGCCTTCGCCTGGCGTCCCCTGGCCGCGCGCCCCGCACAAGTGCTTCGGGCGCGCGAATAGAGCCGGGCTTCCGCCTGGCCCGTTTCGGGACCGAGGGGCGAGGGTGCGCCCGACGAACTGCTAGTAAAGGCTCCGCCACGCTGGCGTCAGGGCACGCATCTCGTCCAGAGTCGCGCGATAGGTGCCCGGCGTCCAGTTGCCATGGCACCGCGCCTCGCGTTCTTGGGTCCAGGCGCGGCCCTCTGAGGTGCTCATCGCCAGCAGATCGGCACCAAAGTCCGATGCGACCGGTGGCGCGGAGGGTTCGTCTTCAAGCGCAAGAATGCGGGTCACAACCAATTGGCCCAGCGATGGCCGCGGGTGCCCGTCGGGCCTGAAAAACAGGCTCGCACCCGCGCCTTCGGCCAGACCCTCCATGGTCAGCGCATTGGGATAGCCAAAGCGATGGTACGTTATCGCGCTTGCACACGCCGCACGCTGGCGTTTGAGAAATACCGAACTGTCCGGGATCTGGTCTGCCGGGCGGCTCAGCGCCGCGCTCGTAGCATGCGATCGCTGTATCGCTGCTCGGATGGCGTGCGTCCCCCTCTCGGGCATGTTAACATGCCCTGCCGGTCAACGGTACGTGGCGCAGCCGTGACGCATCTATCCCATAGTGCATCCTTCGATTCTAACGAATGGATCGCACCATCAAACTGTGGGATCGAACACCTAGGCCTCACCGATAATACAGGCCAAGGAAAATCGCGCTGGTTCGCCGACACACGACCTTGCACCTGCCGGTGCCAGCGCTTTCTGGTGGAGCCGATCGGGATCGAACCGACGACCTCGTCATTGCGAACGACGCGCTCTCCCAACTGAGCTACGGCCCCTTTGGGCGCTGATTTGCGCGAACCGTTGGGTCTTGTCAAGCGCGGCGAATTGCGGGATCGGAGGGCATGAAAGACCGGTTCTTTTTCGGATATGGCTCGCTGGTGAACCGGCGCACGCATGATTTTGACCGGCTCTCGCCGGCGCGCATACGCGGCTGGCGGCGGCTCTGGCAGCCCAGCCCGCTGCGCCCGGTGGCGTTTCTGACCGCAGTTCCCGACCCAACCGGCGCCATCGACGGCGTAATTGCGGCGGTGCCGGATCGCGGCTGGGCCGATCTCGATGCCCGGGAACGGGCCTACAGCCGTCATCCGGTTGACGCACGCGACATTGATCATCGGTTGCGGCCCTGCCCCGAAATCCACGTCTATACCGTCGAAAACGCCAACCCTCCGAACCCGGATCAGCCGATCCTGCTCAGCTACATCGACGTGGTCGCCCAAGGCTTCTTGGCCGAATATGGGCCAGAGGGTGCGACCCGGTTTTTCCAGACGACCAAAGGCTGGGAGACACCGATCCTGAACGACCGGGCCGCGCCCAGGTACCCACGCCACCAGACGCTGGACCGCGCCCAGATGGCGTTCGTCGATGCGGCCCTGCGCGATCTATCGGCGGACGTGCATGATCTGAAATAGCCGAACATGGAACGCCCCGTGTTGCTGGGCCGGTGCCGCTCCCGCGACCGGGTTGCGCACCACGCGCGCGCCCAGCCACATCGCCCAGAGCCCGAACAACACACCGCCAAACGCCTGCCCGATCAGCACGCCCTCGGCCCCGTACCACAGCGCCCCAAGCGCCACGAACGGGATTGTGCCGAGCGTGTTGCGGCCCCAGTTGACCCAGGTTGAATAAAACGGGTGGCCAAGGTTGTTGAAGGCCGCGTTGGCCACGAAAATCGCCCCGTTGAAGAAATAGAGAAGCGCCAGCGGGCCGCAAAAGAGATAAACCAGATCGCGGGCCACGCCTTCGGCCTCGAAAAGCTGCGCAATCGGGGCCCTGAGCGCAAAAAGAAGGATCGCCACCCCAAACGTGACGATAGCGGTGAAGATCAGGCCCTCGCGAAATGCGCGGGCCACGCGGTCGGTCTGGCCGGCCCCGAAATTCTGGCCGATGATTGGCCCGATCGCGCCCGACAGGGCGAAGATCACCGCGAACGCCACCGGGGTCAGGCGCCCGACAATCGCCATCCCAGCCACCGCAGCCTCGCCAAATTCGGCCATCGACCGAGTGACATAGGCGGCCCCCAGAGGCGTGGCGAGCTGGGTCAGGATCGCCGGAACCGCGATGGTCAGAAGCGGCGGCAAGGCATCGCGCATCTCGGGTACGGTCGGGCGCGTGAGACCGCCATGATCGCGCTGGATGTAATAGATCGCTGCCGCCGCAATGGCCACGCGGGCCGCGACCGAGGCCAGCGCCGCACCGGTCAGTTCAAGGTCCAGCCCAAAGATCAGGATCGGGTCCAGAATCGCGTTCACAACCCCGCCGGCGATGGTCACCATCATCGACTTTCGCGCCGCCCCATGGGCGCGCAAGATTGCTCCGCCAACCATGCCGACGATCAGCAATGGCAGACTGGGCAGGACGATCGCCATATAGCCAACGGCCATGTCCAGGGTTTCGCCGCTGGCCCCGACCAGTGCCGCGAGCGGTCGGAGATTTAGCCAGACAATCGCTGCGAAGATCGCCGAGAATATCACCGCATAGATCAGCGACGCGGCGGCGCGTCGCCCCGCTTCGGCCTCGTTGCCCGCGCCGGCGGCCTTGGCCACCAGAGCGCCCGCGGCAATCGCCATGCCTATGCCAAACGAGGCGGTGAAAAACAGGATCGCCCCGGAATAGCCGACGGCTGCCGCAAGCTCGGCCTTGCCCAGCATCGAGATGAAAATCATGTCGACGAAATCGACCAGAAAGATCGCCATGATACCCAGCGCGGTGGTGGTCGACATCACGGTGATGTGGCGAAACAGGCTGCCTTCCAGAAACGTCGCTTGCTGGGCCAATGCTCTAGTCCTGTGATCTGGGCCGCGACAAAAGCGGCATCAGCGCCGCCATCTCGGGGCCGGCGCGTTCGCCGGTCAGCGCCAGCCGCAGCGGCATGAAAAGCCCGCGCCCCTTGCGCCCAGTCCTGGCCGTTACCTCGGCCGTCCATTCGCCCCAGGTCTCGGGCCCCCAGGGCGCGGTCGGCAGCAGCGCCAGCGCCTGGGCGACAAAGTCCCGGTCTTCGTCGGCGATCTCGGCCGCGGCCCCGTCCCGCACCACAGCCCACCATTTCGCGATGTCAGCGCGCGTCGCGACGTTGCCCCGGATCGCGTCCCAAAAGGCCGGTGCCAGCTCTGCGGTGACACCGATTTTCTGTAAATCGGCCGCAATGTCATCCGCCCCCAACCCCTGCAAATGCCGCGCCGTCAGCGGCCCAAGGTCTGCGGCGTCAAATTTGGTCGGGGCTGCGCCAAATGTGCCGATCTCGAAGCCCGCCACCAGGTCGTCAATGTTGCTTGCAATTTCCACAGGTTGCGACGAGCCAAGCCGCGCCATCAGCGACAGAATAGCCATCGGCTCGAGGCCTTGGGCCCGGAAATCGCGCAACGACAAAGTGCCCAGACGTTTTGACAAAGCCTCGCCCTGCGGGCCCGTCAGCAGCGAATGATGGGCAAATTCGGGCACCGAATGGCCCAGCGCGCCTATGATCTGAATTTGCGTGGCCGTGTTGGTCACATGGTCCGACCCGCGCACCACATGGGTCACACCCATATCGGTGTCATCGACCACCGAGGCCAGAGTATACAACAGCTGACCGTCGCCCCGGATCAGCACCGGGTCGGACACGCTGGCCGCATCTATCGAAAGGTTTCCAAGAATCCCATCCGCCCATTCAACCCGTTCCCGGTCGAGCTTGAAGCGCCAGACACCGGGGCCGCGTTCGCTTCGCAGGGCGTCTTTTTGGGCCTCTGACAGTTTCAGCGCGGTCCGGTCATAGACCGGCGGGCGGCCCATGTTCAAAAGCTTCTTGCGCTTGAGATCGAGCTCAGTCGGCGTCTCGAACGCCTCGTAAAGCCGCGCCTTCGCGCGCAACGTATCAGCCACCGCGTGATAGCGCTCAAAACGGGTCGACTGGCGTTCGATCCGGTCCCAGTTCAGCCCCATCCATTCGAGGTCTTCGCAAATCGCATCGACATATTCGCCTTTCGACCGCGCGGCGTCGGTGTCGTCGATTCGGAGAATGAAAGTGCCGCCGGTCTTGCGGGCAATCATGAAATTGAAAAGCGCGGTCCGCAGATTGCCGATGTGAAGATAGCCGGTCGGCGACGGGGCAAAACGGGTGACGGTCATGGTGGGCCTCGTTGGATCGGCGGTGCTTTTCACAAGGTCGCGGAAATGTCCATATCAAAGCCAGGGTTCGGGGCGCCCTTGCGCCAAGCGGTTGCGCCGCGTTCCGCGTCGTGGGGCCGAGACCGGTCGGCGGCGACCCGGTTGCGGCACCCTAGGTTGGCTGAACCGGCCAGCGCGTGTTCAGGTCCTTGAGGCCCGCGGTGACCAATTCGGCCAGAACCTCGGCATCTATATCAGCCATCTTGTTGATATAAAGACAGGATTTCCCTTTTTTGTGTTTGCCAAGGCGGTCAAGAATCGGCTGAAAATCTGTGTAGCCGGGCAGGATGTAGACCGACATGTTGCCCTTGCGCGGCGAAAAGCCGGTGGCCAGAAAATCGCCGGTCCGGCCGCTGGCATATCTGTAGTGGTACCGGCCATAGCCCACGATCGACGGCCCCCACATGACCGGTTCGAAACCCGTAATTCTGCGGAACAACTGGTCCAGCGCCAGACCGTCCGCGCGCCGCGTCGGATGTTCGACGCTTTCCAGAAACGCGGTCACATCTTCGGGTGTCGCCCGGGTCTTGTTCTCGGCCATGATCCCCTCCGGTCACCTGACAGCGTAACCGGCCTGCCGCGCGGATTCCAGAACCCCCGGTGTCAGTCGTAGGACACGACCTCGAATTCGATGCCGTCGGCGTCGTGAAAATAGAACCGCCGTCCCGGTTCATAGTCGTGGATTTGTCCCGGAGTGAACCCCCGTGCGATAACTTTTTCGCGGGTTGCCTCGAAATTTTCGACGACTACTGCCAGATGGTTCAGGCCGCCGACCGTCGTATAGGGGTCTGTCTTGGGACTTGGCTTTTCGCCGTTGTTGTAGACCGCGAGATAGCTTGTCTCGTTACCCACGTGGATCGAATGGCCAGCGTCAATAGCCTCGCCCGACCAGCGGATGTGCCAGCCGAACAGATCGCACAAATTGTCAGCGGTCGTTTGCGGGTCGGTGACGGTGATATTTGCGTGTTCCAGAAATGCCGACATGTCCTGATATCCTCAACTGATTGATTGACAGGGGCCAGGCTAGATGCTCAAGTATAGTTTAAGACAAGAAGAAAGAAGTGTTTAATATCAAATGCCTCGCAATCTTCACAAAATGCAATTTCTGACAATCGGCCAACTGTCGGCCCGTACCGGGCTGGCCGCGTCGGCGATCCGATTCTACGAAACCAAAGGTTTGGTGCATTCCGAAAGAAACGCCGCCGGACAGCGGCGATTTCTGCGCGCCGACATAAGGCGTCTGTCATTTGTCATGGTCGCCCAGAGGCTGGGATTTACGATCGCCCGCATCCGAACCGAGTTGGACGCGCTCCCCAAACGGCGGGTGCCGGGCACCGCCGACTGGTCGAAGATAAGCGAAGGCTTCCGGGCCGAGCTGGATCAGCGGATCGAAACCATGACCCGCCTGCGCGACAATCTCGATGGCTGCATCGGCTGCGGCTGTTTGTCGATGGACAAATGCGCGCTCTTGAACCCCGAAGACCGGGCGGCGCGTCTTGGGGTTGGGCCTCGGTACCTCGGCGGGGATCGCCCCGAAGACGTCCCGCAAATCCCCTAGGGCGGGTATTTACGGCGCACCTTCCGGCAGATCTCATGCCTGCCCCAGCTTGTCCACACGCGCTGCCCGGAGCCGCGCGAAATCCTCGCCGGCGTGATAGGATGACCGCGTCAGCGGCGTTGCAGAGACCATCAAAAAGCCCTTGCCCCACGCCGCCTTCGCGTAGGCCTCAAATTCCTCGGGCGTCACGAACCGGGCGATCCGGTGATGCTTGGGCGTCGGCTGCAAATATTGCCCGACCGTCAGAAAATCGACGTCCACCGCGCGCATGTCGTCCATCACCTGACCGACCGCCTGCCGGTCCTCGCCCAGCCCGACCATGATCCCCGATTTGGTGAACATTGTCGGATCGAGTTCTTTGACCCGCTGCAAAAGCCGCAGACTGTGGAAATACCGCGCACCTGGCCGCACCTCGGGGTAAAGCCCCGGCACGGTTTCCAGATTGTGGTTGAAAACATCCGGCCGCGCCGCCACCACAACCTCAAGCGCCTCGGGTCCGCAGCGCAGGAAATCCGGCGTCAGGATCTCGATGGTCGTTCCCGGCGCCTGCCGCCGCACCGCGCGGATGGTCCGGGCGAAATGCTCGGCCCCGCCGTCACCTAAGTCATCGCGGTCGACGCTGGTGATCACCACGTGCCTGAGGCCCAGTTTCTTGACCGCATCCGCCACCCGACCCGGTTCGAACACGTCCAAAGCACCCGGCTTGCCGGTCGCAATATTGCAAAACGTGCAGCCGCGCGTGCAGATGTCGCCCATGATCATCATCGTGGCGTGACCCTGGCTCCAGCATTCGCCGACATTCGGACAACCGGCTTCCTCGCAGACCGTGACCAGCCGATGTTCGCGGATCACCTCGCGGGTCAGCTTGTAGCCCGCACTGGTCGGCGCCTTCACCCGGATCCAGCTCGGCTTTTTGGGCTGATCATTGTCGGGGCGATGCGCCTTTTCGGGGTGCCTCTGGCCGGGAATTTTCAGGTCGCGTGATGTCATGCATTGGTCCTTTTCGCGGACCTCTATACCCCAGGCCCGCAAAGGTTTCATCGGGCAAATTTACCGCGCATGGCGGTTATGCAAAATCCACTTAACAATCGCAACATTTAGTGTAGTTTCGCGCGCAGGACACAATAACACGGGGGGAAACCCATGTCGAAACTATTGGCAGAAATGATCGGGACGTTCGCGCTGGTTTTTTTTGGATGCTCTACGATCCTTTTTATGGCTGGCGAAGTCGGGCTTTTGGGCGTCGGCATGGCCTTCGGCCTGACCGTCATGGCGGTGGTCTATGCTTTTGGCCCCATATCCGGGGCGCACCTTAACCCTGCGGTCACGTTCGGGGCGATGATGGCCGGGCGGATGGGTATCCCCGAGATGGTGCAATACTGGGCGGCACAGACGCTTGGCAGCGTTTTGGCGGCGTTGGTACTCAAGGTGATGGGCGGCGACCCCGGCGCGGCATCGACCCTGATTGGCGCGTCGGGCCTGACCGCCGCGCTTATCTTCGAAGTTGTCGCGACCTTCTTTTTTGTCACCGTCATTCTGGCAATCACAAAGGAAGGCAACGAGACCGCGCTGGCAGGTCTGGTGATCGGTCTGACGCTGGTGATGATCCACTACGCCGGGATCACGGTTTCGGGCGCCAGCGTGAACCCGGCGCGGTCAATTGCCACGAATATCTTCGACGCCGCCGCAGCGGGCCAGATCTGGCTTTATGTTCTGGCCCCGCTTCTTGGCGGTGGATTGGCCGGATTTGCCCACCGGACCGGGATTACTTCGACCTGATCCACCGGGGGGCGCCGCCTTGGCGCCCCCTAACCGATCAGCGCCGAAACCCCGTTCTCGTCGTAGTGCCGTTTCAGCCGTTGCAGGGCGATCCTGAGCACGATCTTGCCTGACCGCGCCGACCAGCCCATACGTCGCTCGGCGGTCTCCATACCTTCCATAAAGCAACAGCAGCGCAGCACGACGTCGGCCAGCCCCGGCCCCAGGTCCTGCATCGCCCCTGACACCCTGGCGCGTGCGCCTTCGGGTCCGCTGGCCGGTCCCGCGCCACAGCCCAAATTGCTGCGATCGTTGCCGGTCAGGAAATTTTCCCAGTTCTGCGCAACTCGCGGACCCATCTGCGCCAGTTCAAAATCTTCGCGCAGCCTTTCGGCTGCTGCCACCAGATCGTCGTCCAGGAACGGTTTGCCGCTTGGGCCCTTGCGCCGCGCCAACGTCGCAATCGGCGATTCGGCAACGTTATAGCGAACCCGGCGAGGCCGGGATGATCCCGGTTCGTTGACAGTCTTTTCGCCCCAGACACGATGCTGATCGCCAAATTGCGCTGGCGCTTCGGCAAGCCCATCGGACGCTGATTGGTCTGCCGCCATCAGCCGCTGCAACGCCGCCCGTCCGGCCTGGGTGATGCCATAGCGCGAAATTCGCCCCTCGGTCCGGCAGGAAATCCAGTCTTTCAACGCCATCGCCTGGGCCACGGCGCGGTCAACAACGCCGGTGCGCACGGCACGACCATCCGGCGTTTCGCGCACGACCACGGCCTTGTCCATATCGCGGGCCACGGCCAGAACCGCGCCGTTTTCCGCCAGCCTGCGCAATATCCGGCGTCCCTCGCGCTCGATCATGGCTTCGTCGGGCGGCGTCTCGGCATCGAAATGCGCAGTCATTTTCGCTCTCTCCTGACCCGGCTCGGACAGATGCAGGCGACTTACGCCGCTGCCCAAAACCTTGAGTGCCTCATCAATAAGAAAATCGTCCCGCCGGCGTTCGATCTTCCGAACCTGACGCAAGACCGTGGACGCATGGCAGCCCTGGCTTCGCGCCAGTGATCTGATCGAATGCCCGCCCTCGATGTGCTTGAGATAATTCAACGCACTTTTGGGAAGCCACTTGGGAAACGTCGCTGCGATGCCGTCGGATATCCGGCCCAACCGGTTCACCAAAACCCTCCAAAATCAGATTGCAAGCACAGGATGTCCTGCCGCCCGCCTCAACCTAAAGAAGAACAAGTTACCAGTGTGTTAACATTGCTCCAAAACCGGAGAATTGCTCAGAAAAGATAAAGGTTTCTGAAAGCATCGCGCTCTGCGACGCGTGGTTCTGCAACACGCTGTAGTTGCATGTATCACTTTGGGAAAGTTCGACCGGAGACTGTGACATGACCGATTGCATGACGATGTTGAAATCACTGCGCCGGTCGCGGCTGTTGATCAGTGCCGCGCGTCTGGGCGTCCATGATTATCGCCGCGAGCGCGATCTGAAACGCCTGATCAAAACCACCCGCGTGCCGGCGCCTCGGCGGGCCATCATGCATCTCTTGCAGATCGAAATCGCCCTGGAAGAGGCCCGCAAACTTGGCGAAGGACGCTACAACGTCGTGCGCCACGTCGATGTGATGATCGCGCTGATGGGTGAGGCGGCTCTGGCCCTTGCAGGCAAAAAATCCCGCGTCGTCACCCCCTAGACAAAAGCGTCGGGGACTGCGGCCTTCTTCTTGGCGACGAATTCGTTCAGGGCCTCGCGGATACCGGGGTCGATCCCGGGTTCCTGATAGGCCGCCAGCAATTTGGCCGCCCTTTCGCTGGCCAGGATCTGCGTGTCGCGCTCGCCCTCGTCGGCCCAGGTCTCGAAGGGTTTGTAATCCAGCACCTCAGACCGCCAGAACGCCGATTTAAAGTTTTCCTGGGTGTGGGCGCAGCCCAGAAAATGACCGCCCGGCCCGACTTCGCGAATCGCGTCCATAGCCTGGGCGTCTTCGTCCGCAGCCACGCCGGCGGCAAATTTGTGCAGAATGCCCAGTTGATCGGCGTCCATAACGAACTTCTCGATCGAACTGACCAGCCCGCCTTCCAGCCAGCCGCAGGCGTGCAGCATGAAATTCACGCCGCTCAAAAGCCCCGCGTTCAGCGAATTCGCGGTCTCGTACCCGGCCTGCGCGTCGGGCACCTTCGCGCCGGTAAATCCGCCCCCCGACCGGAACGGCAGCCCCAGACGGCGCACCAGCTGCCCGGCGCCCGAGATGATCTGGCTGGCCTCGGGCGTCCCGAAAGTGGGCGCGCCCGAATTCATGTCAATCGAGGTCACAAAGGCCCCGAAAATCACCGGCGCGCCGGGTCGGATCAGTTGGCTGTAGGCGACCCCGGCCAGACCCTCGGCCAGAACCTGCGTCAAGGTGCCCGCAACCGACACCGGCGCCATGGCACCACCGACAATGAACGGCGAAACGATCGTGGCCTGATTTGCGGCGGCATAGACCTCGAGCGCTCCCATCATCGTCGAATCAAAGGTCAAGGGCGAGTTAATGTTGATCAGCGAGGTCATCACCGTGCGCCCGCCCAGACCGCCAAACAGGATCTCGGACATATCGACCGAATCCTGGGCGCGCTCGGGTTCGGTGACCGACCCCATATAGGGTTTGTCGGAAAGCGTCATATGGGCCAGCAGCATGTCCAGATGCCGTTTGTTGACGGCAATATCGGTCGGTTCGCACACGGTGCCGCCCGAATGGTGCAGCCACTTGGCCATATAGCCCAGCTTCACGAATTTGTGGAAATCCGCGATGGTGGCATAGCGCCGACCGCCGGCCAGATCGCGCACGAACGGAGGCCCATAAACCGGGGCCAGCACCAGGTTCCGCCCCCCGATCTCAACGTTGCGCTCGGGGTTGCGGGCGTGCTGGGTAAAGGTCGACGGCGCGGTCGCACACAAGCGCCGCGCCAGCCCGCGTGGGATATGCACCCGTTCGCCCTCGATGGTCGCCCCGGCCTCGCGCCAGCGCTCCAGCGCGGCATGATTGTCGACAAAATTGACGCCGATTTCTTCCAGCACCGTCTCGGCGTTGGCCTCGATGATCTCCAGTGCCTCTTGGTTCAGGATCTCAAAATTGGGGATCTTGCGCTCGATATAGCGCACCGCTTCGATCTTGATCGCCGTGCGCTCGGCCCGACGCGCAGCACCGCCGCCTGACCGCCCGGGTTTGCGTGCCTCTGACATCGCTAATCCCCTCTCTGGAAACTCCGTTTAACCGGTCATAACGCGCCAGCGCGCCGCCGATTGCAAAGATAGCGCCCCTTGCGGGGAAAAAGCGACATCGGCCCCACTTGCCTCGCCCGCGCCAGCGCCATAAGGGGTTGCCATGACGCGCCGGCCCCACGACCGCCTTCTGATCATCGACTTCGGCAGCCAGGTCACACAGCTGATCGCGCGGCGCCTGCGCGAAGCGAACGTGTTTTGCGAAATCCATCCCTTTCAGAACGTTACCGCTGGGTTCCTGGCCAAATTTGCGCCCAAGGCGGTGATATTTTCGGGCGGTCCGGCCAGCGTTATCGATGACGGATCGCCACGGCCCCCGAGGCAGGTTTTCGACCTGGGCGTGCCGATCCTGGGCATCTGCTATGGCCAGCAGGTGATGATGGCGATGCTTGGCGGGCGCGTCGAACGCGGCCACGGCACCGCCGAGTTCGGTCGCGCCTACGTGACCCCCCAAGGCTCGTTGCCGCTTCTGGACGGCTGGTTTGCGCAAGACCGCGAACCGGTCTGGATGAGCCACGGCGACCATGTCGCCGAAATCGCGCCGGGGTTCGAGGTTTTCGGCACCTCGCCCAATGCGCCCTTTGCCATCACCGCCGACCCGGCGCGCCAGTTTTATGCGGTCCAGTTTCATCCCGAGGTGCACCACACACCCAAAGGCGCGCAGCTATACGAAAACTTCGTGCGGCTGGCCGGGTTCTGTGGTGACTGGACCATGGGCGCTTACCGGGCCGAGGCGATCGCGCGCATCCGCGACCAGGTCGGCGACGCCAAGGTGATCTGCGGCCTCTCGGGCGGGGTCGATAGTTCGGTGGCGGCGGTGCTGATCCACGAGGCCGTCGGCGACCAGCTCACCTGCGTACTCGTCGATCACGGGCTTCTCAGGCTAGGCGAAGCGGACGAGGTCGTGGCCATGTTCCGCGACAATTACAACATTCCCCTGATCCACGCCGACGAGGCCGCCCGGTTTCTGGGCGAGCTTGAGGGCCAGTCAGACCCCGAGACCAAGCGCAAGATCATCGGCAAGCTCTTCATCGACGTCTTTCAAAAACACGCCGCCGACGTTGGCGGGGCCAAGTTTCTGGCGCAGGGCACGCTCTACCCCGATGTCATTGAAAGCGTGTCGATCGGCGGCGGACCCTCGGTCACCATCAAAAGCCACCACAACGTCGGCGGCCTGCCTGCGAGTATGGGTCTGACCCTGGTCGAACCTCTGCGCGAGCTTTTCAAGGACGAAGTGCGCGCTTTGGGCCGCGAACTGGGGCTGCCCGACGCTTTCATCGGCCGCCACCCCTTCCCCGGACCCGGCCTGGCGATCAGATGCCCAGGCGAGATCACGCGCGAGAAACTCGACATCCTGCGCCAGGCCGACGCGGTCTATATCGACCAGATCCGCCGCCACGGGCTTTACGACGACATCTGGCAGGCGTTCGTGGTGATCCTGCCAGTGCGCACGGTCGGGGTCATGGGCGACGGGCGGACCTATGATTTCGCCTGCGCTTTGCGTGCCGTGACCTCGGTCGATGGGATGACGGCGGATTATTATCCCTTCAGTCACGAGTTTCTTGGCGAAACCGCGACCCGCATCATCAACGAAGTTCGCGGGATCAACCGCGTCACCTACGACGTGACCTCCAAACCGCCCGGAACTATCGAATGGGAATAATAGGCGGCGGCCTCTCCCCCATCCCCTCTCCGAATCGGAGAGGGGCGGCGCCCGCTGCCACGTCGCGCTTCCTCCCTCTCATTGGGAGGGGGGTCAGGGGGGAGGCCGTCGAAATCAGGCGATCGGCCACTGACCAATCACCTCGCCATCATCGCCCGTGGCGCTCGCCTCGCGCGGGGGTTCCTGCTAACGCTGCGGTGATTGCCGGAGGGTGGAATGCGCAAATCGACGAAAGCGATGTCCATGGTCGCGCTGGTTGTGGCCAGCGCCGCCCAGGCGCAGGACCTGAACCTCTCGTGCTCGGGCGCGGCTTTCGACTGGTCGCTGACCCTTGACGGCACCGCCGCCGAATTGACACTTGGGGCGACCACCGAAATGCAGGTCATGCACGAAGCGCGCGCCGAAGGCGCGGACTGGCCGCGGGCGCTGACGCTGATCGGGGATCGCGACACCGCGATCCTGATTCTGGACCCGCGTCAATGCGCCGCCGACCCCGAGGCCAGCCATACCGCGCACCTGCTGACCCAACGCGGCCAGTCGCCGATCTTTCTGACCGGCTGCTGCCGGACCCCGGAATGAACCAGAACCGCCCGTTACTGGCAGCGGCCTGGATGACCGGATCGATCTTTGCGTTCACCGCCATGGCCGTGGCCGGGCGCTATGTCATGGTCGAACTCGATACATTCGAAGTGATGACGTACCGTTCGCTTCTCGGCATTGCGATGGTGGTTCTGGTGGCCGCCGCAAGCGGCACGTTGCGACAGGTCAACACCCAAAATTTCGGCCTGCACATCCTGCGCAACATCTTTCATTTCACCGGGCAGAATCTTTGGTTCTTTGCCGTCAGCCTCATTCCGCTGGCGCAACTTGTGGCCCTGGAATTCACCACCCCGCTTTGGGTTATCCTCTTTGCGCCGTTCTTGCTGGCCGAGCGGATTGGTCTGGCGCGCGGCATATCCGTGCTGGTGGGATTTGCCGGCATCCTGATCGTCGCGCGCCCTGATTTCGCGGCGCTGAATGCGGGGCTGATTGCCGGGGCCGGCTGCGCCGTAGGCTTTGCAGGCGCGTTCATTTTCACCAAAATTCTGACCCGAACCGCATCGATCACCTGCATTCTTTTCTACCTTGTCACCACCCAGGCGGTGATGGGCATCGTGATGGCGGGCTATGACGGCGATATCGCCTGGCCCTCGGCGGCGATCTGGCCCTGGGTCACCGCGATCGGCGTCACCGGCCTGGTCGCGCATTTCTCGATCACCAAGGCGCTGACGCTGGCCCCCGCCACCATCGTCGGCCCGCTCGACTTCGCGCGCCTGCCATTCATCGCCCTGGTCGGCTATCTGCTCTTTGCCGAGCCCGTCGATATCTACGTGGTCCTCGGCGCGCTGCTGATTTTGGGGGCCAATTACCTCACCATCCGCTCCGAGCCCGGGCGCACCCGCAACCCGGCTGATACCGTTTGAGTGTCGCACTCCACGTCCAAAGTGCCGGACCTAGGGTAAAGCTGAATTTTTTCGCAAAAACCGTCCAGATTGCGGCAAAGGGCCATTTCGACAGGGGTCCACTCAGGGGGAGTGACATGAAAAAAATCATCATGACAGCGGCGGCGATAGGTCTTGCCGGACCTGCATTCGCGGGCGGTATCGATCGGTCCGGGCAGTCGATCACGCCGACATTCGAAAAAGGTCGCGTCATCCAATTTTCGATTGGGAGTGTGTCGCCAAACGTTTCGGGCGTGGAACGGGTTATTGGATTCCCTGTCGATGGCGATGCCAGCGGCGATGTGGCACCGACCTACACATTGATGTCGGGGGCCTACAAAGCCGACATCAACGAAATGCTGTCGTATGCGGTGATCGTCGATCAACCCTTTGGCGCCAGCGTGGAT
>JAKZRT010000099.1:0-9026 GCA_047518005.1 Brevirhabdus sp.
CCTGATGTGTTCCGAAGTTCTGGCGCGGTTTCGCGGTGGTGCTGACATTCCGGCAAGCGACTTTGTCGCGGCCTGGGCACGGTTGAAGGCGCTCCGCCAAGGATATTTGCTGGCCACAGCCGGCTACGACGCTGTCCTTGCGCCGACCGCTGCCATTCTGCCACCCGACGCGGCGCGGTTGCTTAGCGATCACGAGTATTACACAGGGGAAAACCTGTTGGCGCTGCGCAATACACGGATCGGCAACTTGTTGGGTCTTTGCGCGCTCACTCTGCCCACGGGCGTGCCCTCGACCGGGCTGATGGTTATGGCCCCACCGCGAGACGAGGCGCGTTTGTTGCGTCTGGGCACCGCAATTGAGAGGGCGCTGGCCTAAAAGCCACAATCGCTTCGCCGATTCCCGATTTGGCCCCGGGTTTTTCTGGACCCGGACGCGCAGGCCGATTAGCCTTGGGCCGAACGGGGCGAAACGACCCCGAACCGAGGCAGTAATGGTTTCACCTGAGCGGTTTTCGAACCTGCCAGAATATGCATTCGCGCGTCTGCGGGCGCTTCTCGACGGCGATCCGCCGGGGGGCGAGGTCGTGCCTATGAGCATCGGTGAACCCCGCCACCCGTTCCCGCCGATGGTGATGGACGCGATTTCCGCCAATGCCGATGGGTTCAACCGCTACCCGCCCAATGACGGCACACCCGAGTTGCAGGCGGCGCAAGCGACCTGGGTCAAACGGCGGTACGGGGCCGAGCTGAGCCCGGCGTCCCAGATCATGGCGCTGAACGGCACGCGCGAGGGGTTGTTTTCTGCGGTTGTGGCGCTCTGCCCCGAGCTGAAGGCCGGGCGCAAACCGGTCGTGCTGATCCCCAATCCATTTTATCAGGTCTATATGGTGGCGGCGCTGGCCATCGGGGCCGAACCGGTGTTCGTACCAGCCACCGCCGACACCGGGTTTCTGCCCGATTACGCGGGCCTTGCCACTGAAATTCTGGACCGAACGGCGATTGCCTTTCTGTGTTCGCCATCCAATCCGCAGGGCGCGGTGGCCAGTTCGCAATACTGGGCCGGCCTTCTGGCCTTGGCCGAAAAGCACGATTTCCGGGTTTTTGCCGATGAATGTTATTCCGAGATATACCGCAACACGCCGCCCGCCGGCGTGTTGCAGGTTGCGGCGGCGCAGGGCACCGACCCCGAACGCGCGCTGGCATTTCACTCGCTGTCCAAGCGGTCGAACCTGCCCGGGCTCAGATCGGGGTTTGTAGCGGGTGGGCCGAATGCGCTGCGCCAGATGAAATTGCTGCGCGCCTATGCGGGGGCACCGTTGCCGCTGCCATTGCAACGCGCGGCAGAACGGGTTTGGGCCGACGAAGCGCACGTGGCCGAAAACCGGGCGCTTTATCAGGCGAAATATACGCTGGCCGATCGGGTGTTCGCGGGCGTGCCGGGATACGCCGGCCCCGAGGGCGGTTTTTTCCTGTGGCTGCCGGTCGACGATGGCGCGACGGCGGCGCTGAAAATTTGGCGCGAGACCGGCGTCCGGGTGCTGCCCGGCGCGTATCTGGCGCAGACAGTGCGCGGGGCGAACCCCGGGGCGGGATACATCCGGGTGGCCATGGTCGCCCCGGCAGACGAACTGGAAAGCGGGCTGAAAAAGCTGCGCGCAAGCATTTACGAATAAGAGGCAGGAATTATGGCGTATCAGGTCAGGCAGCGTGATCCACTTTTCGACGCAGACACTCAGGCTTTGCTTGAGCGACGCGGCAAGGAAATGATCGGAATGATCCTGATCGCGCTGGCCGGACTGGCGGCTATATTGCTGGCGACCTATTCGCCAAACGACCCCAGCTGGCTGTCGGCAACCGATCAACCGGTGCAAAACGGGCTGGGTCAGTTGGGTGCGTCGGTGGCTTCGCCGCTTTACATCATTCTCGGGCTTGGGTCGTGGAGCGTAGTTTTTGTGTTCGGGGTCTGGGGTGCGCGCCTGATGATGCACCACGGTTCTGAGCGGGCGATCAGCCGCTTGATATTCGCGCCAATCGGCGTGGCGGTGATCGCGGTTTATGCCTCGACCCTGGTGCCCTACGCAGGCTGGGGTCACAGTTTTGGCCTTGGCGGCCTGTTGGGCGACACGGTGCTGGGCGCGGTTCTGGGCGTCGCACCGGTCAGCGCTGGTCTGGGGCTCAAAATCATGTCGGGGCTATTTGGGCTTGGCGCCCTGTGGCTGGGTGCATTCGCACTGGGTTTCACGCGCCCCGAACTAAAAACCGGCCTGCGGTTTATCCTTTTTGGTCTTGTGGTCGCCTACGCCTCGGTCACGGCGGCGCTTGTCGCCGCGATGCGCGGTCTGGCCTATGTCATGCGCGCGCTGTGGTCCGCCTGGACCGCGCGCGGCGATGCCGCGATTGGCGAGCCCAAGACCGAAATCCCCGAATTTATGGCATTCCCGGTGGAAGAGTCTGCGCCCGTCCGTACACTTAGCGGGCTTTTTGCTAATTTGCCGGGAATGGTGCGCCGCGCGGTGCCGACGGACGTTGCTGGGGCTCCGTCGGCCGCGACCAACGCAGCCGCGGGCGCACCAACGGACGAACATATCCGCGAACGCATCGCCAGCGTGATCAAATCGCGGGGCCACCCGACGCCGGTGCTGACTGCCGATGTCGGGTCGGGACGCCGCGAACCACCGGTGATACGGGAAGCGCCGCCGGCCGAACCCGCTGGCCAAACCGATGAAGGCCGACTTCCCACCAGCATCCAGTCGGGTCCGGTGGCCGAGCCTGCCGGCCGCGCGCTGGTGCAGCCGACAGCCAAGCGGGCGACGCAATCGCGGCGCGCGAAATCCGAGGCGCAGCCGGGACTTTTCGACACCTCCGAAGGCTACGAGCTGCCGCCGCTGTCGCTGCTGACCAGCCCCTCGAACGTTCAGCGCCATGTGCTGAGCGACGAGGCGCTGGAAGAAAACGCACGGATGTTGGAAGCGGTTCTTGATGATTACGGCGTGCGCGGCGACATCGTGTCGGTGCGGCCCGGTCCAGTTGTGACCATGTACGAACTGGAACCCGCGCCCGGCCTGAAAGCCAGCCGGGTCATCGGTCTCAGCGACGACATCGCGCGGTCGATGTCGGCCCTGTCGGCGCGGGTCTCGACGGTGCCGGGACGGTCGGTGATCGGGATCGAACTGCCCAATGAGTTTCGCGAGAAGGTGGTGCTGCGTGAAATTCTGAGCCACCGCGACTTTGGCGACGGCAACCAGCGCCTGCCGTTGGCTTTGGGCAAGGACATCGGCGGCGAACCGGTGGTCGCGAACCTGTCGAAAATGCCCCACCTGCTGATTGCGGGCACCACAGGATCGGGCAAATCGGTGGCGATCAACACGATGATCCTGAGCCTTCTCTACAAGCTAACCCCCGATGAATGCCGGATGATCATGATCGACCCCAAGATGCTGGAGTTGTCCGTCTATGACGGCATTCCGCACTTGCTATCGCCGGTGGTGACTGACCCGAGAAAGGCGGTCGTGGCATTGAAATGGGTAGTCGGCGAAATGGAAGGACGCTATCGCATAATGTCCAAGACTGGCGTTCGCAACATCGAAGGGTTCAACAGCCGGGTGCGCGACGCGCTGGCCCGCGACAAGATGTTCAGCCGCACGGTTCAAACGGGCTTTGACGATGAAACCGGCGAACCGGTGTTCGAGACCGAAGAATTCGCGCCCGAAAAACTACCCTATATCGTGGTCGTCGTGGACGAGATGGCCGACCTGATGATGGTCGCGGGCAAAGAGATCGAGGCCTGCATCCAGCGTTTGGCGCAGATGGCGCGGGCCAGCGGCATTCACCTGATCATGGCCACACAACGGCCCTCGGTCGATGTGATCACCGGCACGATCAAGGCCAACTTTCCGACCCGTATATCGTTCCACGTAACCGGCAAGATCGACAGCCGGACCATTTTGGGCGAACAGGGGGCCGAGCAACTCTTGGGTATGGGCGACATGCTTTACATGGCGGGCGGGGCCAAGATCACCCGCGTGCACGGGCCTTTTGTCAGCGATGAAGAGGTCGAAGAGGTGGTGACCTATCTCAAGGCCTACGGCCCGCCCGCTTATGTGGGCGGCGTGGTTGACGGCCCGGAAAATGACCGCGAAAGCGATATCGATCTGGTTCTGGGTCTGGGTGGCAATTCCGACGGCGAAGACGCGCTTTATGATCAGGCGGTGCAGATCGTCATCACCGACCGGAAATGCTCGACCTCGTACATCCAGCGCAAGCTGGCGATCGGCTATAACAAAGCCGCACGGCTGGTCGAGGCGATGGAGGATAATGGGCTGGTGTCGACGGCCAATCACGTCGGCAAACGCCAGATACTGGTGCCCGAACACGCGTAACAGCGCAACGTCGGCGAATAACGGCGCCTGGTTATTGCCTAACCGTGGCGATGGCGGTCAGATGCGGCTATATCGAGTTTTCGCAACCCTGATCGCCGAGGTCCCATGAACCGCCGTACCCTTTTGACGACTGTGACCGCCGCCCTTGTGGTTGGCCGAACCGCGCAGGCCGAGCCGCTGTCGCTGGAGGCGCTGTCGGCCTACCTGAACGACCTTGTCACCGCCGAGACCCGGTTCACCCAGTTCAACGGCGACGGGTCGCGGTCAGCGGGGACGCTTTATATCCACCGGCCCGGGCGGATGCGATTCGAATACGATCCGCCGAACGCGGCGCTGGTGCTGGCCAGCGCCAACACGGTAGCGATATTCGACGCCAAATCGAACGCGCCGCCGCAGCAGTTTCCGCTGAAGCGAACGCCGCTCAATCTGATCCTGGGCCGCGACGTCGATCTGGCGGCAGCCGAGATGGTGGTCGATCACCGCGAGACCGAGACCGGGCTGACCGCCGTCACGGCGCGCGATCCCAAGCACGCGGATGCGGGGATGATCGAGTTGATGTTTTCGCAGGATCCGGTCGCGCTGAGGCAGTGGATCGTCACCGACGAGGCCGGGTTCCGGACCGCGGTGGTCCTGGAAGATCTGAAGGCCGGTGCGACATATGGCACCGCGTTTTTCAGCATCCAGCTTGAGAAAGCCCGGCGCGGGTTCTGATCGGTTTCAAGGTTGAAACAGGTGTCAAGCGCTTGAAATCATTAGCTTAAGCGCGTGGTCCAGTGCAAGACAAAAGCCGCCTAGGCCCGACCGCAGGATCTTAGCTGAAGATCATACGACACCGCGCGCGTTGACACGTCATTGGCGATACGCACCAGCCAACGCTTGCTGCGATAAGAGCCCCGCGCATAGCCGGTCTGGCCTTCGTGATAGGCCAGATACTGATTGCGCGCGTCGGTCTTGCGTACCCCGACCTTTGCTTGCGTCTGATCCATGTACCAGCCGATGAAATCGGTGGCATCCTGGATGTCATCGCGCCGCGCGCCCCAATTGCCGGTCTCGCGTTTATAGTCGCGCCAGGTCGCATCGAGAACCTGCGCATAGCCATAGGCCGACGACTGCCGCCCCATGGGGATCACCCCAAGCGAATATCGCACCGGGGTGCGGGCATCGCCGATGAATTTGCTCTCTTGATAGATCGTGGCCATCTGCACGGCCACCGGAACGCCCCACCGGTCTTCGGACTTTTGCATGGCGCGCAGGTAGTTCGGGCGCTGGCTGACGATGGAACAGGCGTCATCGATGTCGCGCAGCGCAAATTCGCCACCGCCGCAAGCCGCCGCCGCCAATACTAGTCCGAACGCGAAAAGATGTCTGCTCATCTGCCTCTGGCTACTCGATTATTGTTTTTTTTCCCTTATAGCCGAATTGTCGGCGCAAAAAAAGACGGCAATCGTCGGGTGGCAGAGCAAAAACGCCAATGTGACCGGTAGGATGGCGGCTGAGCCAGGCTTGGAGACGGCGACCGGCCGTCAAACTTTATCGCAACCGCCTTGAAGATTTTGGCCACCACGTGAGAATTTGCGGCAGTCGGCGCCGAGACCGCAGGCACCCGCACCCCAAGAAACCGAAGCAACAATGCCCGCGACTGTCAGAAAAAGCGCCACAGTTTGTTTCCTTCAACAGCGCCCAGCGCCCGTAGACTCGGGCAATTTCAAGGCGTAATGATGTCATATCGGGGGCGATGACATGCTAAAGCAACGAGCGAGATATCATTTGGGCCAGGTGGTCCGGCACCGCAAACATCCGTTTAGGGGCGTTGTCTTTGACGTGGATGCGATGTTTTCGAACACCGATGCCTGGTACGAGGCGATCCCCGAAGAAAGCCGGCCCGAGAAGGACCAGCCGTTTTATCATCTGTTGGCCGAGAACGATCAAAGCTATTACGTGGCCTATGTGTCGGAACAGAACCTGGTCGCCGACTATACCGGCAAGCCGGTTGAGCACCCCGATATTTCCGACCTTTTCGGTGATTTCGAAGACGGATCCTATCCGCTGCACTTTCAGATGAACTAGCTCAGTACCCCAGGGCACAGCCGTCTTTGCGCGGGTCCGAGGCGCCTTCGAGCGTGCCGGTGTCGCGGTGGATCACGATTGCCTGGGCGCCGCCGATGGGAAGTTCGGGAACCACCAGCTGGTGCCCGATCTCGGCCAGCCGCGCGCAGGTCGCCCCGGAATACCCGCGCTCGATTCGAAGCGCGCCGTCATAGGCGAATGCGCGCGGGCCGTCGATGGCGGTCTGGGGGTCCATCCCAAAGTCTTCGATATTGGTGATCAGCCGGGCGTGGCCTGCGGCCTGATACTGCCCGCCCATCACCCCAAAGGGCATCGCCACATGGCCACCGCGGCGCACGATCCCGGGGATGATCGTGTGCATCGGGCGTTTGCCCGGACCGGCCTCGTTGGCGTGGCCCTTGGTCAGCGTGAAGCCCGAGCCGCGGTTGTGCAGCAATATCCCGTATTTTGGGCTGGCGATGCCCGAGCCGAACGACCGGAAGATCGAATAGATCAGCGACACCGCCATCCGGTCGCGGTCGACCACGGTTATATAGATCGTGTCGCTGTGCGTGGCCTCGATCGGCCGCGGCTGGCCGACACTGGCGCGCGCGGGATCGATCCGGGTGGCAAGCGCCGCCGCAACGTCCGCATCGGTGAATTCGGAAAGCCGCGTGGTAAACGCGGGATCGGCGATGATCGCGTCGCGCTTGGCATAGGCCAGTTTGGACGCCTCGGCCTCGATATGGGCGCGGTCGGGACCGTATGGGTCCATCGCCGCAAGGTCGAAATGCGCCAGGATATTCAGGATCAAAAGCGCGGTTGCGCCCTGACCGTTGGGGGCGTGTTCCAGAACTTCCGCCGTTTTGTACTTGCCGACCAGCGGTGTTCCGGCGGTCGCTTCGGTTGCTGCGAAATCTTCAAGGCTGTGCGCCCCGCCAGCGGATTCGAGCGCCGCGAGCATGTCCTCGGTCACGTCGCTTTCATAAAATCCGGCGCGGCCCTCAGACGCGATGCGGCGCAGGACCTTGGCCTGACCCGGGGCGCGGAAAACCTGACCCGGGGCGGGCGCCGCGCCCTTTGACAGAAAATATCCCCGCGCTGCACCTTGTAAGTTGCCCACTGAACCGGCCCAGTCAAACGCCACCCGCGGGGCGACGGGCACACCGGTTTCGGCATAATTAATCGCCGGGGCCAGCAGCCGGTCGAGGCCCAAAAGGCCCCAGTCTGCGGAGAGACGGCACATGGCATCGACCGCGCCGGGAATGGTGACCGAATGCGGGCTGGCGGCGTCGATTTTGGGATCGCCCGAAGCGCGCAACGCATCCGCGTTCAGTGCGGCAGGCGCGCGCCCCGATCCGTTCAGCGCGTGAACCTCGTCGCTGCCGGCCGGGCTGAAAAGCGCGAACAGATCGCCGCCGATCCCGGCCATCTGCGGTTCGCAGAGCCCCAGAACCACGGCCCCGGCTATGGCCGCGTCCATGGCGTTACCGCCCGCTTTCAGGGTGTCTATGGCAACGCTGCTGCCCAAGGGATGCGAGGTCGCGGCCATGCCGTTCGTGGCAAAGACCGGCGACCGGCCCGGCAGGTGAAAATCGCGCATTGGGAAGGCTCCTGCACCGGGCCTATCGCTACGCCGAACTTGGGGGGGATGCAATTGCGCCAAAGGAACCTCGACGTCGCGCATTGGGTGGGGGCTATGAAAGCGCGACGCCGAGGGAAGCTTTAGCAGCTACAAGACCCAATTTCGCAGGCGAATCTGGCCCGGAAAAGGACACTATGAGGCGGAAATAAGGCTTTTGTTCGCGGAAGACCGCCATTTACCCGGCATCCACGCCCCCCATGGCCAGCCGGAAACGCAGGACATTTTGGTCACCCACGCGCCGGTAAGACAGCTCGTGGGTCAGATCGTGGATCAGGAACCACCCAAAGCCCCCCTCGGGAACCTTTTCGGGGTCGTCGGGGTATTCAAGCAGTTTGCCCAGGGGCATCTTGCCATCGGGCATTTCGACACCGGAATCGGTGATCACGAAATGCAGCCCGTCGTCTTTCCGGTTCATGGCAACTTCTAGCACTCCGGAAAAGTCGCTGTAGGCATGCTCGACGATATTGTTCAGCGCCTCGGCCACGACAAGCTCGAGCGTGCCTTTTTCCTCGGGGTCCAGGCCCAGAGGGTCGAGAGCGGCGACCAGTTGTTCCAACGTGCGACGCACCGCGTTCACCTCGCCAGGAAGGATGACGCGCAGGCCGTCGTCGATTTTGGTCAGCTTGGGACCGGACATCTGAACAATGGTATCTGCGGCAAAATCTTCAGGCATGGCTGGCACCGTCGTCGGAATCACCAGCTGGTGCCGCCGCACTGGCGAAGGCGGCCTCGGCGTTCGCGTGGATCTTGAACACCGTATCCATTCGGGTCAGGCGAAATACCTTTTCCACCGTGGGCGTCAACCCGGCCAATTCCAGCTGTCGGTAACACGCGATATGTCCGGTTTATGTACCAGATGATCTGTCCGGTTTTAGAACGCCTCCAAGCCATGGAGGGAGGCGATGCGTCGGACGGAGCAGGTACAGGGACTGAGATTGATGAAGTTCGAGGAGGTT
>JAKZRT010000100.1:0-30562 GCA_047518005.1 Brevirhabdus sp.
GACGCGACCGACCGGCGCCCTGTGGACAAGTGGACAGCCGCTCCGCGACCGACCACTTCCCCACAGGGCCAGAAACCGCAACAGAAGCGGTCAACTCATATGGTACATAAACCGGTCAACTCAGAATGTTCTCGACAGGGCAACCCTTGGGAGGCGAAACCCCTGGTCCTTATGGCCGCCGCGGCGGGCCGATCCGGCGGTGCCCGGTCGGCCTATTCGGCGCGGCTTGCGATGATCCCGTTCCGCCCGCTGATTGTGCCCGCGCCCGAGGTGCTGGTGCCAAGGGCGCGCAAGGCATTCGCTGAAGACGGCACATTGCTGGACGAATCCACCGACAAACGGCTGGCCCAGGCGATGGCGCACCTGCGCGCCGCCGCCCTAGCCGCCCGGGTTTGATATTTCGATCAGATTGCCGTCCGGGTCGCGGATATAGATCGACACCAGCGGCCCTGTCGCGCCGGTTCGCGCGACGGGTCCGTCTTCGATCGCTATACCGCAGCGCGTGAGATGGGCCAGCCACGCCTCGAGCAACGTTTCGCTCATGAAACAGATATCGGCGCTGCCCGATACCGGCTGCATTGCGTGCGGCAGAAACTCAGCGCCCGCGACATGCAAGTTGATCTTCTGGTCCCCAAAACCCAGCGCGTGCCGGTCCGACCCGTCCGCCGACCTGAACCGTTGGCGCGTCATGCCCAGAATCTTGGAATAAAACGCAATCGTTTCTTCAACATCCCTGACCGTCCGGACCAGGTGATCGATCCTTGCAAGGCTGGGTGACATCGGGTTCTCTTTCTCGGTAATCGATTCTGGTTTTTCGTATCATGCACGAAGCTATAGGACGCACACACACCCTGACCGATGTCATGGACCCGGCCCGCGCGGTCGCCCTGCACGCGGTGCTGGGCATCGCCGGTCCGCCCCCCGAACCGGGCGACTCGCTGCCGCCGTTCTGGCATCAGGTCTATTTCTGGACCATCGCGCCGGGGGCATCCCTTGGGGCCGACGGGCACCCGGCACTTGGCGGATTTGTCCCTGACCTGGGGTTGCCGGACCGGATGTGGGCGGGCGGCGAACTGACGTTTCTGAACCCGCTTCTGACCGGGATCGAGGCCACGAGAACCTCGACTATCGAGAACATCGAACTGAAATCCGGGCGCAGCGGCACCCTGGCCTTCGTGACACTGCGCCACGAAATCACCCAGGGCGGACGCCTGACCGTGACCGACCGGCAGGATCTGGTCTATCGCCCGGCCAAAAAGCGCAGCGCCGGTCGGCCGCCCACCGCCCCGACCGACGAAGATGTCGCGATTTCGGTCCGCTACCCCGAGACCATGCTCATGCGCTACTCCGCGCTGACCTTCAACGCGCACCGCATTCACTATGATCAAGGCTTCAGCCGCCGAACCATGGGCATGGCAGGCCTTGTGGTTCACGGCCCGCTTTTGGCGCAGGGGCTGATCATGCTGGCGACCGAAAAGATGGGCGGCCTTCGCCATTTCGAATTCCGCGCCACCGCGCCGCTTGTCATGGGTGAATCGGCCGAACTGTGCTGGCGCTCGGACGGGGCTACTTGGGTGCGCGGCGCCAACGGCCGCCTGGTCATGCGCGCCACCGCCAGCTGAGGACGCGGTGCCAGATCGAACGCCCGCGGCGCCCGCGATATTTTGCGCCAAACGTGCCGACCGTCGCGGTTAAACGCGTCCGAATGTTTCGGAATTGGGTCTGCCGACGCCAGCCTAAGCGGCCTCGGCGTCGGCAAGGCGGACAATCTCTTCCTTGAGCTTGAGTTTCATCTTTTTCATCTCAGCGATCTCAAGGCCGTCAACGCCAAGGTTTCGCTGTGCTTCTTCGACTTGTCTGGAAAGTTCCTCGTGTCTGCGGCGGAGTTCTTCAAGATGCGAACTCTTGCTCATCGTCGTCCTCCTGTCTGGGTTACCGATTGCAGTCGAACACAGAACTCTTCGTTTGTCACGGATTGCGTCCCAGCGTAGATAAGATTGGCTTGCCAATTCGTTAAAACTTCAGCGATCCGCCTTTGCGCAATATATCGCGTGCCACAGGCGTATAGCTGTCCTCGTCAGCGACGTGGTGGGTGCTCAGGTGCATCACCAAGGGCGCAAAGAGCCTCAGATCAGCCCGCCCCCCCTTGCGGACGCGCAGAATGACCAGCTCGGCTTGGTGTCCTGCGCGCGGGGCAATCGGCTTGATCTCAAAGCTGCCAAGCCGGGCGTCGCAGGCGTCGATCAGGTCGCGCAGGCGTCCGGCTTTCTGGATCACGGTCAGCCAGCCCCTTGGTTTCAGCCGCCGCGTGCCGGCATCGACCCAGGCCGCCAGTGGCACGGATTCGCCCAGGGCCGCGGCCCGACCCGCATCGTCGGGTGCGGAATGCGCCGCGCGCCGGTAATAGGGCGGGTTGGCGATAACATGGTCGAAAGTTTGGTCGCGCAGGCCTTTGGGAACATCCGCAACGTCGCCCTGCCACAGGGCCAGGTCGAGGTGATTGCGGGCCGCGTTTTCGCGGGCCAGGGCGGCATAATCGCCTTGCAGCTCAAGCCCGCTCAGCGCCAGCCCCGGCACCCGCGCGCCGAGACAAAGCACACTAGCCGCCGCGCCGCAGCCCAATTCCAGCACCGATTGACCAGCCACCGCCGGAACCGCCGCCGCCAACAGCACCGCATCAATGCCCGATCGAAAGCCCTTGGCGGGTTGCCGAATGTGCAATCGCCCGCCCAGAAATCCGTCATCGGTCCGGCCGGCGCCCGTCATCAGCTGACCAGGGGAATATCGTTGTCCGCCAGCACCCGCTCGGCCTGGAAATGGTCGGTCTCACGCACCATCAGGCGGCGCGGCAAAACGCCGATTGACCCTTCCATCACGCTCATATGGACGTCCATTTCAAAGCACTCTATACCCTCGCCCCTGAGACGCGCGGTCGCAATGGCCAGCGTGACGGGGTTGGTGGTGCGCAAAAGTTCTTTCATATCCCCCCGACTAGAAGGCAAAGCATGAGGCTTGTCGAGATGGGCAATCCGGGTGATGCGGGCACCGACCCGGCGCGCGGGCCGCATGACCGGCTGGCTGAAGCGCTGGATGGCGAAATGGCGGCGGTCTCGGCCCTGATTACCAAACGCATGGCCTCGCAGTACGCGCCGCGCATTCCCGAGGTGACCGCGCATCTGGTGGGGGCCGGGGGGAAGCGGCTACGACCGTTGCTGACGCTCGCCGCCGCGAAACTGCTCGGATACAAAGGCGACCACCACATCAGGCTGGCGGCGACGGTCGAGTTCATCCACACCGCCACGCTGTTGCATGACGATGTGGTTGACGAAAGCGGCCAGCGGCGCGGGCGACCGACCGCCAATCTTCTGTGGGACAACAAATCGTCGGTTCTGGTCGGTGACTACCTTTTTGCGCGGTCCTTCAAGCTGATGGTCGAAACCGGCAGCCTGCGGGTTTTGGAAATTCTCTCTGACGCCTCGGCCACCATCGCCGAGGGCGAAGTGCTGCAACTGACCGCAGCCAGAAACCTTGCCACCACCGAAGCCATCTATCTGCGCGTCATCCGCGGCAAGACCGCCGCACTTTTCGCCGCCGCCTGCGAGGTCGGCGGGGTGATCGCGGATGCAGACCAGGCCCATGTTGACGCGCTGCGCACCTATGGCGATGCCCTCGGCGTGGCCTTTCAGATCGTTGACGATCTCTTGGATTACCGCGGCACCACTGCCATCGGCAAGAACATCGGTGACGATTTCCGCGAGGGAAAACTAACGCTGCCGGTGATCAAGGCAGTTGCGGCCGGCGGCGCTGCTGACCGCGGGTTTTGGGAGCGCGCAATCGAAAATGGCCGTCAGCAAGACGGTGATCTTGAGATCGCGCTCGGATTGATGACCCGTCACAACGCGCTTGCCGATACCCGCGTCGAAGCGCTGGAATGGGCGTCGCGCGCCAAATCAGCGCTTGCAGCATTGCCCGGGCACCCGATTCGCGAGATGCTTGCCGATCTCTCAGACTATGTGGTCGAGCGGGTCAGCTGATTATTCGACGCGGGTCCAGGTCTGGTCGCGGCAAATCACCAGTACGCAGCCCGAAACGCTCAGCACATCTCCATCGAGGAGCATTTTCGATTTATAGGTCTTGTCGCGGTCCGGCGCCCAGATCTTGCCGCCCCTATAGCGCCCGTTTCCCCGAATCTTCATCGCCCAGACAAGGTTCTTGCCGATGTTGTCGCTGTCAATTTCCTCGCCCTCCCCGTCGAAGGCACGGATCAGCGTGCCGCAGATCAGATCTTCGCACATGGCGATCTGAACGTGGCCGAAATTGCCCTCGTCACCGGGCTGGGTCTTCCAGATACCCTCGATCGGGTCAGCCGAGGCGCTTGATGCGGCCAGGATCATAAGTGTCGTCAGTCGTTTCAGCATATCGACCTCGTGGGTTGTATTGCGTCAGCAAAGCAGATGTTTGGCTGCGAGCCAAGTTTTACCTTGCGTCCTTTGCATCGCGCGCGGCTTCGTGCCAAAGAACCGCGAACCCGTCCGACCTCAGGGAACCCGATGATCCTTTACCCCGCAATTGACTTGAAAGACGGGGCCTGCGTGCGCCTGTTGCGGGGCGAGATGTCGGCGGCCACGGTTTTCAACGACGACCCGGCGGCTCAGGCGCGGGCGTTTCAGGACGTCGGCTGCGGCTGGCTGCATCTGGTTGACCTGAACGGGGCCTTCGCCGGCGAACCGGTGAACGGCGCCGCCATCGAGGCGATTTTGGCTGCGGTTACCATACCCGCGCAACTTGGCGGCGGAATCCGCGATATGCCGACCATCGAAGCTTGGATCGACAAAGGTATCTCGCGCGTCATTCTCGGCACTGCCGCGGTTGAAAACCCGGATCTGGTGCGCGAGGCCGCCCAGGCTTTTCCCGGTTGTATCGCCGTTGGCATCGACGCGCGTGCCGGCAAAGTCGCGACGCGTGGCTGGGTCGACGAAACGCAAGTCGATGCGACCGACCTGGCCCGGTCGTTCGAAGACGCGGGCGTTGCCGCGATCATCTACACCGACATCAACCGCGACGGGGCGATGCAGGGCCCGAATGTCGCGGCCACGGCGGCGTTGGCCCGCGCCGTGTCGATCCCGGTCATTGCCTCGGGCGGGGTCGCGTCTCTGGGCGATCTGATTGCGTTGCGCGACTGTGGCGCAGATCTTGGGGGCGCCATATCGGGCCGGGCGCTTTATGATGGGGCGATTGATCTGGGGGCGGCATTGCGAGAGCTGTCAATTTGAGAGCATCCGGCGCATTGCAATCTTAGCGGGCTGGGGCGCTGCCCCTCTTCGCTCCAAGGGGGTGAAATCACCCCGAGGGATTTGCCGAAACGATGAATTCCAGGCGCAAGCCCGGTTGGGCCCGGTGGTTTGTCGGTGCCCGCCTAAATAACCCCGGCTTCGACCATGAAATTGCTGGCCGTACACATCGCGGCATCGTCGGACGCCAGAAAAAGCACCATCCGTGCCACGTAAACCGGCGCAATCGGGTCGGGCAGGCACTGCTGGGTCAGATTTTTTTCCAGCGCCTCGGGCGTGACCCACAATCCCTTTTGTCGCTTGGTCATCACCCAGCCCGGCACCACCGTATTGACCCTGATCCGATGCCCGCCAAGATCGCGCGCCATCGAACGGGTGAGCCCGTGAACCGCGGCTTTGGCGGTTGTGTAGCCGGGCATATTGCCCAAGGCCTGCCACCACGAAACGGACCCCATGTTGATTATCGACCCGCCGCCGGCCTCGATCATCCCCGGTGCCGCAGCCTGGATGGCAAAGAACTGGTGGCGAATGTTGGTGGCCTGGCGTTCGTCCCAAAGCTCGGGCGTGACATCGCGCCAGTCGTGTCGGTCATCGCGGGCCGCGTTGTTGACCAGGACCACGGCCGGGCCAAGCTCGAGCGCAAGGGCGGCAAAGGCATCGCGCAACGCGTCGATGTCACGCAGATCGCAATGGCGAAAAGCGTGGCTGCCGCTCAAGCCCTCGGCCAGTCGCGCGCCAGCATCGGCATCCAGATCGACAAATCCCACCTTCGCACCCTGCGCGGCAAAAGCCTTGACGATCTCTTTGCCTATCCCCGACGCGCCACCCGTCACAATGACCGTGCTGCCGTCTAGGCTGGGATAAGTTGCAAAGCGACTGTCCATCCGATCCTCCACCGTTGCCGCGCCCACCTTTCTCACAGGCGCACCCGGCCCGCAATCGCCGCGCCGGACTTGCCTCTTTACCGCCCTGACCCTATCCAAGCCCCATGTTGAAGACCCGGATCATCCCCTGTCTGGACGTCAAGGACGGGCGCGTAGTCAAAGGCGTCAACTTCGTCGATCTGGTCGACGCGGGCGATCCAGTGGCGGCGGCGGTGGCCTACAACGACGCGGGCGCGGACGAGCTTTGTTTTCTTGACATCAACGCCACGCACGAAAATCGCGGCACCATGCACGACCTGGCCACCCGCACCGCCGAAGCCTGCTTCATGCCGCTGACCGTGGGCGGCGGGGTGCGCAGCGTCGATGACGTGCGGGCGCTGCTTTTGGCTGGTGCTGACAAGGTCAGCTTCAATTCCGCTGCCGTGGCCGATCCGGATGTCGTGGCGCGTGCTGCCGAAAAGTTCGGATCGCAATGCATTGTCGTCGCCATCGACGCCAAGACAACCGCCCCCGGCACATGGGAAATATTCACCCACGGCGGCCGCCGCGCCACCGGTATAGACGCGGTCGCTTTCGCGCGCACGGTCGCGGCCAAGGGGGCCGGTGAAATTCTCCTGACCTCGATGGACCGCGACGGCACCCGAGCCGGGTTCAACATCGCCCTGACGCGCGCCGTGTCCGACGCGGTGTCGATCCCGGTGATCGCCTCGGGCGGGGTCGGTACGCTTGACCACCTTGTCGAAGGTGTGACCGAAGGGGGGGCCAGCGCGGTTCTGGCGGCCTCGATTTTCCACTTCGGCTCCTATACAATCGGCCAGGCCAAGGCGCATATGGCCGCCGCCGGTATCCCGGTGCGACTGTCGTGACCACACTCGAGCGCCTCGCCGCAACCATCGCCGCCCGTGCAGGTGCTGACCCCGAAACCTCGTGGACCGCCAAACTTTTGTCGCAGGGTCCCGAAAAAGCCGCCGAAAAGTTCGGCGAAGAGGCGACAGAGGCGGTGATTGAGGCGGTGCGCGGCGACAAGGACCGTTTGACCGCCGAGGCGGCCGACGTGCTCTATCACCTTCTGGTCATGCTAACCGCGCGCGGGGTCAGCCTGGGTGACGTCATGGCCGAACTCGAGCGCCGCGAAGGCACCTCGGGAATTGACGAAAAAGCCGCCCGCCAGCCCTAGCGCCGGTTCCATCATTCATCGTTTTTCAAGGACATTTGAGGAAGCGCGAGGGTGGCGTCGTAACTGGTCGTCTGGGCCATTGGCGCAACCAATGCCGACGCCTCTCGCTCGCGTATCACGGGTGGGGCGCGGCGCAAGCCAAAGACCAGCCTCAAGCCAAAGCGCCCTGACTTCAGGCCGATCAATTTCCCCGGAACCGCGCCCAGAATTGCGCGGTTACGCTGCAATCCACAGAATTGGCGGTCAGACGGGGAACACAACAAGCCGCGAATAATTGTCGAGCATTGACAAGGCCCGGCGCAACGCATCGGTACCCTGTTGCTTTACGATGTAACCTGCGACGTTTTTGGAATACGCCGCGTGGATGTCGTCGGGCGCTTCCGACGTTGACCATACGAAGATGATAACACGGCACAGCAGCGGATCTTTACGCACTTCTGCCAGAAATTCATGCCCGTTCATTCGCGGCATGTTCAGATCCAATGTCACGATATAAGGGGGCAGATTTTGGTCATGTCCGGTGTCGCGCCGCAGGATTTCCAGGGCCTCCACGCCGTCCTTGGCAACCTGCACCGAATTGGCAATTTCAAGCTGTTTGATCGACCGTTTGATCGCCAGAACGTCCACAACGTCATCGTCGGCGATCAAAAACCTTGCAATTTCATGTCTCGCGGCCATCGCGGTCATTTTAAACGAGCATGATTACCTATTCGTTGCCCGCAAAATCAGGCTGCCGCTTCAACCGGCGGCTTTTCGACGGCTTTAGGCTTGATAGGCAGCTCGAATGTAAATGTCGAACCGCGCCCAGTCTTGGGGTCCGAGCTGATCTCTATCTTGCCGCCGATATTCGAGACAAGCTTGATTATGATCGCCAGACCCATGCCGCTGCCTTCGACATCGTCGCGCGATTGCAGGGTCTGGAAAGCAGCAAATATCCGGTCGTGGTATTCGGGCGGAATTCCCGGACCATCGTCGGTTACCGAAATTTTCAACCGTCCGTCGGTTTCCTGCGCGAGTATGTCGATCTGACCGGCGGTTCGGTCGTGGTGTTTGACAGAATTGCCGACCAGATTAAGCAATATTTGACGCACCAGTGCAACCGGCGCCGTGGTTTCTTGCAGCGGACCTTGCAGCGTGACGTTGTACGATTTCCCCGGGTCGGCCAGCTCGGCAATGTCATCCACCAGCTGACCGAGCGAGATTAATTCGTATTGTTCCTCCTGAGTGCCGATCCGCGCATAGGTCAGCAAATCAGCCGACAAACGCCGCAGCCGCGCTGCCCTCTGCATCAATATTTCCAGGTTGTCCCGCCCGGATTCCGTAAGGTTCGGGCCTTCGTCTTCCAGTGTCCATGACGCGAGATCATAGATCGCGTTCAGCGGTGCGCGCATGTCGTGCGACGCCGCAAAAGCAAATCGTTCGAGGTCGGCGTTTGAGCGGACCAGATCCTGCGCGTGGCCTTTGAACACTGCCAGCGCCTCGGCGATCCGCGCAACCTCGTCGCTGCCCGACACGTCCACCGGTGTCTCTAACTTGCCTTGCGAGATTTTTGTCACCGCGTCGGCCAGTCGTGACATCCGAATTCCGATTTGTCGGCGCAGGACAAAGCGGTGGACCAGCGCGGCCGTGATAATGATCGAGGCGATGGTCAGCGACCCGATCCACAAAAGTCGGTTGACCGTGGCGCTCAGCGTTGCACGGCCACGCTCAAAGTCGGCCTCGTTTTCCGAGATTTGCCGGGTGAGAAGCGCTGACAATGTCGCAACGTCGCGAATCTCGTCTGACGCCAGCCCCTCAAGCCTGGCCGTGGCTTGGCTCAGTTTACGCGTCGTGTCGACTAGGCCGCCTTCTTTCAAAAGCAATGTTCTTATTTGGTCGACTTGCAGCGCCAAGCTGCGGCGGTTGTCGATCTGACCGATGCTGAACAATGTTTGCGCGGCGCTGCGCGTTCGAAACTGCAGCCCCTGTTCGATGCGCGGCAGATTTTCGTTGGATTCCAGCTGCTCCAGGCTGTCGACCAGAAAAAATACCCCCAATAAATCCGCTTTAAAGTCGATCAATGCGTTCAGATTGGCAACCTGGGCCGAAAGATCACCGCGTGCGACCGATAGATCCGACGCAATGCTCCGCAGCCGCGCTGCCGCATCCAGAACCAGAACCTCGGTTGATTGTTGGATGTCTGTCTGGATGCCGCGCAGCGTTGCCAAAAGCCGGTCGCCGTGCCCGCGCAATTCATTGCGTTGGGTCTGAACGGCAAATATTTCTTCTACACGGTTGGTGATCGAATCCAGCCGCGCCAGGGTTTCGGCACGGGTTTCTTGCGGCAGGGCTCGGGCAAAATTTTCCGGCGTAAAAGTCTGAAGCCGCGCGGTTATCTCCTGCATAGTCTGGTTCAGGTCGGCCAAGCGGTCGTCGGGCAGGTCGTGGGTCATCACGGTCGTCAAACCCAAAAGCGCAGTCAAATCTCCGCCCAGACTTTGCGCGGTCTGCAACGCCGGCAACGCGCGGGCGAACACATCGGTCTCGACCCGCCGCAGCTCCAGCATTTGCCGACCGCTCAGGAATGCTGCCACCAGGATAGACAGGACCACCGCAACTAGGGCGATCTCCAGCCGTGCCACAACAGTGCCACGCCAACGCGTTTTGGTGTTCGTCATCTGCGTCCCCTTAGCGCGGCGCAATTTTTCGGGGGAAATTCTTAACTTGTTCTTAAATTGGGGTTGCTAATTCGTCGGCTCTGCAAGGAGGTGGCAATGGAGAACGGCAAGATTTTTCGAACGCCAAGGCCGCATCCGCCAACCCGGCGTGAAATACTGGGTGGGCTGGGCGGCACCTCGGTGCTGGCTTTGTCGACAGGCGTGCCCGCTATGGGCCTGACCAACGAGCAATTGCACCACTACAGTGCTCGCAAAGTGGTCGAATTGACCCAAGGCCGAAATGTCGGCCTGAAACTTCTTATTCCGAACGGATGCGGCGACAATATTGCCCCTGTAATCGCGCATTTCGTCCAAGAAACAGGGGTCGTGGTTTCCGTCGCCGAAACTTCTGTCGACGACATCAACACGCAGATCAGCCTCGACTGGATGAGCGGCAGCGGCGACTACGACGTGGTGCTGCCCGCCACGTTTGGCATCCCTGATCTCGCGTCATCCGGTGCGCTTCTGCCGCTTGATGATTATGTGGCCAGACACGAACCCGCGGGTTTCCGGCAGGATATTCTCTTTGGTATAGGCGATCTTTTTGACAACCGTCATTACGGGTTCCAGACCGACGGTGACGCCTATGTGATGTTTTACAACGACCGGTTCCTGTCCGACCACGACATGCAGGCGCAATACCAAGACAAGTTCGGCACGGCTCTGGATATTCCTCTGACCTGGGAGGAACTTGATCGACAGATCAAATGGTTCGACCAACCCGACAAAGACATCAAGGGCGGGCTCTTGTTTCGCACCTCGGGCTATGTCGGGTGGGAATGGTGGGTGCGGTTCCACGCCAAGGGCGTCTGGCCGTTGTCAATGGACCTGGTGCCCCAGATCGATCGCGATGCCGGGATCGAGGCGCTCCGGGATATGATCAACGTCACCCCGCACCTGGCCCCCGAGGTCGCGCATCTTGGCCTTTTTGAAAACTGGGAACGCTACAGCCGCGGCGATATTTATTGCAACATCGGCTGGGGCGGGTCGCAGAAATTTCTGAACGGCCCTGAAAGCCCGATGCGCGGGGCCATGCAGTACGGCCCGACACCCGGTGGATTTGTTGACGGCAAACTGTTGCTGGTCCCCTATTTCAACTGGGGCTGGAACTATGCGGTTTCGGCGAAAACGGCCGAACCCGAGGTCGCGTATCTGTTCAGCCTCTTCGCTGCCAGCCCGGAAATGTCGACCCTGTCGGTGCGCCAGCAAGGCGGATATTTCGACCCGTTCCGCCCGGAACACTACGAAGACCCTGAGATCCAGAAAATCTATTCGCGCGAGTTTCTTGATGTGCATCTGGAAAGCCTTCAGGGCGCCATCCCTGATCTTTATCTGGCCAACCAGTCGCAGTATCTGGGCGCGCTCAACCTCTGGCTGCCCCGGGCGCTGGCCGGAGACGTCACCCCGGACGAGGCTTTGCGGCGCGTCGCGCAGATGTGGAACCTGATCACCGCCAGATCGGACCCTGAAAAGCAAAAGACGCGGTGGCACCAGTTACGGCAAAAGTACCCCGCAAACGTCCGCGACCGACTGCACGACGTGGCCTGAACGGAGGTGCAAAAACCCCCGGTGGGGAAAGTATTCTGACGGAGCTCGAGACCATGGTCAGGCACGAAATTATCAGCACCGCCGGCGGGTCCGGGCACCCGGTCGAGGTCAGCTATGTCCACCTGATTTCTCACGACTTGCGCGCCTTGGTGCGCGCCCTCAGGGATCTGCCGGAATGGATCGTCGAAGACATCGAGGCGGCCGAACTTGAAGTGCCGCAAACCGCCCGCCGGTCGCTGGAACTGTTGCAGGACCGAATGACGCGGCTCGATACCATGCTGGCTGACCTTCTGACCTATGCCACCATCGGCGAAGACCAGGTGGCTGACACGCTTCAGGTCGGCGAAGTGTTGGGCCGGGTGCTGATGCAGTTCGAAATTCCACCGGGATTTGGTGTCGAGTGCAAAAACCGCGGCGCGTCGATACATCTTGGCGAACGCGACGCCAAACATTTTCTGCGCGCGCTCGTGTCGAACGCGGTCCTGCATCACGGCGGCGTCGAAGGCACGGTGACAGTCGACTGCCGAACCATTGGCGAAATGACCCGGCTCAGCGTCGCCGATAACGGACGCGGCATCGACCCGGGGCTTCACTCCAAAGTTTTCGAGCCGCTTTTCGCGGCCAAGCCGAAAGACGAGCGTGAAGGAAGCGGCATGGGCCTGGCCATCGTCGCGCGCATCGCCGAGCACTATGGCGGAACCGTCCGGGTCGTCCCGACCGATGTGGGCACATTGATCGAAGCTGAATTTCCGCGGCAGGCTTGAAAATGATAAAGTGGCGACCCCGACAGGATTCGAACCTGTGACCTACCGCTTAGGAGGCGGTCGCTCTATCCGGCTGAGCTACGGGGCCATGCGCCCGTCTTAGACCGGCGCAGAAAAATCTTCACGAAGATTTTTCGGGCGCAGGAAATTTCGGGATATTTCTTCGGCGCGCACAAAATCCAGGCCTGGCCAGACCCGACAGCACCGCTCGGGCCTCAGCCGCCATAGACCGATCCGACATCGCTCAGATAATTGTCCCAGGCGAACCAAAAGGCGATGTGGCCCGCGACCCTTGCAAGCCGCTTGCCACCATCACCAATCAGCGCGTCTTCGGTCACAATCCACATCGACCCGTCATCGCCAACCATACCGGTCGCGGATGTTGCAAAGGTCAGCCCGCCGCGCTCGTAGGCGCGGACACTGCGCCGCTCGGGATTGCCGATCAACACCAGAGGCGTCTCAGCAATGGCGTCGTTGATGACCGGCCTGCCTTCAAAGGCACGCAATGGCCAAGCCCGCGCCGCGCCAAACTGCCGGATCGCGAAAACCAGATCTTTTTGCCGGTGTTGGCTTTGATCGACCACGGCCGGGAACATCAGATCACGTGAAGCAAAGTAGTCGGAATAAACCACCCCCGACCCATAGTCCCGACTGTGGCCAGTGTTGAGCGACAGCGCTTTCGTGCCCGGATGGCTGGCCTTCCAGTCCGCCCAAGTGGTGATCACAACCGGGCGCTGGCGCAACTCAACACCGCTTTCCACCAAAGGCCCCACCACGGGGCGGCCGGTGAATTGGTTCCACAACGAATGGGTCTGGCGATCAAACATCAGCTTGTTTGACCGGTATAGAAATCCGGATGATCCAAAAACCAGCGGTGCCTCGCGGTTGGGCAACTGGGTTTCAAACAGAATTCCCGCCCCGCAGAGCGTGCAATACGCCAGCGCCACCGGCACGCCGCCGATCACCGCGTTGAACATCTCGTGCCAGCCCATGATCCGCAGCGGATAGGCGCGCCTATCGCCGTTGATCGAAATCCCGAAAACTAGATCATCGTCGCGCAGGTAATCGACATCTGCTGCGGCGATCATTTCCGGGTTGTCCAGCGACGGAATGCCATCCTTGCGCACGCCGCCCCAGGTTATTTCCTCCAGCCTGATCCTCATTTTGTCGGGCGCCAGATGTTCGGGGCGCAGGAAAACCTCAAAGTTGGGATCGACCTGCAACAGGACTTCGCGTTTGAAGGCGACGAAGACGGGGTGCGGGATGACCTCGGGCGCGCGCTCCTGCCACAGCATCCATTGAAACCAGTCCGTGCCAAGGCGCTGTCCGGTGATCTCTTCCAGCGTCCTGGCAATCGCGTGCTGGCGCAAGTCAGCGAACCGCAGCGCCAAAATCAGACCCGCCGCCATATCTGGGTTGCCCCGTTCCGCGATCAGCGTCAGCCCTGCCCGGTGCTCGTCGTGGGCCCCGAACATCTGCGCGCTCAGCGCGTCGGCAAGGATGTTGTCCTGCGCCACCAGCGCCGCAGGAAAGGTCAACCCGGCGATAGTCGCTGTGGCCATATATCGGCGTGAAATTTTCAAAGCCCTGCCTCCGCCATATTTGGCAGACAGTCGCGCCCCGGCCCTTCACTTGCACTAAAATTGATTGTGAGTGTTCGTGTATTTCGGCGAAAACCCCAGATCGAACAGGGACGCCTCAGATCATCTGGATCACGTCCTTGTCGATGGCCAGCATATAGCCCTTGCGGCTGATGTTTTTCACCAACAGCTCGCTGACCATCTGGTTGCCCAGCGCATCGCGAAGCCGCTTGATCCGGGTCGCCCCTGCCGCCTCGTCGCAATCGGCGGCGTTCTTACCGGTGATCACCGCTTCAATCTCGATCCCCGACAGAATGTCCTCGTCCATCCGCGCTTCGGCCAGCACGCTGAGGGTCTCGATCGCCGCTCCGGTCAGCTTGAACTCTATGTTGTTCAGGTAAACCACGTTCTCTTCGCGGCTGATGATCAGCGAAGAAACCTGAATGCCGGTCCGCTCGATCTCGCCCATGCGCCGGTTCATCGCGATGATCGTCACCAGAAACACCAGCGCCGCGATCAGCAGCGCGGTCGCAAATACCAACAGCACGAAGATGACCGTGCGGTACGAGGTCAGCGTGTCGGCGAACGCGGTCCCGGATTGGGCCAATATTTCCAACAGCTTGATCTCGGCGCCCGAAGTCAGGCCTTCGTTCTCGATGAATATCCGTTCGACGCGCGCGTTGAACGTATTCGCATCGGGCAGGGTGTAAAACAAAACCGCCGCACTCAGGATCAGGATCAGGACAATCGCGGCGATTCCGATGGCAACCACGCGGTTGCCGGACATTTGGCGATCAGTACCTGAGATAGTAGGGGCCGGCACTTTCTTTGCGTTCCTCCAGCCCCTCGTTGCCGAAAAGGCCCATGACGTTCAAAAGCTTCCAACCATCCTGCCCGATCCGGGCAGCAATTTGGCTTGCCGCGGCTTTTTTGCCGTCACAGGCGTCGTCAGAAAGCTCGATCACCCCATAATGCAGGCGCAGGGGATTGTCACGTTTGGCCTTGTAATCGGCGTAACAGGCGGCGCTTGCGGCCTGAAAGCTGATGATCAGCGCGACGGCTGAAAGCGATATGATCCGGGTACTTCTCATGGCCCCGACACTGGGCCGTTGCGCGTGGTTATACAATATCCGAACACCCCGCCGTCCCTGGTTATCCCATAACCGCCCGCCGTTATTGCGAGACTTCGCGGCGCTGGCGTCAATGGCTGCATCCAGACGCCAATTGGTGTCGCACGTGCCAACGAAAGCCAGAGGAAATCGACATGAAACCGCTCCGCACCCTGATAGGCCCCGTTCTCATCGCAGCCCTTGCCATCACCAGCGTCACCGCCGCCCAGGCGCGGGCCGAAACCAGCGACCTCGCCAAGTTTCTGATCGGCATCGCCGCGTTTGCCGCCATAGCGTCGGCCATCGACAATGATGCCAATACCCAGGTCAGCACCACGCAGACCCAGGATAACTATCATGGGGTTCGGCGCTACGACCACAATAAGCGGTACAAGCAAAGGTATGCCCTGCCGGCCCGGTGCCTGCGATTTTTCCGCACCCCGCGCGGCGATCAGCGGCTGTTCAGCGCCCGTTGCCTTGAGAGAAAAACCGAGCGCCTGGCGAAACTTCCCAAAGACTGCCGCCGTACCGTGCTGACCCGCCAGGGCCGCAAATGGGCGCTTGCACCGCGCTGTCTGCGCCGGGCCGGGTTCTACATCGTCTACCCGCGTGACCGCAGCTACGCGGGCGACCGCAATTACCGCGATTACCGCAGCGGCACCCACATCGTCTGGGGCAACTGACACCCCGAGGCACGAGCAGGGCGCAGGGCCCCAAACCCTGCGCCGGGGCCGGGCGGCGCTTGGACGCAGCGCCGCCCGGTTTTCTTTGTTGCGCCGCGCCGGTATTGCTGCGCTCATGGGAACCCCTGATTTCCAACTGGAACGCGACCTGATCGCGCGCGGCTTTGCGCGCGTCGCAGGGGTCGACGAGGTCGGTCGCGGCCCGCTGGCCGGACCAGTCACCGCCGCCGCGGTGGTTCTGGACCCGGGTCGCATCCCGCATGGCATCAACGACAGCAAAAGGCTGAGCGCCGCGCGCCGACGCGATCTGGCGGCGCGGATCCGGGCGGTGGCAGAGGTGTCGCTGGCCCATGCATCGGTGGCCGAGATCGACCGGATCAACATTCTTCAGGCCGCGCATCTGGCGATGTCGCGCGCCCTGGCGGGGCTGGCCCGATGCCCTGACCACGCGCTGATCGACGGCAATCGGATACCATCTGGGCTGGCCATGCCCGCCACCTGCGTCATCGGGGGCGACGCGCGGGCGCTGTCGATTGCGGCCGCCTCTATCGTCGCCAAGGTGGCGCGCGACGCATTAATGGTGGATTTGGCGCAACACTTTCCCGGCTACAGCTGGGAAACCAACGTCGGATACCCGACCGCAGCTCACCGCGCGGCACTGAAAAGCCACGGTGTAACCCCACATCATAGGCGTTCGTTCAAACCCGTCCACAATATCTTGTAGGCAACGAATTTCTTAACCCTCTGATTCAAAAAAGAATTTGACCCAGAATCGCCAATGACTCATGATCCCGGTCAACCAATTCGCGGGGGTAAACCCCGCTGACCGAGGCAGATATGACCCAGACGACCCCCAAAGGCGGCCCGCTGCCGCTCAACCAGATACTTGCCGGAGACTGTGTCCAGGCAATGAACGCGTTGCCCGAAGCCAGCGTCGACCTGATTTTCGCCGACCCGCCCTATAATCTTCAGCTCAAGGGCGACCTGTACCGCCCCGACAATTCCCGCGTTGACGCGGTGGATGACGACTGGGACCAGTTTTCGGGGTTTGCCGCCTACGACGCTTTCACGCGGCAATGGCTGACCGCTGCCCGGCGCGTCCTGAAACGCGACGGCGCGATCTGGGTGATCGGGTCCTATCACAACATTTTCCGGGTCGGCGCGGCGCTCCAAGACGCCGGGTTCTGGGTGCTCAACGACGTGATCTGGCGCAAATCGAACCCGATGCCGAACTTTCGCGGCAAACGTCTGACCAATGCGCACGAGACGCTGATCTGGGCCTCGAAATCGGAAGGCGCGAAATACACCTTCAATTACGAGGCGTTGAAGGCGCTGAACGAAGGCATCCAGATGCGTTCGGACTGGGTGCTGCCGATCTGCACCGGTCACGAGCGGCTGAAAGACGACGCGGGCGACAAAGCACACCCGACCCAAAAACCCGAAAGCCTGCTGCACCGGGTGATCCTCGGCACCACCAACCCCGGCGACGTGGTGCTTGATCCGTTCTTCGGCACCGGCACCACCGGCGCCGTCGCCAAAATGCTGGGCCGCGACTGGATCGGCATCGAGCGCGAGGCGGCTTACCGCAAGGTCGCCGCCCGGCGGCTGGAAAAGGTGCGGCGCTACGACCGCGAAAGCCTGAGCGTCAGCGCCTCGAAACGCGCCGAACCCCGGGTGCCCTTCGGCCAGCTCGTTGAACGCGGGCTGCTGCGTCCCGGCGAGGTGCTGGAAAGCCCGCGCGGCCAGACTGCCAAGGTTCGCGCCGACGGCACGCTGATCTCGGGCGAAGCCAAAGGATCGATCCACCAGGTCGGTGCCGCGCTCGAAGGCGCACCCAGCTGCAATGGCTGGACCTACTGGACTTTCCGGCGCGACGGCAAGCCGATCCCTATCGACCTGTTACGCCAACAAATACGCGCCGAAATGGCCACTCGACCTAGTTGACAACGTATACCGCCGGTGCCTGCGGCCTGGCCGCGGCACTATAACTTGCCCCGCCTTACGGCGGGGCTTTTTTTGGTGGCGGCGCGAATATTATTCCTCGGCCAGAAGCAGGTTGAAAATTTCAGCGTCGCGCTCAAAAGCGGCGGCGTCGAAATCCGGGTTCAGACCGCTGTGGTATCGCAGGTATATGGTTTGCAGCCGCGTATACAGGTCCATCTCGCGTTCTGGATTGCCCGCTTCACCCGCCTTGGCCAGCGAAAATTTTCGATAGCGCCACAAGGCCGGTGGAATGTCAGAATCGCTCAGGCTCGCAACCATGAAATCCCGCACCACGGCGGGCTCGTGCGAATCAGGATCGTACGGCGCGGCAATGGCAAGCGACCGCAGTTTGTCGGCATAGACGGTCTTGCCGACCGGTTTGCGACCGGCGACGACCGAGGTCGAAACGGCGTCGGTGGTCACCAGCACCCGATATCCCACGGGCGTCGTCGGGTCGGCCAGCCGCGCGACGATGCTCGGATCATTGGGCACCAGCGCGTTATAATCGTACCGCAGCCGATCGCGCGCGTGAAAGTCCGAGGCCAGCACCTGCGTCGTCAGCGTCTCGGCCCAGACCGGATCTCCGGCGCGCGGCGCGCTAAAGGTTATCAGTTTGATCTGTTGCCATGGCCACGTGCGCAATGCGCGCGGCATCGCCGGTCCGCCGCCATTCGGACCGTATTGATCGCCCAGTGTCATCGCGCTGACAAACTGCTGCGCCAGACCGCCGCCAAGGCTGTGACCCGTCACATAGATATTCTCGGGCCGCGACCCCGGCCCGAGGGATGCGGCCTTGCCGAGACAGGCAAAGATATTGGGCAGGGTCAGTTCGAGGCTTCGCGCAAATCCCCGGTGAACGGCACCAGTTGTGGTTATGTGGGCTGCTTTGTCTTCGGGACTGACCAGCCCATAGCCCAGATCGGTGATCCAGTCGGGGTTCCCGCGCGCCCGCACGTCCCAGTTGGCCTGCGCAACCGCTCTGAGCAATGATCCGCTGCGACTGCCGCGAAACGATATGTGAATGTCATAGGCGCCGCTGCCCGCGCGATGTCGCAACAGCACAAAGCCCAACAGGCTTTGCGATGCCGGATGCCCGGTTTCACCCTTGTCCCCGGTGCTGCCCTCGAAGGCCAACAGCACGTCGCGCGCTCCTGATCCGCGTGCTGCGGAATTCGACGCCACGCGCCCGACGGAAACCGTATCGTGCGCCGCGCTCGGTCTGCGCTGGCACATGTAGACGTCGCGAATCCGGTCGGCAATCGGAGCCGACGGAAGATATTCAACCCATCTGTCGCCGGTATTTGTGATCGCGCTCTGCCACGGGGCAAGCCCGTCATAACGGTACAGGATCGGGTCGTGCAGCGGGTTGTCGTCAAAACCCGCCAACCGGCCCGGACCACGGTAATCGCCTGCGTTCGGTCGTGCGGCCGCCTGTTCCCGCCCCTTGGCACCGGCCCATCCCTGGACTTTCGCCATGAAATTAGCCCGCCCGATCTCGCCACCCGGCAGCGCCTCGTAATAGGGATCAAACGGCCAGATCAATGTCTGCGCGTGCAGGTGATAGGCAAGCGTCGACAGGTCCAGATGGTAGACCAGCGGATGATACGGAAAGCCCGACAGGTTTTGCCGGTCCGCAACATCGTCGGAAAGCGGCGCGTGGGTCTGGCCCGCGCACCCGGTCAGAACCGCAGCGGTCGCAAGAACAACCGGTGCCAGATGACGCCGCGCAAATCCCCAACGATAAAACTGATCAAGCGCGATGCCGAAAACCCAGCCCCCTCCCACATACTTGCCCGGCAATTTCAAAACAATGGGCCAGACAAGTCAATGGCCGACCCATTTGGCGGTTCTCCGGCTGGGTTTCCGGCCAACCATGATTTCCCGGGTGCGGGGCCAAAGGCAAATGCGCGCTGCTGGCGATCGGCGCCTCGCCTCACCCCGCTGGCAGCCGCTTCCAGTCCGTGATTTCGGGGTAAAACTGCCGTCGCCAGGCCCGGACCCGGGGGTTCATGACGCGCCGAAACAGCGGCGGCACCAGCGCCATCAGTGTCATCAACGGGTACCCGGCGGGCAGGTGCGGGGCCTCGTCGGGCGCATAGCTCTGCAGCAGCGGAAACCGACGCGCCGGTTTGTAATGATGATCCGAATGGCGCTGAAGATTGATCAGGTACCAGTTCGTCGCCCGCTGGTCGGCGTTCCATGAATGGCGCGGCTTGATGGGCTCGTACTTGCCGCCGCCCAGGTGTTTGCGGGTAAGCCCGTAATGTTCGATGTAATTGATCAGTTCGAGCTGAAAGATCGCAATCATCGCCTGAAAAAGAAACAGCCCCAGCCCCTCGGCCCCGCCAACCACAACGGCCAGCGCCAGGAACCCGACTTTCAAAGCCCAGTACCGCCAGAACGGGTTCGATCGGTGCCAGCGGCCGCGTCCCCGCTTTGCCAGCCGTGCCCGCTCGGCCCGAAAAGCCGACCACCAGCATTGCCATAAAACCCGCCCGAAGAACCGGTAGAACCCTTCGTTGTATCGGGCTGTTACCGCGTCGCGCGGGGTCGCCACATGGGCGTGGTGGACCAGCAGATGTTCCGACCGGAAATGGCTGTAAAGTACCGAGGCCAGCAGCAGATCAGCCAGCCAGCGTTCCAGGCGGCTGGCTTGATGCATCAACTCGTGCGCATAGACGATGCCCACCGAGCCGCTGATCACGCCGACCCCCAGAAACAGCGTGAGTTTTTCGCCAGCTTCCAGAGTTCCCGACCGCGTAACCGCCCAGATACCACCAAAGATGACCAAGACCTGCAGCGGCAACCAGACCAGCGTGATGGCCCGGTACCAGAAAAGGTCAGCCTCGCCCGCCTCGGTGTCCGCCCCCTCGACCGACCGGCCCATCAGCCAGTCCAGCACCGGAAACACCCACCAGCCATAGATCGGCAAAAGCCAGGTGGTCCACCCGCCCTGGGCAACACCGATCCAGACCAGCGGCAGCGTCAAAAACGACAGACCGAAGGGCAGAATCCGGTGCCAGCGTGTCAGCTCTTGGCGGGCAATCATCGGGGCCTCGTATTGGCGAAAAGTCGGGCCGACTATAGTCGCGCCCGCGAGGCCGATCAATCGGCTGGCAGATGAGCCTGAGTCAATTCAAAGGCTTTGCGCATGACCGTGGGCAGATCGCCGGGGGAAAAGCGATCGGCTGGGGCAAAAAAGCCGCGCCTTGGCCGCGCGTCAGTTCCAACCCTTGCCGACATCAGACGCAGGCGCAGGTGGAAATGGGTGAACGTGTGGCGGACCTCGCCCGGCACTTCGGTCCAAGCACCCGGCACCGGAGGCTCCGCAACCGGGCAGACCGGGCCCTCGGCCCATGACGACCCCGGCCAGCCCAGCATACCGCCCAAAAGTCCTGCATCGGGCCGACGCTCAACCAGCCACGCACCGTCGCTGCGCCGCGCAAGGTAGGCCACACCGCGCCGCACCGGCTTGGCGGCATTGCGCACCCGGTGCGGCAACTCGGCGGCCATGCCCCGGTTTCGGGCCAGACAGTTTTGCGCCAGCGGACAGATGCCGCAGGCAGGCGTGCGCGGCCGACAGACCGAGGCACCGAGGTCCATCAGCGCCTGAGCATAATCTCCGGGGCGATGATCTGTCGTCAGACCGGTGGCCAGGCGGACCAGGTCGGGCTTGGCGGCGGGCAGGGGCGTCTCGACAGCAAAGAGCCGCGCCATGACCCGTTCGACATTGCCGTCGACAACGGTTTCGGGCTGGTCAAAGGCGATCACCGCGATGGCCGCGGCGGTATACGGGCCGATCCCCGGCAGGGCGATCAACTCGATCCGTGTTTCGGGGAAAACGCCGCCCAGGTCCCCGGCTACAATACGCGCGCACTTCAACAGGTTACGCGCGCGGGCATAGTACCCAAGGCCCGCCCAGGCGGCCATGACATCGGCGTCGGCGGCACCGGCCAGGGCGCCGACATCGGGCCAGGCGTGCCGGAAGGCGTTGAAATAGGGGATCACGACGGCAACGGTGGTCTGTTGCAGCATCACTTCGCTCAGCCAGACGGCATAGGGTTCGGGTCGTACTCCCGCCGCCCGGTCGGCCGGTCCCACGCGCCATGGCAGGGTGCGTGCATGGGCGTCGTACCAGGCCAGTAGACTGCCAGAGATCGGTTCGGCCTCACGCAAGATTTATGCGTCCCCTGGTGCGTTACGGCTGGCATCGCGAAACGCCGGCGCTAGAATAGGCATATCTGAAGGAAGTGCAGAGATGGCCGCAAAGTCAACGAAGGATCGCGGTGCGGGCCGCCGGATGCGCGGGTTCGAACGCACCGGCAGCTTGCTGGCGACGCGCATTCGCAAAGCGGGCGAGGGCCGCGGCTTTGCGGTGACCCGGCTTCTGACCCATTGGGCCGAGATTGCGGGCGAAGACATGGCCAGCGTCACCCGCCCGGTGCGTATCAGTTACGGCCGCGGCGGCATCGGGGCGACTTTGACGGTCCTGACCACCGGCGCGCAGGCCCCGATTGTGGCGGCCGATCTGCCCAAACTGAAGGACCGGGTGAACGCATGCTATGGCTATGCGGCGATCAGCCAGATCAGAATCACCCAGACTGCACCCCAAGGGTTTGCCGAGGGGCAAGCAAGTTTTGACCATCGTCCGGTTCTGGCGGCACCGATCACTGCGTCCGATCCCGAGCGCGCTGACAAAGCGCGGGCGGCCGCCGATGGTGTGGCCGACACACACCTGCGCGCGGCTCTGGAAGACTTGGGCGCGCAGATTTTTACCCGCCCAAAGAAATGAATGAACCAACAAAGGTGTGCAAATAATGAACCGATTTATCGCAAGTGGTGTTGTGGTGATTGCCCTGGCGGCGGTCGGGCTGTGGTGGGTCGTCGGACGGGCACCGGCACCCGGTCTTGACCTTGGCGCCACGGCAGTCGCCCAGGATGCCGGTTCTGACGGCCCATTGATCGAGGACATGGCGCTTGGCAACCCGGACGCAGCCGTCACGGTGATCGAATACGCCTCGTTCACCTGCCCGCATTGTCGGGCGTTTCACCAGGGTCCGTTCAAATCGCTGAAAGCCGATTACATCGACACCGGTAAGATCTACTTTGTCTACCGCGAGGTCTATTTCGACCAGTTCGGTCTCTGGGCCGGGATGCTGGCCCGGTGCGGCGGTGCCGACCGTTATTTCGGCATTGCCGATTTGCTCTTCCAAAACCAGTCAAAGTGGATGGCATCCGGCGATCCGACCGGTATCGCGGCAGCGCTGCGTCGACTGGGCAAGACTGCAGGGCTTGGCGAGGATCAAATCAATGCCTGCCTGCAGAACGGCGATTCTGCCGAGGCGATGGTCGCCACCTATCAAGCCAACGCCACCGCAGACGGCGTCCGGTCAACGCCATCGTTTGTGATCAACGGCAAGCTCCATCAGAACATGTCCTACGCCGAGCTCAAATCCGCGCTGCGCGACGCCGGGGCTGAATAGCCCCCGGGCAGCTGCTTCCAAATTGCGCGCCTGCAGGGCAAGCTCTTTCCTTGGCGCCTGCCCGCGGCAGTCGCGTTGCGTGCCGCGCGTCAGTCGAGGCGCAACCAGGGACTATCGTCTGAGCAGGCGTTTGATCTGGGCGCGATGGCGGGGATTTGCGGCCAGTGTCGGCTCGGTCAGGGCCCGAGCCTCGGCCATCAGATCGCCGTCAACGATCCGGTCGATCAGACCCCAGCTCAGCGCCTCGGTCGCGTCGATCTTCGCTCCGGCCAGCAGAATCATCGCAGCCCGCGCCGGGCCGATGAGGTCGCGCAAACGGATCGGGTCCGAGGGTTGCGGCAGAAACCCGAGCGCCATGACCGGATAGAAAAACCGCGCGCCGGGGCGGGCGATACGCATGTCACAGGCCAGCGCCATACCAAACGCCCCGCCGGCAAGCGTGCCGTTGAGCGCCGCGATGGTCGGAAAGGGCAGGGCCGCCAGCGTCCGCGACAGACGTTCCCAGTCGCGGTTCGTCGCCAGACCCTTTTTGGCCGCGTCAAGATCGGCACCAGCGCTGAAAACCTTGCCGCGCCCGGTCAGGATCAGCGCTGCAGGCTGAACCGCATCAGCTTCCTGCGCCAGATCGGCAAGCTCGCTCAGCATCGCAGCGGTTAAAGCATTCGCCTTGTCGGGCCGGTTCAGCGTGATGGTCCAGACCTGGCCCCTGTCAACCTCGATCATGAGGTCAGCCCGACGGCCCGTCGGATGGGTTCGTCGCGCAGGGCTATATCCCGTCCCAGATAGGCATCAGCGTCATCCCCGCACATCCACAAACAGGCGCGCGCCGGCCAATTCGGCGGGATGTGATCGGACCAGTCAAGGCGGCTGACCGGGTTGATGCCGCTGGCTTTGATCTCGCGCTGCATCTGCGTGGCAACCGTGCCCGGCGACAGACCCATCACCCGGATGCCGCGATCGCCATATTCCTTGTGAACCATCGCCGTCAGCATCGCTGCCCCTGCCTTTGTCGCGCAATACTGGCTCCAGCCTTCGATCGCCGCGTAGGCCGCGCCCGACGAGATGTTGATGATCGTACCGCCAGCAGCGCCCAGCATCACCGGCAGAGCCGCGCGCAGCCCGTGATAGACGCCCTTGAGGTTGACATCCACCGCCTGCCCCCAGGCCTCGGGATCGGAGGTGGCCAGATGCGAGATCGGGTCAATCACGCCGGCGTTGTTGATTAGAACGTCGAGCCGCCCAAAGGTCTGGACCGCCGCGTCAATCGCCCTTGCGACCTCGTGATAACGCGCCACGTTGCAGGGCACCGCCAGCGCCTGGTCGCCGATCTCGCCCGCCAGATCGGCGATGGCATCCGCGCTGCGGGCGATCAGCACGACATTGGCACCGGCGCCAGCGAAAACCCGCGCCGCTTCGGCCCCGATCCCGCGACTGGCACCGGTGATCACCACGCATTTTCCGGCCATCTCAGCCATTGAAATTTCCCGCAACCATGCCTGATCCAAGTGTCACAGGTTGACCCCGGTGGGGCAAGGCCCGACATAGGTCCGAATCATCTTGCGAGCAGGATAATCTGAGATGCGAACTTCATGGGCTCTGTGGGCCTGCGTTCCGGCCCTGACCTTGATCGGCGCAACGCAGGCCGCCGCCGATGTCACTTCGGCCCAGGTTTGGGATGACATCCTGTCGCGCCTTCAGGCTCAGGGGGTGACGGTTTCGATTGGCCTTGAGGAAGCCGTTTCCGGCGGATTGATTTTGCACGAGGTCGCTTACCGGATTGATCAGAACCGGGTCTCGGCCGCGGTGATCATCGACCAGATGCGGCTTCGGGATCGCGGCGATGGCGGCGTCGACCTGATCTTTGCCCAGGCGCCGGTCGCACTGTCGCTGCGCCCCGACAACGGCGACCCGATCGAGCTCGTGGCGATGATGACCTTTACCGGTCAGGACATCGTCTATTCCGGTGTGCCTGGCGCGCTGCAGGTCGACTGGATGGCCGAGAGGGTCGAGGTTGTGCTGCAAAGCCTGTCAGTCGCCGGCGAAGCGGTCGAAATTGACCAAAGCCTGGCGCTCGAGGCGATCGCGGCCCACAGCCGGTTCGGTCAGAACGCCAGCGGCGATCTGACGGCGATCAACGACGGCACGCTTGGGGCCCTGATTTTCGCGATCGCCCTGAAAGACGATGACCAAGCGACCAACATCCGGGCGACGGTGCGCGTCGATGATTACGTCTTTCAATCAAGCGGCGTCATCAGCGATCTGTCGCAGGACCCGACGGCAAAACCGGCCGAGGGTGAGAGCCATGCGTCCTTTGGCGCGGTTCAGGCGCGTATTGATACCGAGACCGACGGCCAGACCATCCTGATCGACATGGCGGCCACCTCGGGATTTTCACAATCCGAAGTTGGCGACGGCCGGATGTCCTATTCCGGCGGCCTTACTGGTGGCACCTACCGCCTGTCGGGCACAGCGCTGCCGATGGGACCGGTCGATTTCTCGCTGGACGCCAGCCGTTTTGCTCTGGATGGCCCGACCGACGATGGTGAAACGGGTCAGCCCTTTGCGTTGAAAATCGAGTATGAAAACCTGCGATTGGGCGAAGCGGTGTGGTCCCGGTTCGATCCGGGCGCAGCGCTGCCACGCGAACCGGCCAACCTGCGGGTCTCCCTGTCGGGGCTTGTGGAAGTCTCGAAAATGCCTTCCGAGCCCGCCTTGGGGGCGGACAGGATGGCACCGCCGCCGCTGCTGTTCACGTTTCTGGAAATCGAGGATTTCCACGTCTCGCTGCTGGGCGTCGAAATCACGGCGCGGGGCCAATTCGATATCGACAATTCTGCGGCCAAGACCTTCGCGGGGCCGCCACGCCCGGAAGGTTTCGTCGACATTTCGGTGCGCGGCCTCGGCGCGCTGTTGACGGGGTTGACCAAGGCCGGACTGCTGCCCGGCGCTTGGGCGGGAATGGCGCAGATGATGTTCGGTCTTTTGGCCAAGCCGGGGGTCGAACCGGATACGCTGGAGAGCCGGATCGAGATCACGGCCAGCGGCGAGATAACCGCGAACGGCCAGAGGGTGCGCTAACGGTGCGCCGCGACCGGGCTGTTCGCCCCCGCGAAAGCGTCCGGGGCCGGCGCCTCGCGCCCGGTCTGGCACCTTGCCCCGGTCGCACCTGCGCCTTACATGCTGGGGGCGAAATGCGCCCGGCTCACAGCTTGTTCAGGACATGATGTCAGACACCCTTTCCCAGCTTTCCGACCAGCTTTTGTCGATTGCCGCCAAGGCCGGTGCCGAGGCGGCGGATGTTTTGGCCATTCGGGGAACTTCGGTGTCGATCGACGTTCGGGGCGGGGCTCTGGAACAGGCCGAACGGTCCGAGAGCACCGATATTGGCCTGCGGGTTTTGATCGGCGGGCGGCAGGCCTGTGTATCCACTTCGGATACGCGCCCGGCGGCATTGCAGGCGATGGCCGAGAGGGCCGTTGCCATGGCCCGTGCGGCGCCCGAAGATCCCAGTGTCGGGCTCGCCGACGCCGATCAACTGGCCACCGATCGCGATGCCTCGGGCCTTGATCTCAGCGATCCCGCGTCCGAACCCTCGCCCCAAGCCCTTGAAGAAACCGCGCGCCGGGCCGAGGCGACAGCGCTTGCCGTTCCCGGTGTGAGCCAAGTCGAATCGGCAGGAGCAGTCTATGGTCGCCGGTCAATCTCGATGGCCGCCAGCAACGGGTTCAGCGGTGCCTATGGCCGCACCAGCCATGTCATCAGCGCCTCGGCGATCTCGGGCCTGGGCACGTCGATGGAACGCGATCATGCCTTCGAAATGCGCACCCATTCCGATGATATGCCGCTGCCCGAGGACGTGGGGCGTCAGGCCGGTCAGCGCGCCGCGGCAATGGCCGGCGCGCGCAAGCCGCCGACCGGCGCATTTCCGATTGTCTATGACGAACGCGTGGCGTCCAGCCTGATCGGCCATCTTATGTCTGCATCAAACGGGGCCGCTGTTGCGCGCGGGTCGTCGTGGCTGCGCGACCGGCTCGAACAACAGGTGCTGCCTGCAGGCCTGTCGATCACCGAACACCCACACCGTCCGCGCGCGTCCGCCTCGCGGCTTTTTGACGCCGAGGGCTTGCCAACCGCACGGCGCGAGATCGTCAATGACGGGGTGTTGACCGGCTGGACGCTGGACCTGACCAGCGCCCGCAAACTGGGTCTGACTTCGACCGCGAACGCCGCGCGCGGCCTCTCGGGCCCGCCGCAGCCGTCGCTTTCCAACATTGCCCTGACCCAAGGCACGTCCAGTCGCGACGATCTCCTGGCGCAGATGGGCACCGGGCTGTTGGTTACCTCGCTGATTGGCGCGTCGATCAACCCGAATACGGGCGATTATTCGCGCGGTGCGTCGGGGTTCTGGGTCGAAAACGGCCAGATCGCCTATCCGGTCAACGAATGCACCCTGGCGGGTAATCTGGGCGATATGCTGATGCGGATCACCCCGGCCAATGATGCGCGCAACCATCTGACCCGAGTGGTGCCGAGCCTGCTTGTCGAAGGGCTGACCCTTGCGGGCGGCTGATCTGGCGCTTTTGACCGACGCCGCAAAGTCGGCAGGCCAGATTGCCCTGAAATACTGGCGCAATCAGCCCAAGACATGGGACAAACCAGGCACCGCAGGCCCGGTGACCGAGGCCGATCTGGCGGTGGACGCCGATCTGCGCGACACGCTGACCGCGGCGCGGCCTGCCTATGGCTGGCTCAGCGAAGAAACTCCCGACGATGCCGCGCGGCTGACGGCCGAGACGCTATTCATCGTGGACCCGATCGATGGCACCCGCGCCTTTGTGGCGGGCGCGGCGACCTGGGCCTTGTCGCTGGCTGTGGTGCGGGCAGGAACGCCCGAGGCGGCGGTTGTCTACCTGCCCGCAAAGGATCTGTTATATGGCGCAACTCCGGATGCGGCCACGCGAAACGGCAGACCAATCCGCTGTTCTGATCGGGCCGAAGTCGATGGGGCCACCCTGTTGGCCGCGCGCCCCAATCTTGACCTGCAGAACTGGCGCGATGCCACACTGCCGCCGGTCGCGCGGCATTTCCGACCGTCGCTTGCCTACCGCATGGCGCTGGTGGCCGAGGGCCGGTTCGACGCCATGCTGACGCTCAGGCGCGCCTGGGAATGGGACATCGCCGCTGGCGCGCTGATCGCTCAGGCCGCAGGCGCCCGCGTGACCGACCGCAGCGGCGCGCCGCTGCGGTTCAACAACCCTGATCCGATGGTCGCGGGCGTGCTGGCCGGGGCGCCGGCGGTTCATTCGGGGCTGTTGCACAGGCTCAGGCCACGCGGCCGGAACTCCGAGATGTCGACGAACTGAGCCACGCGTCCCGATGCGTGCGGGCGTTCTAGCTGGCCGTTTCGCGGGCGCGCGCGCTGAGCGTTTCGTAGATGCCCTGCCGTTCAACCCGAAGACGCCTTGCTTGTTCGGTGTGAATCGCCACCGCCTGGTCGTGCAGGCTTGCGAGCACGGCGTCGTCTCTGAGCTCGTCGAGCTGTTCGTGAAACCCGTCGAGCCTGCGAAGGATCGTCGTGTCGCGCTCGTGGTTTTGGTTCATCCCGTCGTGGTATTCCAGATCGATTTCCTTGTGCGTGTGCAGGACATGGCCGCGCTCGCATTTCAACAGAAAGCTATCGACCGAGCGCACCGCATAATGATTGATCTGCACCCAATCATAGCCGCCGTTGCCGCGCGTGTATCGCCACCCCTGCTCGATCATGTCGGTGCTCATTTGCTGCCCCGCAGACGTAAGCCATTTACCGGCAACCGCATTGAGATCTTTGAAAAATGGCCGGTGCGCGCCAGTTCGTTCGACGTTGGGGCCGGGGCGAAACAACGATTTGAACCCCCAGGAATTCACCGAGACTGGCCGCGTTTTGGGGGCTGCACGCAAAAACTGTTCGATGACAGGCAGGTCGCAATACTCGGCGATGCCTGCGTCCCCAAAAAGCCGCCACATGGCCGAGATCACCACCGCATCCCCCATGGCCTGCAACAGATCGTCGAGACGGCCGTCGCCCAGATGAATGTTCAAAAACTCATCGCAATCCGCGAAAAACACCCATTCGGCATCTTTGACGATTTCGCGCTTGAACATATCGTGCATTGCAACGGCTTGCGGTCTTTGCTGCCCGATCTTTGGATTTTCCAGATGCTCGCACAGACCCAATTCGGCCAGCCGGTCAGCGATCGCGTCGGTTTTGTCGTCACAATCGTTGGTGTACAAAAGGACTTTGTCGAAACCGATGGACAAATGATAGGCGAACCATTCAAGCATGAACGGTGCTTCGTTTTTCATGCAGGTTACGATGATTCGCATGTTTACCCCCGCCCGGTCAGGCCGGGCTCGCCCTCAACGCGGGTCTGGCCGCGACAATTGTCTGGCGCAAGAGACCAAGAACATCGCACCGGATCAATAGTTCTTTTCGCTCTTGGCGGCATCGGTTAGTTTGCGCAAAAGCCCCTTCAACCCCCCGAGGCCCCATGCCGCAGCGCCTGCACCTTGTCTTTGGTGGCGAGCTCAAAGACCCGTCCCGCAATGCCTTCAGGAACATCGACGAGATCGACGTGGTCGGCGTCTTTCCCGACTATCAGGCCGCCTACAGCGCCTGGAAGGCCGCGGCGCAGGGGTCGGTCGATGATGCTCATGCCCGGTATTTCATTGCCCATCTGCATCGCCCGCGCGACGAAGAGGCTGCGGCCTCGGCCACCCAAGAGCTTGGGGGCTGACGCGGCGCATGGCCATTGCCCCGGGCCTCAGCATTTACCTTGCGCTGTCGCGTCGCGCGGCGGCACTGGCGGGACGCGTTCTGAACCGGCGACTGGCTGCGGGCAAGGAACATCCCACCCGCATTGGTGAACGCCGGGGCGAGCCGGGGCACCCGCGCCCCGAGGGGCGGCTGATCTGGTTTCATGCCGCATCCGTGGGCGAAGTGCTGTCAATCCTGGAACTGGTCCGGCGGCTAGTCGGCGACGACCCGGACCTGAACTTTCTGATCACATCGGGAACCGTCACCTCGGCGCAGGCGGTGGAAAGTCGCCTGCCGGATCGCGCGGTGCATCAGTTCATTCCGCTCGATGTCGTGCCCTTCGTGCGTCGGTTTCTCGACCACTGGCGCCCCGATCTGGCGGTTTGGACCGAAAGCGAGCTTTGGCCCGCTCTGATCGTCGAAACCCACACCCGCGGGGTGCCGATGGTTCTGGTCAACGCCCGGCTTTCCGACCGCAGTTATCGCCGCTGGTGGCTGATGCCCTGGACTGCCTCGGCGCTGTTGAACCGGTTCCTGGTTATTCACGCTCAGGACGGCGTGACGTCGTACA
>JAKZRT010000101.1:0-2706 GCA_047518005.1 Brevirhabdus sp.
GGGTTGGGTTTTGGCTGGCACAACCACGACTTTGAATTCGCGGCGCTGCCCGAAGGCGGCACGCCCTTTGAGGCGATGATGGACGCCGCGCCCGACTTGCTGATCGAACTTGATATCGCCTGGGTTCAGGTGGCCGGACACGATCCCGTCGCGTGGATCAAGCGCTACGCGGATCGTATCGTCGCCGTGCATGTCAAGGACATCGCGCCTGCGGGCACCTGCGAGGACGAAGACGGCTGGGCCGACGTCGGTCACGGCATCATGGACTGGGCGGCAATCAATGACGCGCTGGCGGGCTCTGCCGTGGCGACGTGGGTGATGGAACACGACAACCCCAACGACGACCGCCGCTTTGCCGAACGCTCGATCGCTGCGGCACGGAAATTCTGAGGTTCTGAAGAATGGAAAAACTGGGCGTAGGTATCATTGGATGCGGTAATATTTCGGCAGCGTACCTGCGGTTGGGTCCGCTTTTTTCCGCGCTTGATCTGCGCGCCGTGGCCGACATCAACATGGATGCCGCTCGGGCACGGGCGGATGAATTCGGGGTTCGCGCGCAGTCGGTTGACGATCTTCTGGCCGCCGAGGACATCGACATCGTGGTCAACCTGACCATCCCGGATGTCCATTACCAGGTCTCGAAATCGGTGCTGGAAGCGGGCAAACACGTCTATTCCGAAAAGCCTTTGGTTCTGAGCCTTGACGAGGGCGAAGACCTGCGCCGCCTATCGGTTGAAAAGGGTTTGCGGGTCGGTTCTGCGCCCGACACGTTTCTGGGCGGCGCGCATCAACTGGCGCGCGCCAAAGTCGACGAGGGGCTGATCGGCGACGTGGTGGCGGGCACCGCCTATGTCATGAGCCATGGAATGGAACACTGGCACCCCAACCCGGATTTCTTTTACCTGCCCGGCGGCGGTCCGGTTCTGGATGTCGGACCCTATTACATCACCAATCTGGTGCAGTTGATCGGCCCGGTGCGCCGCGTGACCTCGCTGGCCACCATGCCGACCAAGACGCGCACGATTGTGACCGATTGCCCGCGTCAGGGCGAAGTCATCCCGGTCACGACGCCGACCAATATCCAGTCGCTTTTGGAATTCAACTCGGGGGCCACGATCACCTTTTCCGCCAGCTGGGACGTCTGGGCGCACGGCCACGCGAACATGGAACTTTACGGCTCGGAAGGGTCGCTTTTCGTGCCCGATCCGAACTTTTTCGGCGGCGCGTTGGAATTTGGCGGAAAAGACGGGGCCAGGGCCGAAGTTGCCGGGTGGGATCACCCCTTTGGCATCCCCAATCAGGGCGAGGGCGCAGGCGCACAGGCCAATTACCGGGCCGCCGGGCTGGCGGATATGGCCGCAGGCCTGATCGAGGGCCGCCCACACCGCTGTTCGCTGGACCTTGCGATTCACGGGGTCGATGTCATGACCTCGATCCTGCGGGCGGGCGAGATCGGCGAATGGGCGGACATCGCCACGACCTGCGACCGCCCCGCGCCGTTGTCGCCAGATGCCGCGCTTGCGCTTTTGACGTGAGGCTGGGCGCATGAGCTATGTCCCCGCTGCTGACCGCTATGACCGGATGATCTATAACCGCGTCGGTCGGTCGGGGCTGAAATTGCCCGCGATCTCGCTTGGGTTCTGGCACAATTTTGGTGCCGAGAGTGACCCGGAAATCCAGCGCGCGATCTGCCATGCGGCGTTTGACGCGGGCATCACGCATTTTGATCTGGCCAATAATTACGGCCCGCCCCCCGGCGCAGCGGAAACCGCAATTAGTGAGATTTTAGCGTCGGATTTCAAGGGACTGAGGGACGAGTTGGTCATCTCGTCCAAGGCAGGCTGGGACATGTGGCCGGGGCCGTATGGCGATTTTGGCAGCCGCAAGTACCTGATTGCGTCCTGCGATCAGTCGCGCAAGCGTCTGGGGCTGGACTATGTCGATATTTTTTATTCGCACCGGTTTGATCCTGAAACGCCCTTGGAAGAAACCATGGGTGCACTGGACACCATCGTGCGGTCGGGGCGCGCACTTTATGCCGGAATTTCCAGCTATACGGCCGAGCAAACCCGCGACGCGGTGCGCATTCTGGACGATCTCGGCACGCCCTGTCTGATCCACCAGCCCAGTTATTCGATGCTCAATCGGTGGATCGAGCGGGATGGATTGAAGGAAACTTTGGCCGATCTGGGCGTGGGCTCGATCGTGTTTTCGCCGCTGGCGCAGGGGCTTTTGACGGCACGGTATCTGGACGGCATCCCTGCTGACAGTCGCGCCGCGCAGGCGGGCTTTCTGAAGCCCGCGATGATCAACGAGCGCTCGGTTGCGGCGCTGCGCGGGCTGGCCGCGATCGCTGCTGAACGGGGACAGACGCTGGCCCAGATGGCGCTGGCCTGGGTTTTGCGCGCCGGCGGGATCACGTTGGCCCTGATCGGTGCCTCGCGGCCCGAGCAAGTGACCGAATGCGTGGGCGCGTTGGCCAACCTCGAGTTCAGCGCGGATGAGCTTCGTCGCATCGACGCGCTGGCCGACGAGGATCAGTTTGCGCTCTGGGCCGCAGAGTCGGTCTAGGCGGCGTCTTCATTTAGGCCAACCAGATCATTGCGCATGCAAGGTCTACGAAAGCTTTGAAAGAAGCGATCGTTTTTTCACAGCGCAGGGCGATCCGGCGGAAGCGTTTGAGTTTGTTGAAGAAACACTCGACCA
>JAKZRT010000102.1:0-10172 GCA_047518005.1 Brevirhabdus sp.
AATTCCAGATTTTTCCCGATCATATTTTGTCAATATGAGAATTAGAGAACCGGTTGATGTGAGACCGGCAGTGCGGCGACTAAAAGAATTTCTCCACGATTTCTACTTCCGGGACGAAGGAAGCTGCGAAAATGTATCTATCTCGGATGGGCTCACAATATCTGTCGATGAAACCCATACCATTAAGGAAACACCTTTTCGTCTTGGTGCAATTTCCGGACGAGATTTTTCTGGGTGGGTCGGCGCCGATCTAATTCGACAATGCGCCGAAGCGCTTGAGAGGAAATCAGGAATCGGTACAAGAGTACGTTCGGAATACGACCAATTTTGGTTGGCAGTTGGAAATAATCTCACACTTGGCGATCGTACGGAATACGTACCATTATTGATTGAGAACCTGCCCAAACAGAGTGTTTTCGATAAGTTGTTATTGATTGATGCGAATTCGCCCGACAGAAGTATCGCAATTGACCTGCCGTGGTGAATAGATCGAAGCAAGCGTAGGGTGCGCTTTGGCGCACCGCCCCGCCCGGGCGACCAGCCCGGGCAGCGCCCGACCCTCCCCTCGGGAGGGCGCTTTTGTAGCCGCGAAATCTGAACAGACGATGGATGTATTTTGCACCATAAAGCGCACCCGATCAGGCCGCCCGAATGCGCCCTCCCAGGGCCGGGCGCAGCCCTAATCATGGACCTTGAGCAAGCAAATCGTAGGGCGGGCTTCAGCCCGCCAGCCCCCACCTAAACATTGACATGACGTACGCAGTCACGTACATACTCCCCTATGAAACACACCTCCTCAACCGTCCTGCGCGCCAACCTTTCGGCCATGATGGACAAGGTCAACGACGACCACGAGCCGCTTTTGGTGACCCGCGCCAAGGGCAAACCGGTGGTCGTCGTGTCGCTGGAAGACTTCGAGGCGATGGACGAAACCGCCTATTTGCTCTCCAGCCCCGCGAACCGGGCGGCGCTGGACCGGGCGATTGGTGAAAGCGACCCGAAAAAGTTTGTGACCCGCACCATGGAACAACTTGAAGCGATGGAACGCGAGTGAACGTCACGTTCAAGCCCTCTGCCTGGGAACAATACGCCCATTGGCAAAAGACCGACAAAACCATCCTGACAAAAATCAACGCGCTGATCCTGGAATGTCGGCGCCATCCGTTCGAGGGAACCGGAAAACCCGAGCCGCTAAGGGGGGATTATGCGGGATATTGGTCGCGCAGGATCACGCGCGAACACCGGCTGGTTTACCGGGTCAACGATGAAGAGCTGATGATCGTGCAATGCCGATTCCATTATTGATGAACGCCCGCTGGCGCGAACCTCAGCCGACCTGTTCGCGGACCCGACCAGGTGCTAGCCTCGTGCCATGGAACCGATCTCGCTTGCCTTTTACGCCACCGTCTGTGGATTTCTCAGCCTCTTTGCGCCGTGGTTCGGCGGTCTGGCGTCACGGCTGGTTGTTGGGGCTGTGGTGGGAGTCATCGCCGCTTTGACGCTGCCGTTCATCAAGGGGATGATGGCGGGTTACTGATCGGTGGCGCACCGTCGGCCGCTGTGGGTTCGCGGCGCCCGACAGGGTGCGCGTTGGACATGTTTATTGTCGAAAACGGTATAAAATCAACGGTATAGCTAGCGTTTCAACCTTGAAACCACCTCAGGTCAGATACTTGTTGAACCAGTCAATCGTCCGATCCCAGGCCAGATCCGCCATCGCTTCGTCATAGCGCGGCGTCGAATCGTTATGGAACCCATGGTTCGCGCCCTCGTAGATATGCGCCTCGTAGACTTTTCCGCTGGCCTTCAAAGCCGCCTCATAATCGGGCCATCCGGCGTTGATCCTGTCGTCCAGCGCGCCGTAGTGCAGCAACAGCGGCGCTTTGATCCGCGGCACGTCCGCCGCGGCCGCCTGACGGCCGTAAAATGGCACCGCCGCGCCCAGTTCCGAATAGGCAACAGCGGCGGCATTGCAGACCCCGCCACCATAGCAGAACCCGACGATCCCGACACGTCCGGTGCTGTCGTCGCGCGCCATCAGATGTTCAATAGCGGCAAAGAAATCGTTCATCAGTTTGGCCCGATCCACGGTGCGTTGCAGATCGCGCCCGTCAGAATCGTTGCCCGGATAGCCGCCCACCGAGGTCAGCCCGTCAGGGGCCAGCGCCATAAACCCGGCCTTGGCCACCCGCCGCGCCACATCTTCGATGTAGGGATTGAGGCCGCGGTTTTCGTGCACCACCACAACCGCCGGTATCCGGCCACCCGCATTCGCCGGCCGCACCAGATAGCCGCGAACCTCGCCGTGGCCATTTGGACTGTCATAGCTGATATATTCGGGTGAAATGTCGGGATCGTTGAACGACACCTGTTCGGCCAGCGCGTAGTCGGGTTTCAGCATGCTGAAAAGTGCGGCAGCCGTCAGCCCGCCGACCGCAAATTTGCCCGCCCGGTCCATGAATTCCCGTTTGGTGATTTTTCCGTGAACATAAAAGTCGTAGAGATCAAGCAATTCCTGATCAAAATCCGCGGCGGTTAGGCGGCGGTCAGTTGATGGTTGGATATTCATATTGGCCTCCCTGTCAATTGCTTGGTTGGAAATTGGCGCAGGGCGATGGTACCACCATCGCGCACGCAAAAGAACGGCCATCATGCAGACCACATTCACGATCCTGACATCGGGCCCGGGGCTCTATGATTTTTCCGACCAGACCGCGCGTTGGGTTCAAGGCGACGGGCTTTTGACGTTATTCATTCGCCATACCTCGGCCAGCCTGCTGATTCAGGAAAATGCCGACCCGCGGGTGCGCGAGGATCTGGCCGCATTTTTTGACCGTTTGGTGCCACCGTCGGAGCACGCCTCGATGGCCTATCTTACGCATACTCAAGAAGGCCCGGACGACATGCCGGCCCATATCAAGGCGGCCATGCTGCCAGTCAGCTTGACCATTCCCGTCCAAAATGGGCGACTGCGGCTTGGAACCTGGCAGGGAATTTACCTTTTCGAACATCGCACCAAGCCGCACAACCGCGAGGTTGCTGCCCATATGAGCCAAGATCCATGACCTTTTCCCGCCAAGTCGATGCCGCCATCGCCGCCCGCCAGTCAGCGCTTTCAGACTGGTGCGCGCATATATTCGATCTGGCCGAACCGGCCTGGCGCGAGTACCGATCGGCGGCCTGGTATGTGGAGCGCCTGCGCGCCGAGGGGTTCGAGGTTGAAGCGGGCTCGGGCGGGATGCCCACGGCCTTTGCCGCCCGCTGGTCGAACGGCGATGGGGCGCAGGTGGGCATGTACGCCGAATATGATGCGGTGCCGGCCAATTGTCAGGCCGCAGATACCCTGGAACGCCCGCGCGACGGGCTCGGCGCATTGGCACCGGGTCACACCGACCCCCATTCGGCCCTTGGCATCGGAGCCCTGGGCGGGCTGTTGGCGACCAAGGCGGTCATGCAGCAGGAAGGCATCCCCGGCACCCTTCGTTTCACCGGTGAGCCCGCCGAAAAGGTCCGCGGTTCGAAGCCCCTGCATGCGGCCAAAGGCTATTATGACGGGCTCGATGCGATGCTGTCATTCCACCCGTTCTATATGCTGCCGCTTTGCAACACGGTGCGCCTGGACACCCATTGCGGCGCTGCTTACTCGATGATCTTCCGCTTTATCTGCGACGCGCCCGAGGCTTGGAACGCGGCCCGCGGAGCCCCGATCCCGCAGGCGCATTCGGACATCCGAGCGCCGGGTGCGACCGATGCGGTTGTGATGATGTACCAGAACGCCCGCGCGATCCGCGACGCAATGTTGCCGCACCGGGGTGGGTGGTCGATCTCGGAGGCGATCCTGAACGCGGGCCAGGCGACGGCGGATAATCTGCCCGGTCGGCAGGCCGACATTCAGTACATGATCCGCACGCCCGACATCGCCATGGCCGAAGCCGCTGCGGCGGCGTTGATGCGCGTGGCGGGTCATGTTGCCGAAATGACCGGCAGTCGGTTCGAGCGCCACTGGGTATCGAAATCGCGACCAGGTCTGGCCAATCTGGCGCTGGCCAGGGCGGTCTGGAGCGCGATGAAAGAAGCGGGCCCGCCTCGGTGGGGCCAGGATGCAGTTGATATTGCAAAGGAATTAATGGCTTCGGTCGGAGAATTGCCAGTGGACGACCCGTTTCTGCCAGCGACCGAAAACCTGACCGTTCCGGATGAAGCGGAGGCGATCCTGCGCCAGGAACTGCCCCCGTCGCAGGTCAATTCGACCTCGGACGATTACACCGAAATGTGCTGGCACGCGCCCACGGCCCGGTTTTACGTGGCGCGGCCGACCCTGGCGGCGCGCCCGGGTGGTGGTGCGTGGCCCGCTTGGGTGATGAACGCCCTGGGCGGCATTCGGGCCACGATCGACCCGACCGTGGTCGCATCGGCGCGTATTCTGGGTCGCGCTGCGCTTCGGGTTCTGACCGACGAAGGACTTCGGCACGCCGCCGGCGCCGAATTCGAAAAGCGAACTGGAGGCGGCGTGGGGGGCAGCAACTGGACCGCCCCGCTGGCGGATTATCCACCCCCAACCGGATTTTCCTGGCCGGAATACGTGGAAACACCGCGCGGGCGCGACTGGTGGATCCCGTCGATCTGACGCTTATCTGGTGGCGCGCAATTATGCCTACACAATCACTGGCGGGTCGCCTATAGTCGCTGTGGATAAATCGGACCCACCACCGAGGAGACACCATGCGCTGTCCGTTTTGCGGCAATATTGACACCCAGGTGAAAGACAGCCGGCCCGCCGAGGACCATGTGGCGATCAGGCGGCGGCGGTTCTGTCCGGCCTGCGGCGGGCGGTTCACGACCTATGAACGCGTCCAGCTTCGCGATCTGGTTGTCATAAAATCCAATGGACGGCGCGAGAATTTTGACCGCGACAAATTGGAACGGTCGATCCGCATCGCGCTGCAAAAACGGCCAATCGACCCCGAACGTGTGGACCAAATGACCAGCGGCATCGTGCGGCGTCTGGAAAGCATGGGCGAGACCGACATTCCGTCGCATACAATCGGCGAGATCGTGATGGAGGCTCTGGCCCGGATCGACACCGTGGCTTACGTGCGTTTTGCCAGCGTTTACAAGAACTTCCAGGCAGCAGACGATTTCGATAAATTTGTCAGCGAACTACGACCGGACGCAGGTTCCGAAGACGGGTGAGCCCCGGGGCCTCGGATTCCAGATGGATGCAGCTGGCGCTGGCGCTTGGCCGTCGCGGGCGCGGGACGGTCTGGCCCAATCCGGCGGTCGGCTGTGTTGTCGTCAACGGCGGGCGCGTAGTTGGGCGCGGCTGGACCCAAGCAGGCGGGCGACCGCATGCCGAATCCGTGGCGCTGGACCAGGCTGGCACGAGCGCGCGCGGTGGCACCGTCTATGTCACGCTGGAACCCTGCGCACATCAAGGACGGACGCCGCCCTGTGCCGACGCGTTGATCGCCGCGGGCGTGGCGCGCGTTGTCGTTGCGGTCCGCGACCCTGACCCGCGCGTGGCCGGGGCCGGGGTGGAGCGGCTGCGCGCCGCGGGCATCGACGTCAACGAAGGCGTCCAAGAGGCGGCGGCGCGGGCCGACCATCGCGGGTTTTTGCAGCGCGTTCGCGACGGGCGGCCCATGGTCACGCTAAAACTCGCGGCCAGTCTCGATGGCCGCATCGCGACCGCTGGCGGCGAGAGCAGGTGGATAACCGGCAAGGCGGCGCGCCGGATTGTACATTCGCATCGGGCGATCCATGACGCGGTTCTGGTGGGGGCCGGTACCGTGCGGGCCGACGACCCCGATCTCGCGGTGCGCGGCATGGGGCAAGTGCGCCAACCGGTGCGCGTGGTTGCCTCGCGCCAGTTGGACCTGCCTCGCGACGGCAGGCTTGCAAAGACTGCACACGAGGTGCCGCTTTGGCTGCTGCACGGGGCCGGGGCCGACGCCGGACCCTGGGCATCGATCGGCGCGGAAACCATCGAAGTGGCGTCGCGCGCCGACGGCCAGCTTGCGCCACAGGCGATGCTGGTGGCCCTGGGTGCGCGGGGGCTGACGCGGGTTTATTGCGAGGGCGGTGGGGCCTTGGCAGCCTCTCTATTGAATGAAGGTCTGGTTGACGAATTGGTGGTTTTTCATGCCGGCCTGGCTTTGGGGGCCGAAGGGACGCCGGCATTGGGGGCCATGGGGCTGGACCGTCTTGGCGACGCGCGCCGCTTCGATCAGGTGGAAACCCGTGTCCTTGGCAACGATATCATGACCCGCTGGACCGCTTGAGTCGGTCGAGAAACCGGATTTTGAGCGCAGAAAACGCTGCACCACCGGGCAGGTCGGTTCGTCGTTGCGGATGATGACCCGTTGACCAGCGTTATCGGCTGCGGGATGCCCGCGAGCGCAATCTCGTCGCGAAGCCGTTCACGGCCTTCGAGCTTGACAGGCTTTCCATCCAGCGCTCAGGCAAAATGCCACGGCGGTGATCCAACATAGCCCGCAGCCTGATCAGATTTGGTTGGCAAATCCCAAACAGGTCACTGCGGGCCGATCATCGCCTCGGGCCGCACCACCCGGTCAAAAGTTGCTTCGTCAACAAGGCCAAGGCGAATGGCCTCCTCTTTCAGCGTCGTGCCATTTTTATGCGCGGTCTTGGCGACCTTGGTGGCGTTGTCATAGCCAATGTGCGGGGCGAGGGCGGTGACCAGCATCAGGCTTTCACGCATCAGCTTGTCGATACGGTCGCGATTGGCCTCGATCCCGGACACGCAGTTGTCGGTGAAGGCACTGGACGCGTCACCCAAAAGTTGCATCGATTGCAAGACGTTGTAGGCCATCATCGGCTTATAGACATTGAGCTCGAAATGTCCCTGAGACCCCGCGAACCCGACCGCCGCATCGTTTCCCATCACATGCGCACAGACCTGGGTCAGCGCCTCGCATTGCGTCGGGTTGACCTTTCCCGGCATGATCGAGGATCCTGGTTCGTTTTCGGGCAGCATCAGTTCGCCCAGACCGCAGCGCGGTCCAGACCCGAGAAAGCGGACGTCGTTGCCGATCTTGAAAAGGCTGGTCGCAACGGCGCGCAGCGCGCCCGACATTTCCACCATGGCGTCGTGGGCTGCCAACGCCTCGAATTTGTTGGGGGCGGTGACGAAAGGCAGTCCGGTGATGCGCGCCATGTTGGCGGCAACTGTCTCGCCCCAGCCATTTGGCGAATTCAGGCCGGTGCCCACGGCGGTGCCGCCCTGGGCCAGCTCGTGGATACGGGGCAGGGCACCTTTAACCCGCTCGATCGACATCGCTACCTGGTGTGCGTAGCCGGAAAATTCCTGCGCCAGTGTCATGGGCGTTGCGTCCATCGTGTGGGTACGGCCGATTTTGATGATGCCGTCGAAATCTGCGACCTTGTCGACCAGCGCCGCGTGCAATTTTTCCAGGCCCGGCAGCAGAACGTCACGCGCGGTCATCGCCGTGGCGATGTGCATCGCGGTCGGAAAGGTGTCGTTCGACGACTGTCCCATGTTGCAATGATCGTTGGGGTGGACCGGGTCTTTCGACCCGATCACGCCGCCCAATATTTCGATGGCGCGATTGGCAATCACCTCGTTGGCATTCATGTTCGATTGGGTGCCCGACCCGGTTTGCCAGACCACCAGCGGGAAATGGTCGTCCAACTGGCCGGCCACAACTTCGCCGGCCGCTTGAATGATGGCGTCAGCCAGAGCCGGGTCCAGCGCGCCGCGCACCTTGTTGGCCTCGGCGCAAGCCGCCTTGACCACTCCGAGCGCGCGCACAATCGCGACGGGCTGTTTCTCCCAGCCAATGGGAAAGTTCATCAACGATCGCTGTGTCTGGGCACCCCAATACCGGTCGGAGGGAACTTCGAGCGGACCAAAACTGTCGGATTCTCGGCGGGTGTCGGTCATGGCCATCTCTCAACTATGTGCGATGATGTCGTTTATCGGGCGGCACCGCGTTTCACAATGAGACCGGCCGGGCTATTTGCGGAACTTGTCCAGACTGACGACATCGGCGTCGCCGGATTTCTCGTCCGGTTCCACGTCTTCTGCCATCGGCGCTTCGCCGTCGTCATCGTCATCCTCGGATGTCTCGAACCGCAGCCCAAACTCGACCGACGGGTCTACGAATGTCTCAAGCGCATCGTAGGGGATATAAAGATGCTCGGGCGCGTTTCCAAAGCTCAGCGTCACCCCGAAACCCTCGTCGCCAATCTCGAGGTCTTCGTACCAGTGCTGCATGACCACGGTCATTTCGGCGGGGTACCTTTCGGCCAGCCAGTCGGCCATTTCGACGTCGGGGTGCCGGGTGTCGAAAGTGATGAAAAAGTGGTGCGCGCCCGGCAGACCATCCTTGGCGACCTGGTTCAGCACCGTACGGATCAGGCCGCGCATGGCCTGGTGCATCAGGTTTCCGTAGTCGATTGATTTCGCCATGTCGGGGCACCCGCAAAATACACGGCCACCATAGGGGTTTTGGGGCCTTTTGAAAGGGCGTTCGGCGCGGGATAGGCGCTCGCGAAAATCGAAAACGGGCCGCACGGTGGCGGCCCGTCAGTGGTGGTTGGCCCCTTGGGTTTAGTTGCGCGACGGGAATACGCCGACCAGCGCGATGATGCAATTCACGCCGATAAAGGGGCTGCGGTTCGTGAACGACTGGCCGCCGCCAGTGTTGCCGATCGCGGCCGCGGACATCGGATTGTCGGCGGCTGCGGAATTGTTATAGACGAAATCGGCGCCGTCCACCGCCTGCACTGCGCCTGCGGGGTTGTTGGCATTCCCGTTCGCCGTGGTACCGAAAAGCTGGTGGGTATGGCTCGGCATGTTGTTGGCGCCAAGCGTATTGGTCTCTGTGCCGCCTTTTTCGCCTAGCCCGACGGTTGACAGCCCCGGACCGGTGCCGGGATGAACCGGCGAGCGGCCGCGCATGCCCGGAAGCCCGAAGGTCGTCCGGCCATCGCCGCCGTAAGTGGTGCCGAGGATCGAGAAAAGAGCCGTGTTTGCGGAAATCGACAGAAGCTGTCCATCGCAGAGCGCCCAGCCGCGCGGGGCGAAATTGCCGCCGAAAAATTTAATCTCTCCGATGAACGGGTCTTGGGCCTGCGCCGCGGGCGCTGTGACCGCGGTCAGCCCGACCGCGGTAAGGGCGGCAAGAACGAGTAATCTGAGGTTGAGCAACATGGTGGGGTCCTCTCTATTGGGTTGCGTGGAAACAGAAAAAGGCGCAACTCGCGCCGCGCCTTTTGGAAATTCAGGCCTAGGCCAGTTCGCTCAGGCGCGGCGGCCCAGGCTCAATAGGCCCAGCCCGCCGAGGCCCGCCAGCAGGATAGGCAGCGACGCCGGAAGCGGTATGTCTGGTAGCGCATCACGTTCCAGCGTGATCATGATGTCGAATCCTTCGGTCACGACCGTGCCGGGTCCGTTGTCCGGACCGCCGAGGAAGAAAAAATCATTGGTTTCCCCGAACGATGCCCAGTCGAACAGATTACTTACGAGGCCTGCCAAGGCTGCCGGACCGATAGAACTGCCCGGCGCAAAAAAGCCGCTTCCCAAAGCGTCCTCAGCCAGGAGCCCGCCCGCGTCGGCAACATTATGGCCGACGAGCGAGTCGCCAACCAGCGTCTGTCCGCCCAAGAGGATGCCGATCGAGACCATGGTCGCGCCGGTGGCCGTCGCCACGAACGATCCGGCAATTTCGTAGGCCTCGAATGTGCTGAGCGAAATCGACGGCACAAAGTCGAACGACAGCGTCACAACGTCGCCAACCGTCGAGGCTGTCACCAGAATGTCGTCGGACGAAACGCCGATGAATGGGGGAGACCCCCAATCCGGTGCCGATATCGGTGAAACTGAACATGTCGAACGTCAGGCCGCCTTCGCTGATCGTACCACCGCCAACGAGCGATGTGAGCGTGGCAGCAGAAGATACCGTGCCGACCGCAACAAACACGAAAGCGGCAAGGCTGCGTTTCAAAAATTTCATAATGGTCCCCCCAGGTAATCACAAAACCAAACTAATTATACCAACGGCCCCCAGATTTGACTCAAGGGGATTCCCACGAGCGGCGTGATCTGATTCAGTGGCATCAAGGCAAGGGAGGCTTTGATGGCAGTAAGGATTACGCGCAAAGACAAGTCCGCAGGCGAGCTTCGCCAG
>JAKZRT010000103.1:0-12750 GCA_047518005.1 Brevirhabdus sp.
CCGCAGTGAGACGCTGTCAAAATCGTTCCGTAAGTCGATAGGCGCTGCCATGGCGAACCTCATTGGTTCACCACATTGAGTCAGAGATCGGACCGCTTGGGAATCCCCAACGTGAGTCAGGCATTCCGCTCGGTGGTATAAAGCGGTTTGCGTTTTCAACGAGGCACAGGACATCGAAATTCGCGTTCGAAATCAGCAGCATGCTGATCGAGAGGCAGCGAATTTTGACTCAATGTAAACGCAAACCGCTCTAGCGGACCGGAACCGGACGCGGCGCGTGGCCGCGAAAATGCCCGCGGCACCGCCTCAGATCATCTCGCGCACATCCGTCAGGCGCCCGGTCACGGCTGCCGCCGCCGCCATCGCGGGGCTCATCAGATGGGTGCGCCCGCCGCGGCCCTGGCGGCCCTCAAAGTTGCGGTTTGATGTGGCCGCACAGCGTTCGCCGGGGGAAAGCTGATCGGGGTTCATGGCCAGGCACATCGAGCACCCCGCCAGCCGCCATTCGAACCCGGCGTCGATGAACACCTGCGCCAGCCCTTCGTGTTCGGCCTGGGCGCGCACCAGGCCCGAGCCGGGGACCACCATCGCGCGGATACCGTCTTTGATTTTCTTGCCGCGCAGAATGTCGGCCGCGGCGCGCAGGTCTTCGATCCGGCCGTTGGTGCAGGACCCGATAAAGACGGTGTCGATCTCGATCTCGGCAAGCGGTGTGCCCGGGGTCAGGTCCATGTATTCCAGCGAACGCTGCGCGGCGCCAACCTTGCCGCCCTCAAAATCATCCGCCGACGGAACAACGCCGGTGATCGGCAGCACATCCTCGGGCGAAGTGCCCCAGGTGACGACCGGCGCGATGGCTTCGCCTTTCAGGGTGATCGCCTTGTCCCACGCCGCGTCGGCGTCGGAATAAAGCGTCTTCCACCAGGCCAGCGCCGCTTCCCACTGCGCGCCTTTGGGGGCGTGCGGACGGCCCATGACATAATCATAGGTCGTTTGATCGGGTGCGATCAGCCCGGCGCGCGCGCCGCCCTCGATGGCCATGTTGCAGACCGTCATGCGGCCCTCCATCGAAAGTTCGCGGATCGCCTGCCCGCAATATTCGATGACAAAGCCGGTGCCGCCCGCGGTGCCGGTCGCGCCGATCACCGAAAGCGTGATGTCCTTGGCGGTCACGCCGGGGCGCAGGGTGCCGGTGATCTCGACCTGCATGTTCTTCGACTTCTTCTGGATCAGCGTCTGCGTAGCCAGCACATGTTCTACCTCTGACGTGCCGATGCCATGCGCCAGCGCGCCGAACGCGCCATGGGTGGCCGTGTGGCTGTCGCCGCAAACCACGGTCATGCCCGGCAGGGTCCAGCCCTGTTCGGGGCCGACGATATGCACGATGCCCTGACGAATATCGCTGACCGGGTAATAGTGGATGCCAAAGTCACGCGCGTTCCGGTCCAGCGCCTCGACCTGAATGCGGCTTTCTTCGTTCATACCGCCCTGCAGCCGGTCGGCGGTTGTGGGCACGTTGTGATCGGGCACGGCGATGGTCTTTTCCGGTGCGCGCACGCGCCGACCCGCCAATCGCAGACCCTCAAAGGCCTGCGGGCTGGTCACCTCGTGAACCAGATGGCGGTCGATATAAAGCAGGCTGGTGCCATCCTCGGCCTGATGGGCCAGATGGGTATCCCAGATTTTGTCGTAAAGCGTTTTGGCGGGCATTTGTTTTCTCGGACTTGGGTCAGGGACAGGTACGGGGGGCAGGCCCAGGCGCTCAGCCGCCAGCGCGCGCCGCCTGCGCCGCGCCGAAAACCGCCAGGGCAGCCGCGCGCGGTCAACCATGTCGAATATACCGGTCATGGGAGCGACATATACCCGACGGCTATGTCTCGCAAGATCGACCGCTTTTCATCGTTTGAGAAATACTTCGGGGTGAATGCCCCGGAAAGCTCCGGGGCAGAGGGGGCCGCGCCCCTGACCGAACGAATGTGTGCATGTCAGGTCTTGCGCCGCCTCTGGCGGCGCTCCGTTGAATAACGGCACCTTGCAGATAACCCGACACTTGCTCGTTACCTGCCGCACGTGCAACCTTGCCGCCATGGAAACCGAGCTTCAGGCCATTGCCGATCAGGGCAGCGTGATCTGGAACACAATCGCGGGCCAGATCCGCAATCTGACCCTGCCCAGCCGGTATAGTCAGATCATTATCCTGGTTGTCGGGCTTGGGCTGGCCTGGGCTTTTCGGCATTGGCTGGGGCACCGGTTGCGCGAATGGATGCGCGCGCGATCAGGCTGGCCCAAGTGGCGGCTGCGCGCGCTGGTGATCCTTGAGAAACGGCTTGGGCTTGTCATTTTCGCGGCCTTCGCCTGGGGCGCGACCGCGGCCATGCGTATGGCGTCAAACTTTCCGTCGCGCAGTTTCTTGCTGGAACTTGTGGCCACGATGGCGACCGCGATCATGCTGGTCAGCTTCGCCGCCCGGCTGGTCAAGAACCCAAGCCTGCGCAAGTCTCTCACCTGGGGCTTGTGGATTTATGTGATCCTTTTTTACCTCAACCTGGTGGGTCCGGTGGCTGAATTTCTGGACCGGCTTGGGGTCCAGTTCGGCGACTTTCGCCTGTCCGCGCTGGCGGTTCTGAAGGCGCTGGTTGTCACCGCGCTTTTGGTGACGCTGGCGCGGCTGGCCGCGCGATCAAGCGCGGCCCGGGTGCGGGCAAACGAAGACATCAGCCCCTCGATGCAGGTGCTGGTCGTCAAGGTCCTGCAAATATCCTTCTATTCCGCCGCCTTTTTCATCGGGCTGAAGGCGGTCGGGTTCGATCTGACCGGGCTGGCGGTCTTGTCGGGTGCCCTTGGACTGGGGCTTGGCTTTGGCCTGCAAAAAGTCGTTTCCAACCTGGTCTCGGGCGTGATCATCCTTTTGGACAAGTCGATCAAACCGGGCGACGTCATCAGCATTGGCGAAACTTTTGGTTGGGTCGATGCCCTGGGCGCGCGATATGTGTCGATCAACACCCGCGACGGGCGCGAATTTCTGATCCCCAACGAGGACCTGATCACCGGTCAGGTGGTGAACTGGAGCCATTCGAACGATTTCGTCCGGCTCGATATTCATTTTGGCACCGCATATGGCGACAATCCCCACGATGTGCGGCGCATCGCCATCGGCGCGGCGCGCGAGTGTCCGCGCGTGCTGGGCGCCCGTCCGCCGGTCTGTCATATCGTCGGCTTTGGCGACAGCTCGGTCGACTATGTGCTGCGGTTCTGGATCCGCGACCCCACCGAAGGCCTGACCAACATCCGCGGCAACGTATATCTGGCGCTTTGGGACGCGTTTCAGGAACACAACATCACAATCCCCTTCCCGCAGCGCGAGGTGCGCATTTTGGACCAAGGCGGGGCGGTTGTGGCGGATTAGTCCGAACGCTGCGCCAAACCTATCCGACCCCACGTTCGCCCCTCGCTGGGGCCGCGAATATACCCAGATCACACCCGGCTGATCCAACAATCGCGGAGTTTGTTTTTTGGCGAAATCCACCTCGTGGGGCGACCCGACCACGCGCCAGTTTGCGGGCGCGTCGGTCGCTGAGCGAATGAATTCGCGAAGGTGTTCGACAACGTCCTGATCGCCTGGCCCAGACAGAGTTGACCGCCGATCCCGAAAATATCCAACGGGTTGGCGCTGGGGCAAATTTAGACCGCCTCGACGTAAAGTCGAAACCCGAGGCGCACCTGATCGCGCAATCGCGACACCGCCCTGCGACAATCGCGGCCTTCCGTCGGCCATTCTCTGCTACTAGATACTTCGCAGCAGAGTCCTGTCGGAGCCGAACATGCGCAGTTTTATGGGTGTCATTGCCGCGGCACTGGTTTTTGTACCCCTTGCCGGCATGGCCGGGCAAAGCGGGATCACGATCAACCGTGCCTTGGCCGGCGAGACCCACAAAGGCGCCAGGGCGGCGGCGGGTTACATGATGATCACAAACACTGGGGATCAGGCCGACCGCCTGCTGCGGATCGAGGCCGATTTTGATCGGGTCATGCTGCACACCACCGAAATGACCGACAGCGTGGCCACGATGGTGCATCTGCCCGACGGTGTCGCGATTGCGCCGGGGGCCAGCCTGATGATGGTGCCGGGCGGTATGCATGTAATGTTCATGGGTCTTGGCGGCGACGGGTTTCGGGCAGGCGCGGACATTCCGGCGGTTGCGGTCTTTGAACGGGCGGGCCGCGTTGCGGTCACGTTCCAGGTCGTGCCCTTGACCGCGCTTGGCAACATCGGCCAAAGACAGGAAAGTCATGACAGTCACACCGGAAACTGATCCCAAACCCAAGCCGCCCCGCACCGGGCGCGCGGCCGTCGCCGCCGTGGTCGTCGCTGGCGTGGCGCTTTTGGTTTCGGGTGCATTTGTCGCGCTGCAAATCGGCGCCCCCGCCGACCGCTTCGCCGCCTGTCGCCAGGTCCGGGTCAGCGGCATGGCCACCCTCGGCGGGCCGTTCGAGCTGACCGATGAAACCGGCGCGCGCGTCACCGATGCGGACGTCATCGACCGCCCGACGTTGGTCTACTTCGGCTATACGTTCTGCCCGGATGTCTGTCCGCTCGACGTGGTCCGCAATGCCGAAGCCGTCGACCTGCTTGCCGAAATCGGCCACCAGGTGCGCCCGGTCTTTATCACGGTCGATCCGGCCCGGGACACGCCCGCAGTGGTGGCCAGCTATACCGACGCCATGCACGAAGACATGCTGGGTCTGACCGGCACCAGCGCCGAGATCAAGTCGGTGCTGGCGTCCTATGGCGGGTCCGCGGCCAAACTGCTGTCCGATACCCCGGACTATTATCTGATGAGCCATTCAACCCTCAGCTACCTGATGCTGCCCGGCGAAGGTCTGGTGGCGCTCTTTACCCGGCAATTGGGAGTCGAAGAACTGGCCGCAAAAACCGCCTGCTACCTCGATGCGATCTGAGGGCCGCAGACATCGCAAAACCCATGGAACTTCAACCGGGTAACACAATCTCGTGCGGGTGGTGGCGTTTATTGAGAATTTCACCCAGCGATGCTAGCATTTACCTGTGCCGGTTGGCGGCGCGGCTGAAATGGAGGATTATGTCCTGTCTCACCTTGCGAATGCGGTTTCGGACAAAACCGCAATGGGCGCGCGAATGAACGGTCGCGTGTCCGAGTTCTCAAGCAAAACACTGCTTGATGGTATCCTGAGTTCGCTGGACGACGACAAAGCCGAAGCGGTGATTTCGATCCCCCTTGCCGGCAAGTCCGAGATGGCCGATTTCATGGTCATTGCGTCGGGGCGCTCGACGCGTCAGGTGATCTCGATCTCAGACAAACTGGTGGAACGGCTGAAAGCGCGCTTTGGCGTGATCGCCAAGGTCGAGGGCAAGGACGCCGGCGACTGGGTGCTGATCGACGCGGGCGATGTGATCGTGCACGTGTTCCGGCCCGAAGTGCGCGCCTTTTATCAGTTAGAGAAGATGTGGATGGCACCGGTCGCCGCCGCGCAGTCCGCCAAGGGCTGATGCGGGTTCATATTCTGGCGGTCGGTCGGATGAAATCCGGCCCCGAGGCGACGCTGGTGCGCGACTACCGGACCCGGTTCGACCGCACCGGGCGGGCGCTGGGCCTGGGTCCGCTGCGGGTGGTCGAGGTTGACGACCGCAAGGGCGGCGGTGTGACGGCCGAATCGGCGCTGTTGTCGGGGGCTATTCCGGGCGCTGCCAGGACGGTGGCGCTGGACCAACGGGGCCGGGTGGCCTCGTCACCCGAATTCTCGGAAATGCTGGCCAGATGGCGTGATCAGGGGTGTCGCGATCTGGCCTTTCTGATCGGCGGGGCCGATGGGCTGGCCGCCGATCTGCGGGCGCGCGCGGATATGACACTGAGCTTCGGGGCGATGGTCTGGCCGCATATGCTGGCGCGCGTGATGCTCGCCGAACAGCTCTACCGCGCCGCTGGTATCCTGGCCGGCAGCCCGTATCATCGCGCCTGAAGGTTTGCGCCGCCTGCGGCGTCGCTTATGGCATGGGGGGCGGGTCCCCGTCACTGCGACGCCCGGAGGGCGGCGCAAACAAAGGACTTGCGGGCGCGGCGCGCGAACTGAAAGAGTGACGCATGGGTCAGAAGGCGGCGATGGCAGGGCTTACCGGCGCGTGTCTATGTGGGGCGACGCGTTATGTGGCGGCGGGGCCGGGCAAATTTGCGATCACATGTTATTGCCGCGACTGCCAGCGTGTCACCGGGACGGGGCACGCGCCGCAGCTTGCGCTTGACCGCGCGGGATTTGCCGTCGAGGGGCCGTTGAAGATATACCACGCCACCTCAGACAGCGGCTTTGCCCTTGAGTTCGGGTTTTGCGGGGACTGCGGCAGCCCTCTGACCAAGACCACCGCCCGCGTCGAAAGCCTGATATTCGTCTACGCGGGGTCGCTGGACGATCCGGCGCTGTTCACGGATCCGAAACCGGTCTTCGAGGCAGGGCGGCAACCTTGGGACTGAGCGGTTCAGAAATCGACCGCGATGCCGTTTTTTTCCCAATCGCCATAGCGGGCCGGATCCGGGCCGTCGCGGCCACCCCGCTCTTTGGGGCGCTGGTCCGGCGCGGCGGCCGCCCGGCGCGCCTCGGCCTCGGCCAAAGCGCGTTTGGCCGGGGGCGGCAGAGTATCTGAATCCAATTCGTCGGACATATCGGCTTTGCGTGCTTGCTGTGCGGGCTGCATCTTAGTAGGGGCGGGCAGGACAATCCAGCCGCATTGGACACGCACAATGGCAACAGCGGGACTTGCACCACGACGCGGCGCGCTGCGCCTGCTGGACGGGGTGCTGGGCCACAAGCGTCCGATGTCCGAATTGACCGCCAAAGACGGCAAGGCGATGACGGGGCTTGGACCGGCTGACCGGGCGCGGGCCGGGCGGCTGGCGCTGACCACGCTTCGACATATCGAACAGGCCGACCGCCTGCTCAGGCCCTATCTGCGCCGTTTGCCGCCGTTGCCGGTTCTCAACGTCCTGCGCCTTGCTGTGGTCGAGATCGCCGTCACCGGTGCCGCGCCGCACGGCGTGGTCAGTGCCGCCGTCGATCTGGTCCGCGCCGACAGCAAGACCGCGCGCCTGTCGGGTCTGGTCAATGCGGTGCTGCGCAAGGCCGGTGCCAATGCGCCCGCGCGCTGGCCCGATCTGCCGCCGCCGGGTCTGCCGCGCTGGCTGCGCAGCCCGCTGGAAGATGCCTGGGGAGCCGCCGCCGTACACGCCATCGAGACCGCCCACACCAAAGGCGCGCCGGTCGACTTGACTCCCGGTCCGGCGATGACCGATGCGCTTGTCGCCCAGCTCGGGGGCGGGCTTTTGCCGACCGGCAGCCTGCGTTTGACCACACCGGGGCAGATCTCGGCGCTGCCCGGATATGACGATGGCGCCTGGTGGGTGCAGGACGCCGCTGCCGCGATCCCGGCGCGCGCTTTGGCGGCGCGGGCTGGCGAACGGGTGCTTGACCTTTGCGCCGCACCGGGCGGCAAGACGCTGCAACTGGCCGCCACCGGGGCCGAGGTCGCCGCGCTGGACATATCGCCGGTCCGCATGACCCGCCTGCGCGAAAATCTGGAACGGACCGGGCTGACCGCGACGCTGATCGAGGCCGACGCGCTCGACTGGCGGCCCGACGCGCCCTTTGACGCGATCCTGCTTGACGCGCCCTGTTCGGCGACCGGCACCATCCGCCGCCACCCCGACCTGCTGCTGGTGCGCGACGGGTCCGAGCTGGAAGGGCTGATCGGGTTGCAGGCGCGACTGATCGACCAGGCCGCAGGTTGGCTAAAGCCCGGTGGTCGGCTGGTCTTTGCCACCTGCTCGCTGTTGCCCGACGAGGGCGAACATCAGGCGCGCGCCGCGCTCCGGCGCATCCCCGGCCTGTGGCCGCAAAAAAAGGCGTTGAAACTTGACGGGATCGATGCGGACTGGATCGGCGAACACGGCCTGCGCCTGCGTCCCGATTACTGGCCAACCGTCGGCGGAATGGACGGTTTTTTCGTCGCCGCGTTTCAGCGGGATTGACCCCGCGACCCGCATGGGGCGAAAAGGGTCGGGGCTGAACGCGGCGCTTCGGCGTGCGACATTCGATCATGAACGGAATGGGTTTGCAGGGAAGTGACAACTGGTCGGTGCGCCGAACGCGCTGGATGAACCGCCTGCACGCGCGGCTGGCTGCGCGCGGACGGGTGGCGACCTCTTTCGTGGCCCAGCCCGAGCCGCGCACCATCGGGTCGTTTGCCCGCGGTCGACAGCTGATCGACGGTCGGTTCCTGTTTGGCGGGCATCTGGTCGAGAGCGTGGGCGAACGGATGTGGGACATCAGCGCGCCCGACAATGATTTCAACGATGACCGGCACGGTTTTGCCTGGCTCGACGATCTGGCCGCTGTCGGGGACCTGGCCGCGCGCGGCCGGGCCCAGGACTGGACGCGCCAGTGGATCGAGCGTTTCGGCGCAGGCGCCGGGCCGGGCTGGACCCCGGAACTGACCGGACGCCGCATCACCCGCTGGATCAACCACGGGATTTTCCTGCTCGGCGGGCCGGGGTCTGGTTTCTCGCCGATCTTTTTCCGCGCCCTGTCCCAACAGACCGTGTTTCTGGCCCGCCGCTGGCGTCACGCGCCCTCTGGCCTGCCCCGGTTCGAGGCGGTCGGCGGGCTGATCCACGCCGCCCTGGCGCTGGCCGGCATGAAAAAATTTCTCGATCCCGCGATCAAGGCACTGGCTGCCGGTTGCCGCGAACTGGTCGAACGCGGTGGCGGACTGCCGAACCGAAACCCGCAGGAGCTGCTCGAGGTCTTCACGATTCTGACCTGGACCGCCGCGGCGCTTTCCGAGGCCGGGCGCATTGCCCCGCGCGACTATCTGGCGGCGATCGAGGGCATCGCGCCGACGCTGCGCGCGCTCCGGCACGCCGATGGCGGTCTGGCGCGGTTTCACGGTGGCGGGCGGGGCCTTGATGGGCGGCTCGATAACGCGCTTGCGGCCTCGGGCGTCAAGGCGCAGGCGCCGCAGGGTCTGGCGATGGGCTATGCGCGGCTCTCGGCCGGGCGCACCAGCTTGATCGTCGATGCCTCCGCACCGCCAACCGGGTTGGCCTCGGCCAACGCGCATGCCTCGACGTTGGCGTTCGAACTGACCTCGGGCCGCCGCCCGTTGATCGTCAATTGCGGGTCGGGCGCGGTGTTTGGCCGGTCGTGGCACCGGGCCGGGCGCGCCACGCCGTCGCATTCGACGCTTGGGATCGAAGGCACGTCATCGTCGAAGCTGGGCAAGATCGCCTGGATCGGCGGGCGCGAATACGAACTTTTGGTTGACGCACCGCGCCAGGTCACCGCCGAGCGTGAAGAGGGGCGCGAGGAAACCGCGCTCAGCCTGCGCCACGACGGCTTTGTCAAAACTCACGGCCTGCACCACAGCCGCTATCTGCGCCTGTCGGTCGATGGCCGCAGCCTCAGCGGCGAGGACGAGGTCGCGGTGCTGACCAACGCCAACAAGAAACGCTTTGACGGGCGCCGTGCGGTCCAAGCTGGGGGCGGGTCGGTCGGGTTCAACATCCGCTTCCATTTGCACCCGGACGTCGATGCCGAGCTTGATCTGGGCGGCACCGCCGTGTCGCTGGCGCTGAAAAGCGGCGAGATCTGGATATTCCGACATCGTGGCGCAGCGGGCGTGGCCATCGAACCCAGTCTTTTCCTCGAAAAGGGCCGGCTCGAGCCACGCGCGACAAAACAGGTCGTTCTCACCGGCGCGCTGATGGAGTATGCGACGCACGTCGGCTGGACCATCTCGAAGGCGCAGGACACGCCGCAGGCGGTGCGCGATCTGGAATGGGACGGTCCGCGCTGAGCGACGACCACGAATTTGGGGGCATGAATGAGCAACCTTCACCCGGCGCGCCGCGCGCTGATATCCGTATCCGACAAGACCGGGCTGGATGACCTGGGCAAGGCGCTGGCGGCGCGCGGGGTTGACCTGATCTCGACCGGCGGTTCGGCGGCGGCCCTGCGCGCGGCGGGGCTGAAGGTGCGCGATGTGGCGCAAGTGACCGGGTACCCTGAAATGATGGACGGGCGGGTCAAGACCCTGCATCCGGCGGTTCACGGCGGGCTTTTGGCGCTGCGCGACAATCCGGGGCATCTGGCGTCGATGGACAAGCACGGGATTGCCGGCATCGATATTCTGGTCGTCAACCTCTATCCGTTCGAGGCCACCGTGGCGGGTGGTGCCGATTACGCGACCGTGATTGAAAACATCGACATCGGCGGGCCGGCGATGATCAGGGCGGCGGCCAAGAACCACCGGTTCGTGGCCGTGGTCACCGACGCGCAGGATTATGCGCCGCTGATTGAGCAAATGGACGCGGGCGACGGGGCGACGACCTACGCCTATCGCCAGGCGCTGGCGCTGACTGCCCTGGCGCGCACCGCGGCCTACGACGCGGCGGTCTCGAACTGGATGGCGGGCGCTTTGGGCGCGGCCACGCCGCGCCGCCGTGCGCTGGCGGGGCGGCTGGCCCAAGCCCTGCGGTACGGCGAAAACCCGCACCAGTCGGCGGCGTTCTATGTGGATGGCTCGGCGCGCCCGGGTGTGGCCACAGCGGTTCAGGTGCAGGGCAAAGAGCTGAGCTATAACAACATCAACGACACCGACGCGGCTTACGAACTGGTCGCCGAATTTGATCCCGCTATGCCCGCCTGTGCGATCATCAAACACGCCAACCCCTGCGGCGTGGCCACCGCCCCCACCATGGCCGTGGCCTTCGCGCGCGCCTACGACTGCGACCGAACCTCGGCCTTCGGCGGCATCGTGGCGCTGAACCGCGCGCTCGACGGGGCCACCGCGCGCGCCATCAGCGAAATCTTTACCGAAGTTGTCATCGCCCCCGGGGCGGACGACGAAGCGCGGGCGGTTTTTGCCGCCAAAAAGAACCTGCGGCTGATGCTGTGCGCGGCACTGCCCGACCCGCGCGCGCCGGGGCTGACGCACCGCCAGGTTGCAGGCGGCTTTCTGGTGCAGGACCGCGATGCGCGCGTGGCGGGGGGCGATGACCTCAGCGTGGTCACCAAACGCCAGCCCTCGGCGCCGGAAATTGCCGATATGCTTTTCGCCGCCAAAGTGGCCAAACATGTTAAATCAAACGCAATTGTTTATGCCAAGGGCGGCGCGACCGTGGGTATTGGCGCGGGCCAGATGAGCCGGGTCGACGCCACCCGCATCGCCGCGCGAAAAGCGGCTGACATGGCCGGGGTGTTGGACCTCGCCACACCGGCCACGCAGGGCTCGGTGGTGGCATCGGACGCGTTTTTTCCCTTTGCCGACGGGCTTTTAACTGCCGCCGAGGCCGGGGCCACGGCGATAATTCAGCCCGGCGGGTCGATGCGCGATGACGAAGTGATCGCCGCCGCCAACCAGGCCGGGCTGGCCATGGTCTTTACCGGCCTCAGGCATTTCCGGCATTAAGGGTTTCGATGCGCCTGACGTTAATCTCATTCCTCGTGACGCTGCTGGTCGATCAGGCCAGCAAATACTGGGTCGTTCAGGTTCTGGATCTAAAGACATTGCGCCAGGTCGAAGTGCTGCCGCCGGTCCTGAATTTCCACATGGCGTGGAACCGGGGCATCAACTTTGGCCTGTTTTCCGGCGAAGGCGACGCCGGGCGGTGGCTGCTGATTGGCCTCGCGCTGGCGATCTCGGCCGGTGTCCTGATCTGGACCCGTCGCGAAACTGACCGGCGCGTGCAGGTGGCCAGCGGTCTCGTGGTGGGCGGTGCCGTGGGCAATGTTGTCGACCGCCTGATCTACGGCGCGGTCGCCGATTTTCTGAACATATCATGTTGCGGTATCGACAACCCGTTTGCCTTCAATGTCGCCGATGTCGCGATCTTTGCCGGCGCTTTGGGGCTGGTAATTTTTACCGGTGGCAAAAGCGGCGCGTGACCTTGGTTCGATCATGGTCTAAGCGTTGCGGGGACGTGACTTTTGGGGTTGGGGCATGGGTGTGATCGGTCGGGTACTCCTGCTTGGCACAGCGCTGACGCTGTCGGCCTGTGCCGATCGTGACCCGGTTCTGATGCGCGCCGACGCCAACGCGGTCACCGACGGCCCCGACGAATTTTCGGTGATCCCCCAGCACCCGCTGGCCGATCCGCCCAGTTTTGCCACCTTGCCAACGCCAACGCCCGGTGCCGCCAATCTGGCCGACTTTGATCCCTTTGCCGATGTGGCCGTGGCCCTGGGCGGCCGGGCGTCGGCCACGCGACCCACCGGGCGGATCGAGGCGAGCGCGCTGGTTGCCTATGCGGCGCGCTTGGGGTCTGACCCGGCAATCCGCCGCACGCTGGCCGCCGAAGACCTGGAATTCCGCCGCGATCACAATCCGAAACTGCTCGAACGGCTGTTTGCCGTTAACGTTTACTTTACCGCGTATGCGCCAATGTCGCTTGACCAATATGCCGAGCTTGCACGCTTTCGCGCCGCTGGTGTCCTGACCCCCGCAGCGCCGCCCGAACCGCTCTAGCACCCGTTCACATAGTCGCGCGCAACGCTTGAAGCCACGCCGCGTTCGCGTAGGTTATACTCAGTGTCTGATTCAAAACTCTACGCATGATTACAATGCCTTGCAATTTTACGCGTGAGGGTTCTGATATGTGCAACGAGTATCCATGCCTGTGAACTTGCGATGGATTTTTCCCAATCTTTGGCCAATCGCCGGCAGCG
>JAKZRT010000104.1:0-3983 GCA_047518005.1 Brevirhabdus sp.
GCAGTGAGACGCTGTCAAAATCGTTCCGTAAGTCGATAGGCGCTGCCATGGCGAACCTCATTGGTTCACCACATTGAGTCAGAGATCGGACCGCTTGGGAATCCCCAACGTGAGTCAGGCATTCCGCTCGGTGGTATAAGCGCGTTGTTGCTGGTATCAATTTGACCGCCTTCGGCGTACGACATATCCAGCCTACCCGATTGGGTCCAAGACAAGCGGCAATGGCGGCTTCGAGCCCAATCTGACGTTGCCAAGACGCGGTCTAATTGCTTTCAATCAGAAGGTGCTTGCTCGGATTTCTGTTAATAAACTCATCTTCTATCCAGCCAAGCACCCGCCTTTGACCGCCAAAGGCGACCATCTCTATCGCCTCGATGAAACTGACCCATCGGTATTCGCTGTGCTCGTGATTTAGATAAACCTCCGCGTTGCTGTCGATGAATGCGACAAACACTGGCGCCAACGTAATCGCATCTCGATCCGCTTCATAGAACTGCTCGCAAATATCAGCAGAATACAAAGCGTTAGGTTTCAGGCCAGTCTCTTCATCAAGCTCACGCAAAGCGGTTTGCCAAGCCGTTTCACCTTCCTCAATGCTTCCTGCGACCTGATACCACTCGCCCGCCAGAGTCTGAGTTCTTTTGAGTAGGAGAACCTCATGTCGCGCCTCAGTTTTTCGGACAGCGACAAGCGAAGCCATGAACGCCCTGATCGGAATTTCCGGCATGATCTATCGCTTACCCACCTATGGCTTTGCTTCACTGATTAGGTGATCGCGAGTGATTGGACAAGTGTCGCTTTGTCCTGCATTCCCGCCTTCGGGACAACGCAGCGGCACTCAATCCGGTCCAGGGACGACTGCCATCAGAATGCCGTTTCCCTCAGGCACATCCTCAGCAGGAAAATATCTAGCTTATTGGTTCAAAACAATAACTTACTCAATGTTTCAACCTTGAAACTCTCTCAAAAATCCAAGTTCGCAACATTCAAAGCGTTGTTCTGTATAAACTCCCGGCGCGGCTCGACCACGTCGCCCATCAGCTTGGTGAAAATATCATCCGCCTCGGCCAGATCGTCGACCTTGACCTGCAACAACGTGCGCGCCTCGGGGTCCAGCGTGGTCTCCCACAACTGACCCGGGTTCATCTCGCCCAGACCCTTGTAGCGCTGCAGGGACAGCCCCTTTTCGCCCTCGGCCAGCACCGCGTCGAGCAGCTCGGTCGGCCCGTGGATCAGGCTCTGGCGGTCCTTGCGCGCCAGCTCGGCCGGTTCGATATAGGCGTCCCGCGTCCGGGCTGATACTTGGCTCAGCCGCCGCGCCTCGCCGGACCGCAGCACCGCGCCGTCCAGGGTCCGAATTTCCTCGACCCCGCGCAGCACCCGCGCCAGCCGCACGCCGTGATCCTGCGTGATCCGCCCCTGCCAGCCCTTCTCGAACTCCAGCGCCACCAGATCGAGCCGCCGCGCCACGTTGTCGGCCACCGCCTGCAGATCGGCGTCGGCCCGGCCCGGGTCAAACGCCCCGGCGATGGCCGCCTGTTCCAGAATGCGGCGCGGATAATGGGTCGGAAATGCCTCCAGCACCCGGCGAAACGACCGCGCGCCTTCAACCACGCGGGCCAGATCGGCCCCGGCGATCTCTTCGCCGGTCGGAAGGCGCAACACCGCCCCCTCGATACCCATCGCAACCAGATAATCCTCAAGCGCCGACTGGTCCTTCAGGTACACCTCGGACTTGCCTCGGGTAACCTTGTATAGCGGCGGCTGCGCGATATAGAGGTACCCGCCCTCGATAATCTTGGGCATCTGCCGGAAAAAGAAAGTCAGCAACAGCGTCCGGATATGCGCGCCGTCGACATCGGCGTCGGTCATGATGATGATCTTGTGATATCGCAGCTTGTCGATATCAAACTCATCGCGCCCGATGCCGGTGCCAAGTGCGGTGATCAGCGTCCCGATCTCCTGACTGGAAAGCATCCGGTCGAACCGCGCCCGTTCGACATTCAGAATCTTGCCCCTGAGCGGCAGCACCGCCTGGTTTGACCGCGCCCGCCCCTGTTTGGCCGAACCGCCAGCGCTGTCACCCTCGACCAGGAAAATCTCGCGCTTGGCGGGGTCGCGTTCCTGGCATTCGGCCAGCTTGCCGGGCAGCGACGCAATATCCAGCGCCGATTTCTTGCGCGTCATCTCGCGCGCCCTGCGCGCCGCTTCGCGGGCTTGCGCCGCCTCGACGATCTTGCCGACGATCAGCCGCGCCGGGCCGGGGTTTTCTTCAAACCATTCGCTGAGTTTTTCGTTCACCAGCCCTTCGACCGCAGGCCGCACCTCGGATGAAACCAGCTTGTCCTTGGTCTGGCTCGAGAATTTTGGGTCGGGCACCTTGACGCTGAGAACACAGGTCAGCCCCTCGCGCGCATCGTCGCCGGTAAAGCTGACCTTTTCCTTTTTCGCCAGCCCCGATGACCCCGCATAAAGGTTCATCGTGCGCGTCAGCGCCCCGCGAAACCCCGCCAGATGCGAGCCGCCGTCGCGTTGCGGGATGTTGTTGGTAAAGGGCAGAACCGTCTCGTGATAGCTGTCGTTCCACCACATCGCGACTTCAACGGTGATGCCCTCGCGCGTGCCTTCGAAATGGATCGGCTGGTCCAGCATCGCGGTCTTTGACCGGTCGAGGTACCGCACATACTCGCGCACGCCGCCCTCGTAGAACAGCTCGGATTTCAACGCCTCGGCGGGACGAGCGTCTTCCAGAACAATTCGCACGCCCGAATTCAAAAACGCCAGTTCGCGCAGACGGTTTTCCAGCGTCCTGAACGAATATTCGAGGTTGGTGAATGTGGTGTCCGCCGCCTGAAACCGCACCATCGTGCCGGTTTTGCCACCCGCGTCGCCGGTGACAGTCACATGTTCGACGGTGTCACCATGTTCAAACCGCGCCCTGTGCTCGTTGCCGTCGCGCCAGATCGTCAGTTCCAGCCATTCGGAAAGCGCGTTGACCACGCTCACGCCCACCCCGTGCAGGCCGCCCGAAACCTTGTACGAATTCTGGTCGAATTTCCCGCCGGCGTGCAGTTGGGTCATGATGACCTCGGCCGCGCTCACGCCCTCATCGGGGTGAATATCCACCGGAATTCCGCGCCCGTTGTCGGTAACCGAGACCGAGTTGTCGGCGTGGATTTTGACCGTCACGGCATCAGCGTAACCGGCCAGAGCCTCGTCAATTCCGTTATCGACGACCTCATAGACCATGTGGTGCAACCCCGAACCATCGTCCGTGTCGCCGATATACATGCCAGGCCGTTTACGAACCGCCTCTAAACCTTTGAGAACCTTAATAGAATCGGCGTCATAAGCGGCTGCATTCGCGTTGGTGGAAGTCATCTGTTGCCTGCAATGATTGTTGTATAATTTATACGGGATTTCAGAGGTATTGTCACGTCGGCGCGGCAACAATCTGGGACATGACAAATGGGCAATCGCTTGCGAACTTTGCGCGGTTGAAAGTCTGGCAATTATTCTCCGAGAACCTGTCGGACGTGCTATCTCTCAGATAGGGCATATGCGGAGAATGTCGCGCGAATTGGCCGACCAAAGCATCGACACCTTGCTCGATGATCGAGATTTCGTTTCGCGTCACTCAGAAAAATTTCAAACGCGTATTCGCGCCGCATCGGAGGTGTGAAAACATTCACTCATATTCGCGCACGAATCCCCGACAACCCCGTTGTACGATCTGCAGCCGTTCACGCGACCGCGTGTGCAGCTCGGGCCCAAGATGCAAGTGGCGCGGCTTCAAACAACCTGTTGGTCACCGAAAATAATACCAACGGCCCTAGTCGTTGGCCGTTTTGGCCCATTGTCTGGTAGTGATTGACGTGATTGCGGTTTTGTCGTTTGCAAAGAAGTTCCATGCTTCGCAACACCTGTCGACGATCTGCTCATAATTGTCGAAGACGGATATGGCGAGCTTGTTGGCACGCAGA
>JAKZRT010000105.1:0-19685 GCA_047518005.1 Brevirhabdus sp.
CTGGCGAAGCTCGCCTGCGGACTTGTCTTTGCGCGTAATCCTTACTGCCATCAAAGCCTCCCTTGCCTTGATGCCACTGAATCAGATCACGCCGCTCGTGGGAATCCCCTTGAGTCAAATCTGGGGGCCGTTGGTATAAGGTGCTGAGTTTGCCAGATTAATCAAGCAAAGCAAGTTTCAAGAGCGCCGGGCGGGCGCCAGCGGCCCACGCCCAATTGGGGCGCGCGAGCCGCGCGACGTGTCCTGCTTCAGGCGCCAGATTGCGTCAGCATCACCACCGCGATGTAGATCGTCGAGACCGCCGCCAGGCCGAAAGCCGGGACGCGGATGAACGGCACGCCGGAAAAATAAAGCGGCGCAAACGCGGCGCGGCCAAGCACGATCAGAAGCGCTGCGATCTCGGCGCCATTGCTTTCAAGCCCCATCAATGCAGCGGCCCCCAGAACCGGAACGATATAGGCCGCGCTTTCGACCTGGTTTTGGTAGGTTCGCTTGATCCTGCCCGCAAGCGGCGAAAACGCCGCGTCGTCTTTGCGATTCGACGAAAAGCCAAATCCGAAGCCCTGGGTCAGGTAGGTGAAATTGATCTCGACGAAGAGCAAGATGACGGTGGTCGCTCCGAACCAGAGAAGTGCGGATTCATAGGACATTTGGTTCCCCTTTGTTGACACGCCGAAGGCGATCTAAGTAATTTCTGGAAATTAGATGTAACGACTGTTACAACTATTGTAAAGTTGTGAAACATTGTGTACAAGAATGTCAAGCCGGAGCAGAGCGATCCGCCGATGGCGACGGTTGCGCAACGGCACAACAGCAAAGAGAGCCGGTGGTGGCAAACACACCCAAACCAGAACCAGACGCCCCGATGCGCGAGCGCCTGCTGCGGGCGGGCGCGACGCTGTTTCTTGAAAAAGGCTTTGGGGGTGCCTCGGTACGCGACATCTGCCAGGCCGCCGGGGCCAGTTCGCGGATGATCCACCATTATTTCGGGTCAAAGCGGGGGCTTTATGACGAAATTATTGCCGGTTTTTCCGAGAAATTCCTTGATGTGCCCATGCGCATCGTCGCCGCCACCCCCGAGACACAGGTCGAGTTTGCCCTGCGATTCGAGATATTTTTTGCCGAGACGCTGGAGGCGATCATCGAAAACCGCGAAATCTATGAACTTGTCGATCGGGCCAAAGAGGTACTGCCGGCCTACCAGGTCTATCACCAGCGCCTGGGCGAATTTCTTGACGCCGCCACCGCGCGCGGCCTGTTTCGGGCGGGCGTCGATACCGCCATGCTGACCGGAACGATCCTTGACCGAACCGGACGCCAGGTCGTTTACGCCGACGGGCTGGATGAATTGATTGGCGTGAGTGTTCTAAGCGACGACGACTACAAGCGAAGATGGGTCAAGGCCAATGTCGATATGATACTGAACGGACTTTTGGCACCAGACGAACCCGGTCGCTGAAAAAGAAAAGCGGGGGGCGCTGGGGAGGCCCCCCGTTTAGTTTCGCCGTTCAGGCTCGTCATTTATACCGCTCGGTTTATTGCCTGCGGCCTGAACGTCGTCAGGGGCGAGCGCACCCGCCCCATGTGAGTATGGGAAGGACCAAAGCCGCGGCCCCACCCTTTGCCGTTAACTACATCCGTTGGTTCCCCCACAGGTGTTGCATTTCATGCAGGTGCCGTTCCTGACCAGCGTGTAGTTTCCGCATTCGCGGCAAGGGTCGCCCTCGAAGCCCTGCATTTTGGCCTTGGACCGTAAATCTGTGCCGACACTTGCGGTCGCGGTCCCGGTTTCGGGTACCAGCGTTGCCAGGCTGGCGGCGGGGTCGGCGCGGGTATCCAGCGCCAAGGCACCACCGGCACCGCCCTGCAGCACCACAAGCTCGCGCGGAACGCGCTTGCGAAGATATCCGGTCGAACTGATCTGCTTCAGCACTTCCAGCGATTTTGACGCGGCGGTGTCGGTAACTTCCGAGAAATTCCGGACCCCCTCTTCTTCGCCGCGACCCAGTTCGTCAAATCTTTGGCCCTGGGGCGTCACATGCGCGAGGTCGGTCCGGTCAAGGTAACTTACCGCAAGTTCGCGGAAGATGTAGTCGAGGATCGAGGTCGCGTTCTTGATACTGTCGTTGCCCTGAACCATGCCCGCCGGTTCGAACCTGGTGAAGGTGAAGGCATCGACGAATTCGTCAAGCGGAACGCCGTACTGAAGACCCACCGATATGGCGATGGCGAAATTGTTCATCATCGCCCGAAACCCCGCACCTTCCTTGTGCATGTCGAGGAAGATCTCGCCCAGCTGCCCGTCTTCGTATTCGCCGGTGCGCAGATAAACCTTGTGACCGCCGACAATCGCCTTTTGGGTATAGCCCTTGCGCCGTTCGGGCATGCGGGTTCGGTGGGTGCGCGCGATCTCTTTGATCACCACTTTTTCGATGACCTTCTCGGCCAGCACGGCGGCCTTTTCCTGCGGTGTGCCGCTTTCCAGCACCTCGGCCGCTTCGTCGTCATCTTCGACCAGGGCCGCCGCCAGCGGTTGGCTGAGTTTCGACCCGTCGCGGTAAAGCGCATTGGCTTTGATGCCGAGCGACCAGGACAGCGCGTAGGCCGCTTTGCAGTCTTCGATCGTCGCGTCATTGGGCATGTTGATGGTCTTCGAGATCGCGCCCGATATGAACGATTGCGCCGCGGCCATCATGTGGATGTGGCTGTCGACAGAAAGAAAGCGCCTGCCCTTTTTGCCGCAGGCGTTGGCGCAGTCAAAGATGCTGAGATGTTCGTCCTGTAAATGCGGCGCGCCTTCCAGCGTCATGGTCCCGCAAACGTGGTCGTTGGCGGCATCGATGTCGGCTTTTGAGAAGCCCAGATGCCGCAGCATGTCGAAACCGGCGTTGTTGAGTTCTGCGACCGGGATGCCCAGCACTTTCGTGCAGAACTCTTGGCCAAGCGTCCACTGGTTGAAGACAAAGCGGATGTCGAAGGCCGAGGGCAGGGCGACCTCGATCTTGTCGATCTCGGTCGGCCCAAAGCCGTGGCCCAAAAGCGAGGTGTGATTGATGCCCGGTGCATTGCCGAGGGTGCCGTTGCCGACGGCGTAGGAAACGATCTCGTCAATCAGGGAGGAGGAATATCCGAGTGTCTCCAATGCCGCCGGCACTGACCTGTTGATGATCTTGAAATAACCACCCCCGGCCAGTTTCTTGAACTTCACCAAAGCGAAGTCCGGCTCGATCCCCGTGGTGTCGCAGTCCATGACCAGTCCAATCGTTCCCGTTGGTGCGATCACGGTGGATTGAGCGTTTCTGTATCCGTGTTTTTCCCCCAAAACCAAAGCCTCGTCCCAGGCGGCTTTGGCCAGTGCGACCAGACTTTCGTCCGGGCAGTTCGCGTGATCAAGCGCAACAGGCTTGACGGCGAGATCTTCGTAACCCTCAGATTTGCCATACGCCGCGGTGCGGTGGTTGCGCATCACCCGCAGCATATGTTTGGCGTTGCGATCGTAACTTGGGAAGGCGCCCAGTTCGCCGGCCATCTCGGCCGAAGTGGCATAGGCCACGCCGGTCATGATCGCGCTCAGCGCGGCGCCAAGCGCGCGGCCCGCATCGCTGTCATAGCCCAGCCCCATGTTCATCAAAAGGCCGCCGATATTGGCATAGCCAAGGCCGAGGGTGCGGAAGTCATACGACCGCTGGGCGATCTCTTTGGACGGGAACTGCGCCATCAGCACCGATATTTCCAGGGTGATGGTCCACATCCGCGTGGCGTGGACGTAATCTTCGGACTGGAAGACCCCATCTTTCAGGAAGGTCAGCAGGTTCATCGACGCGAGGTTACAGGCAGTATCATCCAGGAACATGTATTCCGAACAAGGGTTTGATCCCCTGATCTCGCCGTCTGCCGGGCAGGTGTGCCAGGCGTTGACGGTGTCGTGGTACTGGATGCCCGGATCAGCGCAGGCCCAGGCGGCATGGCCGATCGTTTCCCACAACGCGCGCGCCTTGAGGGTCTCAGAGACCGAGCCGTCGACGCGGTTGATCAGGTCCCAGTCGCCGTCGTCCTCGACCGCCTTCAGGAACGCATCGGTGACGCGCACAGAATTGTTCGAATTCTGGCCCGAAACCGAATTATAGGCTTCACTGTCCCAATCGGTGTCGTAGGTCGAAAATTCAATCGAGGTGTATCCCTGACGCGCGTAATCCAGCACCCGCTTGACGTAGGTTTCCGGAATTGCGGTTCTTTTCGCCGCGCGTATTGCGGTTTTCAGGGTCGCGTTCCTGGCAGGATCGATCGCTGCGTCAAGATCGCCATCCCAGGCCTTTATCGCCGCGAAAATAGCGTTCAGCCGTTCTTCGTGGATCTTTGATCCGGCGACAATCGACGCGACCTTTTGTTCCTCGATGACCTTCCAGTTGATGAACGCCTCGATATCCGGGTGATCGGCGTCGCAGATCACCATCTTGGCCGCCCGGCGGGTTGTCCCGCCCGATTTGATCGCGCCCGCAGCGCGGTCGCCGATTTTCAGAAAACCCATCAGACCCGAGGACTTTCCGCCGCCCGAAAGCCGCTCGCCGGCGCCACGAAGCGACGAAAAATTTGTGCCTGTGCCGCTGCCGTATTTGAAAAGCCGGGCCTCGCGGACCCACAGGTCCATGATGCCACCCTCGTTGACCAGATCGTCCGAGCACGACTGGATGAAACAGGCGTGCGGTTGGGGATGTTCGTAGGCCGATTTCGATTTGGTCAGCTTGCCCGACTTATGATCAACATAGAAATGGCCCTGACCCGGGCCGTCGATGCCGTACGCCCAGTGCAGACCGGTGTTGAACCATTGCGGCGAATTGGGTGCGGCGCGTTGCGTCGCCAGCATGTGACGCATTTCGTCGTAATAGGCTTGCGCGTCGCCTTCGGTCGAGAAATAGCCACCCTTCCAGCCCCAATAGGCCCAGGCACCTGCCAGCCGGTCAAAGACCTGTTGCGCGCGGGTTTCACCGATAAGACGTTGATCTTCGGGCAGGTCCCTCAGCGCCTCGGTGTCAGGAACCGAGCGCCACAGAAACGCAGGCACGCCTTTCTCACGGATCTTTTTCAGCCGTGCGGCGACCCCGGCCTTGCGGAAGTATTTCTGCGCCAGAACGTCCGAGGCAACCTGGCTCCAGCTGGCCGGAATCTGGATATCCTCGAGCTTGAAGACGATGGTGCCGTCGGGGTTGCGAATTTCAGACGTGGTCTGGGTAAATTCGATGCTTCCGTAGGCGCCGCTGTCTGAACTCGTGAAGCGTCTTTCGATTTTCATTCTCTGTCCCGTAACCGGTTGGTTTTTTATCAGGTGCCGATTAATGGCCCGGCGCGCGCCCCAGCTTTCGCGCCGACCAGAGCAATGCGCAGAGCCAACCTGTCAGCGGACGCGACCGCCCTCTGCACAGCCTTTCAAGCTGAAAGACCTAGTTGATCCTTAGATGCCCCGCCCGTCTCCCGACCACAATATGTTGTAGCCCACCAGCCGGCTCACACAAGGTGGCGTGTCTGGGACCCCTTCGTCAAGCCAAAAAACTGTCATATGAAAGATTTTTCGATTGACAGCCGGTGGGATTTTGGGGCGCGGGCAGGGAATGTGATTCACATAGTTAACGCCCCGGTTGCAGGGCGAAATTGGCTTTCAAAAAAATACTTCCAAAGCGCGGGTTTGTGGGGGGAACCTCAGGTTCGCGGCAAACGCCAAGTGTTAACGACGTGGCCCGGAGCCGGTGACGAGAGCGGCCGGGCCACAGCGCGTCTGTGGCCACAGAACTGCGCCAGGCGCTGTAATTCAACTGCTCGGCGGCGATATCTGGCAGCATCCGGCCCGAGATTGGGCGATCTGGTGCTGCATAATGGCACCGGTCCATCGATTTGATGTGGTGGTCGGGGCGGAGAGATTCGAACTCCCGACCCTCTGTTCCCAAAACAGATGCGCTACCAGACTGCGCTACGCCCCGACTGCGGCGCTTCCTAGCGGGGCCCGAGCGGTTTGAAAAGACCCAAGATTACCGGCAGGGCCAGATGGCGGTATCGGGCGTGACCGAGGGGTGGCGCAATTCGCTGCCCTCAGTGACGCCCAACAGTCCGGCCATGCCGCCCTTGATCTCGAGCACAAACTGAACGTTGTCGCCGCCGCGGATCGGGGTCTCGTCCAGCGGCACTGCGTTTTCGTGGATGCGGGTGATGCGACCGGTGGCGTCGGCGAATATAATATCCAGCGGAATCAGCGTGTCGCGCATCCAGAACGCCACCGGACGCGGCGTTTCATAAACAAACAGCATCGCGGCGCTGGCCGATAGCGAAGCGCGGTCCATCAGTCCCTGGGAACGGGTGGCATCGGTATCGGCGACTTCGGTTTGAAAAGTGGCGCGACCCCAGGGGCCGCGCAGTTCGGTCTGATCGGCACTGCACGCGGCCCAGCCCGGACCAAACATAGCAATCCACAAAAAGGCCGCCGCGAAAAACCTGGCCATCAGTTATCGACGTTCAGCGCAAATTCCCAAGACGATACGAACGTTGCCATCCGGCCCCGTTCGGCGTCTATCACCCTCAGCGCGACAGCTTCGCCGGGTTGCAGATCGGAAAACCCGCAGCGGCGCAGCACTTCGACATGCACAAACACGTCTTCGGGTCGGCCAAAGACATTGGCAAATCCAAAGCCTTTGTTCTTGTCAAACCATTTGACCCTGGCAGGTTCCAGGGGCAGGGACGGGTCGTCCTGATGCATGGGTTTGTCGGGCTCGATATCGTCGCCTTCGGGCGGCTCGATCGACAGAACCTCGACCGCCTGCATGCCGCGCTGGGTCTGCTGAACGTTGACCGTGATCCCGGCGCCATCGGCGACCGAGCTTTGGCCGAAATTCCGCAAGACATTGGCGTGCAACAGGATATCCGGGCCACCGGTTTCGGCGACGACAAACCCGAATCCCTTAGTGGGATCAAACCATTTTACACGGCCCTCAATGGTCTCAAGGCCGTCTGTTTCTTCCGTCATTTCACACGTCTTTCGCGCGTTTGTTCCCCGTTCACAAACATTTGTGACAGACGGGCCATGCTTTGCCTAGAGACTAGTTGCAAAGAATTAACCATTTGCCCGCGGCGTTCCGGACCCGACGGCGAGATATCGCTTACCGCAAAAGGCCAGTTAAACTAGGGATTGAGTCGGTCAATCGACCAGGGCTGGTCAAGGCCGCCGCGATGCCAGCGAAACCGGTCGTGCAGGCGATGCGCGCCGTCGGCCCAAAATTCGATTTCCAGCGGGCGAATGCGATAGCCCCCCCAATACGGCGGGCGGCGCGGGTTGGTGCCATGGCGGGCGGCCATACGCGCAACCTCGGCAATCAGCGCGGCGCGCGATTTGAGCGGGCGCGACTGGGCCGACGCCCAGGCCCCCAGACGGCTTTGCAAAGCGCGCGAGGCGAAATAGGCGTCCGCCGGTGGACCGTCTTCGCGTTCGACGAGGCCGCGCACGCGAATTTGTCGGCGCAGGCTTTTCCAGTGCATGACAAAGGCGGCTTTGGCTGCACTGTCCAGCTCAGCAGCCTTGACGCTTTCATAATTGGTATAGAAAACAAAGCCTTCCGGCTCGATCGCTTTCAAAAGCACCATGCGCGCGTTGGGCAGCCCGGTTGGGTCCACGGTGGAAAGCGCCATGGCAGTTGGGTCGTTGGGTTCCGCCGCTTGCGCCTCGGCCAGCCAGTCGCGCGCGATCTGAAACGGGTCGTCGCCTGCGAATATTCCGATGCGTTTCGCCATTCAGGCCTCCGCGGCTTGGCTAACGCCTTGTGATCCCTGCGGCAAGCCCCGGTATCAGCCTTGAAGACCGAGGGGTGTTGGGCTAGAGGAAGCAGGAGAAAAAGACCACGAGGGGCACCATGGCAACTGGGCTTATGCAGGGCAAACGCGGGCTGATCATGGGGCTGGCGAATGACAGATCTCTTGCCTGGGGCATCGCCAAGGCGCTGGGTGATGCAGGGGCCGAATTGGCGTTTTCCTATCAGGGCGATGCACTTTTAAAGCGAGTGACGCCGCTGGCCGGGCAGCTGGGATCGGACATTGTTCTGCCCTGCGACGTGGGTGACGAGGCGTCAATCGACGCGCTCTTTGCTGCATTGTCGCAGAAATGGGGACAGCTGGATTTTGTCGTCCATGCCATCGGATTTTCGGACAAGAACGAGCTTCGCGGGCGTTATGTCGAAACCAGCCGCGAAAATTTCGCGTTGTCGATGGATATTTCGGTCTATTCGTTCACCGCAGTGGTTCAGCGGGCGGAAAAGATGATGGCGGGCGGCGGGTCGTGCCTGACGCTGACTTATTATGGCGCTGAAAAGGTGATGCCGCATTATAATGTCATGGGCGTGGCCAAGGCCGCCCTCGAGGCCAGCGTGCGGTATCTGGCCGAGGATCTGGGCAAGGACAACATCCGCGTGAATGCGATCTCGGCGGGTCCGATCAAGACGCTGGCCGCATCGGGTATCGGCGATTTCCGCTATATCATGAAGTGGAACGAGTATAATTCGCCGCTGCGTCGGAACGTCGATATCGACGACGTCGGAAAGTCGGCGCTTTATCTGCTCAGCGATTTGGGGTCGGGTGTGACCGGCGAGGTGCTGCATGTGGACGCGGGGTATCACGTGGTTGGAATGAAAGCAGTCGACGCGCCGGATATGTCGAAAGGGTAATGTTATGACCGACAGGCTTCCGCACGAAAAGGGCTTTCACGTAAGCTGGGACCAGATCCACCGCGATTCACGGGCTCTGGCCTGGCGGCTTGATGGGCGTGGGCCCGACAATGGTGCGTGGAGAGCGGTGGTGGCGATTACGCGTGGCGGCATGGCACCGGCGATGATCGTGGCGCGCGAACTTGATATCCGCACCGTCGATACGATCAGCGTGAAATCCTACGATCACCAGTCCCAGTCAGAGGCCGAGATCATCAAAATGCCGAATGCCGTGGTCGTCGGGGACGGAACCGGGATTCTGTTGGTCGACGATCTGGTCGATACCGGCAAGACGCTGGAAGCGGTGCGCAAAGTGATGCCCAACGCCCATGTGGCCACGGTCTATGCCAAACCGAAGGGCGAACCGATGGTCGACACCTTTATCACCGGGGTCAGCCAGGACACCTGGATTTTCTTCCCCTGGGACATGGCGCTGCAATATGTCGAGCCCTATCGCGGCAAGGACTGAGACGCGCCGGCCCCAACCCTGACCCGAGAAGGTGCGCCGCCGCACCGCTTTTCCACGTCTGGCCAATCCACGCATCCGAGCCTTGCCCCGCTGCGCGCGACCCCCTAAAGATCACCGGCGGGCAGACGAGGGTAGGACATGGCGAAGGCACGGAAGCGTAAGGCGTCAAACACGCTGGTTTGGATATTGATGGGCCTGCTGGTGGTGGGTCTGGCCGGGTTTGGTACCGCGCGCTTTACCGGCGGCGCGCAAAGCGTTGCCTCGGTCGGCGACCGCGAGGTCAGCGCCAATGAATACGCGCGCGGCCTGAACTTGGCGCTGGTCAACCTCGAACGGCAGACCGGGCAGCAGCTGTCATTGCAACAGGCGCAATTGTTCGGTGCCAGCCAGCAGGTTCTGGGCGAGTTGATGATTGCGGCGGCGCTGGACAATGAAACCGACAGTATCGGCTTCTCTGCAGGCGACGAACGACTGGCGCGGAGGGTCGGCGAGCTGCCGGGGTTCGTGGGTATCGACGGCAAGTTTGATCGTGTGGTCTATCAATCGACGCTGGACCGGGCCGGGCTGACAATTGCCGACTTCGAGGCGCAATTGCGCGACGAGCTGGCGCGGCAGGTTCTTGAAAGCGCGGTGACCGGTGGCATCGACGCGCCGCGCGCCGCGACGCGGGCGTTTCTTGATTACCTGGCAACCAAACGCGATGTGAGCTTTGTCACGCTGGGCGAGGCCGATCTGTCGGCGCCAATAGCGGCCCCTGACGACAGCCAGTTGCGCGGCTATCACAACGAATACGCGGATCAGTTTTTTGTGCCGGAAACCAAGGTGATGACCTATGCATGGCTGACCCCGAACATGCTGGTCGATGGTATCTCGGTGGACGACAGTGTTCTGCGCGCCGCTTATGACGCGCGGTCAGACGAATTCAATCGTCCCGAACGGCGGCTTGTCGAGCGTCTGGTTTTTGGCGACCAAGCCGAGGCCGAAGCGGCAGCGGCGCGCGTTGAGGCGGGCGAGATCGATTTTCCCGGCCTGGTCGCCGAGCGCGGACTTGACCTGGCCGACATCGACCTGGGCGACGCCACCCAGGCGCAGCTGGGGGCGGCAGGAGATGCGGTTTTCGCGCTGACCGAGACCGGTGTCAGCGGAGTGATCACCAGCGATATCGGACCTGCGATTTTTCGGCTGAACGCAATTCTCTATGCGCAGATCACGCCATTCGACGCGGCGCGCGATCGCTTGCACGAAGACTATGCGCTGAGCGAGGCGCGCCGGCAAATCGCCGATATCTCGGGCGAAGCTGACGATCTCTTGGCCGGTGGTGCGACGATCGAGGAACTGACCGACGAGACCGCGCTGGTCCTCGGGCAAATTGATTATGCGCCCGGTTCGATCGCTGAAATCGCGGCGTTCGGCAATTTTCATTCGATCGCGGGGCAGGTCTCGGCCGACGACTTCCCGCAGGTTGAGGCGCTGGATGGTGGTGGGATATTTGCCCTGCGTCTGGATGCGGTGCGCGACCAGCGTCGCCAGAGCTTTGATGAAGCGCGGGCCGAGGTCGAGGCCGCCTGGCGGGCCGAAGCGGTGGCCGCAGCGCTGACGAGGCAGGCCGAAAGCCTGGCAAGTGACATCGGTGCCGGAACCCCTGTCGCCGAGCTTGGCCTCAGCTTTTCCATGAAAACCGGTCTGACCCGGCAGGACCCTTTGCCCGAACTGCCCGCCGCGGCGTTTTCGGCAATCTTCGAAATGTTGCCAGGCGAGATAAGAGTGCTTGGCGAGGGCACGCAAGTGGCGCTGATCAGGCTTGATGACGTGACCGTCCCCGACATCACCGATGAGGCCACCGCCGCCCAGTCGCAGGCGATCCAGAGCCAACTGGCGCGCGGCATCGCGCAGGATATTTTTCAGCTGTATTCCATTGCCTTACAGTCAGAGGCCGGTATCACGCTGAACCAGAGCATGATCAACGCCGTGCACGCGCAGTTCAACTAGGGACCGCGAAATGCGTCTCACGCCCAGTTTCGAGACTTTCGCGGCGGGCCATGGCGAGGGCCGCAACCAGGTAATATTCACCCGGCTGGCCGCCGATCTGGATACGCCGGTGTCGTTGATGCTGAAACTCGGTGGCGCACAGCGCGACGCGTTCCTGCTGGAAAGCGTGACCGGCGGCGAGGTGCGCGGGCGCTATTCAATCATCGGCATGAAACCTGATGTGATCTGGGACTGTCGCGGGACTGGGTCCCGTATCAACCGGAACGCACGCTTTGATGCCGGGGCTTTCACGCCCTGCGAGGGCGATCCGCTGACCGCGCTCAGGGCGCTGATCGAAGAAAGCCGTATCGACCTGCCCGAGGGCCTGCCGGCTGCGGCGGCGGGGCTGTTCGGGTATCTCGGCTATGACACGATCCGTCTGGTCGAGGACCTGCCCGACATCAACCCCGACCCGCTCGACCTGCCCGATGCGGTGATGCTGCGGCCCTCGGTGGTGGTGGTCGTGGACGGCGTCAAGGGCGAGGTGACGGTGGTCGCCCCGGTCTGGGCCGGCGACGGTCAAAACGCGCGCGCGGCCTATGCGCAGGCCGGTGAACGGGTGATGGACGCGGTGCGCGATCTCGAGCGCTCGGCGGCCACCGCGTCGCGCGGTCTGGGCGAGGCCGCCGAGCCGCCTGCGCCGGTGTCGAATTTCACCAAATCCGAGTATCTCGCCGCGGTCGAGACGGCCAAGGAATATATCCGCGCGGGCGACATATTTCAGGTCGTGCCGTCGCAACGCTGGTGCCAGGAATTCACCTTGCCGCCGTTTGCGCTGTACCGCAGTTTGCGCCGCACCAACCCGTCGCCGTTCATGTTCTTTTTCAACTTCGGTGGTTTTCAGGTGATCGGGGCCAGCCCGGAAATTCTGGTGCGGGTCTTCGATGGCGAAGTCACCATCCGGCCGATTGCCGGGACCCGGCCACGGGGAAAATCGCCGGAAGAGGATCGCGCGCTCGAGGCCGAATTGCTGGCCGACCCGAAAGAGCTGGCCGAGCATCTGATGCTCTTGGATCTGGGCCGCAACGACGCTGGCCGGGTGTCGAAGATCGGCACGGTGAAACCGACCGAGGAATTCGTCATCGAACGCTACAGCCATGTGATGCACATCGTGTCGAACGTGGTCGGCGAGCTGAGCGATGAGCACGACGCGCTGTCAGCGCTGTTGGCGGGGCTGCCCGCGGGCACTGTTTCGGGGGCGCCCAAGGTGCGGGCGATGCAGATCATCGACGAGCTCGAGCCGGAAAAGCGCGGGGTTTACGGTGGTGGCGTTGGCTATTTTGCCTCGAACGGCGACATGGACATGTGCATCGCGCTCAGGACAGCGGTCCTGAAAGACCAAAGGTTATATATCCAGGCCGGCGGGGGCGTCGTTTACGACAGCGATCCCGAGGCCGAATACCGCGAAACCGTCGACAAGGCGCGCGCCATCCGAACCGCTGCTGCCGAAGCTGCCCGGTTTCACGACAGCGGCAACTGAGGCCATCGGTGTTTGCGCCGCGCTGGCGCGCGTCGCCACTGGCGAGGGGCGCTGCCCCTCGCGCTCCCCGGAGTATTTCTGGCAAGATGATAGAGGTAAGGGGCGTCCGCATTGGCAGGTTCAAGCGCAGGGGTGGGTCCCGGACTTGGCCTCCTCTGCGATCAATGCCTTCAGCCGCGTCGGCGCGATCTGGCCAATCACCAAAGTGCGACCGACCACCAGCGCGGGCGTGCCGGGGATGCCAAAGACCCGCGCCAGGGCCAGCGCATTGGTGATCCGGCCCCCGACCACCGCGCCCTCCATATCGGCAATCAGGCGATTGGCGTTGATGTTCAGGTCGTGCGCCAGAACCCTGAGATACGAACTATTGGGCACGAACTTTGTGCGCATCAGACGCTGGTGAAATTCAGCGTAAGCGCCCTGGGCGTCGGCGGCCAGAGCGGCTTTGGCGGCGATTTGCGAGGTTGGTCCCAAAAGCGGCAATTCGTGCCAGGTGACTGTGATCGGCGTGCGGCCCGTGGTCTCGATCGCGCGCAGTTGGGCGGTCAGGATACGGCAGTAGGGACAGTTATAATCGGAAAACGACGCGACGGGCACCCGGTCCACAAGAACCCCTTTGAAAAACAGCGCGGGGCAGGGGTCTTGGCCCAGATCCCGGGCGCGGATCGCCACCTGTGCGTTACCGACGCCGTCGCTGCCTAGGCCTGCGAATACGTCCAGCGAACCGCTGGTCTGTCCGCGCGCGATCCGGCGAAAACCGGGCACGCTTTGCAGCGGCTGGAAGTCAAACGCCGGTGTCCGCCGGGACCAGAACGTCGCCAGGCCGCCGCCAAGCGCCGCCGCGCCGAGGCCCAGAACCAGCGCGCGGCGCGACGTCAATGCGCTGGCCTGATGAACGTACCGTTGCGCAAATCGGACATCGCGCTCACCAGCTCGTCGCGGGTGTTCATGACAATCGGTCCGTGCCAGGCGATCGGCTCGTGGATCGGCGCGCCCGAGATCAGCAGGAACCGCACGCCCGCGTCGCCGGACTGAACCACGATCTCGTCGCCGGTCCCGAACTGCACCAGCGTCCGGTTGCCCGACTGGTCGCGGATGTTCACCTCTTCACCCATCAGCTCTTTTTCCAGCAGAATGCCTTTGGGCGCGGCGGCATCGACAAACGCGGCCGATCCTTCGAAAACATAAGCGAAAGCACAGCGGTACGTGTCGATCTTGATCTTTTTCCGGACTCTCGCGGGCACCGAGATATCAAGAAATTGGGGTTTGGCCGCAACCCCGTCGACGGGCCCCTTTTGCCCCCAGAATTCGCCGACGATCACCCGCGCCGTTGTGCCGTCATCATCGGTCACCTCGGGGATATCTGGCGCTGAAACGTCCTGATACCGCGGCGACGTCATTTTCAGCGAGGACGGCAGATTGGCCCAGAGCTGAAATCCGTGCATTTGCCCGTTTGCATTCCCGGTCGGCATCTCCTGATGCATGATCCCCGACCCGGCGGTCATCCATTGCACGTCGCCGGCGCCCAGAGTTCCGGTGTTGCCAAGCGAATCACCGTGCTCGACCGCCCCGGTCAGGACATAGGTGATGGTCTCGATGCCGCGATGCGGATGCCAGGGAAAGCCGGCCATGAAATGTTCGGGCAGATCGTTGCGAAAATCATCCAACAGCAGGAACGGGTCCAGCATATCGGGGTCCTGAAACCCAAAAGCGCGGTGCAAATGGACGCCGGCACCTTCCATGGTGGGCATCGCCTGCGAGGTCGCTTTGACCGGTCGGATCGACATCATGCGGCTCCTTTGCCTGGTCAAGATAGGCGCTGACGCGCGCCTTTCCAGTCACGTTTCCGGCAGTTTCGACAGGGTTGTTGTGCGCCTGCGCACGTTTAGCCGCGCCACCAGCCCCTCGGTCACCTCGATCCAGGCCTCACTGTCGCCCGGTCGGGGACTGACGATAATGCGTCGGGCGTCCATCGGCCAAACGTATCGGCCATGCGGGCGACTGGTCAACGTGCGGCGGGTCGCAAACAGAGGCGACGCGCCGCGATCCGGCTGCCAACAACGGGGAAATTCAACCGGTTGGGGTGAGACATGAAAATCGGGTTTATCGGGCTCGGCAATGTCGGCGGCAAACTGTCGGGCAGTCTGATCCGCGCCGGACACGACGTCATGGTCCACGATCTGAACGCCGAATTTGTCGCCGGAAAAGTGGCGGATGGGGGGACAGACGGCGGATCGGCGGCGGCGATGATGCAGACCTGCGAGGCGGTCGTCACCTGTCTGCCCAGCCCCGCGGCAAGTGCGGCAGTGATGGACGAGATGCTGCCCCACGTCGGCCCTGGCAAGATCTGGATGGAGATGTCGACCACCGACGCGGTCGAGGTCAACCGGTTGGGCGCAATGGTTATCGAGCGGGGCGGGGCGGCGATCGATTGCCCGGTGTCGGGCGGCTGTCACCGGGCGGCGAGCGGCAAAATATCGATCTTTGCCGGGGGCGACCGCGCGACCTTTGAACGGGTGCTGCCGCTTTTGACCACCATGGGGCGGCGCATTCTGCACACCGGTGCCCTGGGGTCGGCCAGCATTCTGAAAGTTGTCACCAATTACTTGGCCACCGCCAATCTGGTCAGCGTCGCCGAGGCGCTGGCGACCTGCCGGGCCGCCGAGATCGACTTGGGAACCGCCTATGACGCGATCGCCATTTCGTCGGGCACCTCGTTTGTCCACGAGACCGAAGGCCAGGTCATTCTGAGCGGCTCGCGCGATATTTCGTTCACGATGGACCTGGTGGCCAAGGATATCGGGCTTTTTCAGGACGTGGCCGACCGGGCCGGGGTCAAGCTTGAGCTGAGCCCGCTTCTGATCGAGATATTCAAGGACGGGATCGCCCGCTTTGGCCCGCGCGAGCTCAGCCCGAATATTGTCCGAAGACTAGAGGAGGCCCATGCGCTCGACGTGCGTGCGCCGGGGTTCCCGGCTGAAATGCAAGATGACGAGCCCGAAATGCCCGGCTATGAGGTGGTGCCGGGCCGCCGCCAGCGCTAGAAACCCGCCATGAATAACGGTGATACAACGGAACCCTCGGGCCGCGTCTTGATCCGCCTGGACCCGTCCCCGGTGCGGCGGGTAATGGGTGCCAGCGTTTTTGTGGTGCTTGGCGGGCTTTTGGTCTGGTTGAGTTTATCGACATCGCCGGCGCTGGGCTGGCAAGTCATTCTGGTTGCCGGCGGCGCGCTGGCGATATTCTTTGGGGTGCGCCTGTGGCAGGTCAGCGCGGTCGCTCTGGAATTGACCGAGGTCGAACTGCGCGAGGTTGATGGCCGTCGGCTGGCCCTGGTCAGCGAAATCACAGCAGTCGAACGCGGGGCTTTCGCCTTCAAGCCGTCGAACGGATTTCTGGTGCGGCTTCGCGAACCCGCCGCCCGTGTCTACGTGCCCGGCATCTGGTGGCGGATTGGGCGAAAAGTCGGCGTCGGCGGCATCACGAATGTCGGTCAGGCCAAGGCGATGTCGGAAATCCTGACCGCATTGATCCGCGAACGCGGCGAATGAGCGTCGTCAACTATCTGAATTGACAGATTTTTGCGTTTTTTAAACCTTCTCGCTTCACAGAGGATCAATCCGCGCTAAGGTTAACGTCAATGGGCGCTGCCGCCGTATCTTTGGATTTTGAGGTCATTCATGTCTGTCAAGAAAGAACCATCATTCCGCGACTCCGTCGATCTGATGTTCAACCGCGCTGTGGCGCTTTTGGATTTGCCGCCGGGGCTCGAGGAAAAAATTCGGGTCTGCAACTCAACTTACACGGTGCGGTTCGGGGTGCGGCTGCGCGGCGAAGTCAAGACGTTTACCGGCTATCGGTCGGTTCATTCGGAACATATGGAACCGGTCAAGGGCGGCATTCGTTTTGCGATGTCGGTCAACCAGGACGAGGTCGAAGCGCTGGCCGCACTGATGACCTACAAATGCGCGCTGGTCGAAACTCCGTTTGGCGGGTCAAAGGGCGGGTTGCGCATCGACCCGCGCGAATACGACGAACACGAGATGGAACTGATCACCCGGCGCTTTACCTATGAACTCGCCAAACGCGATCTGATCAACCCGTCCCAGAACGTGCCCGCCCCCGACATGGGTACGGGCGAACGCGAAATGGCCTGGATCGCCGATCAGTACCGGCGCATGAACACCACCGACATCAATTCGAACGCCTGCGTGACCGGAAAGCCCGCGCATGCGGGTGGGATTCAAGGCCGGGTCGAGGCGACCGGGCGCGGCGTGCAATATGCGTTGCAGGAATTTTTCCGCCATCCCGAAGACGTTGCGAAAACCAAGCTTGACGGCACCTTGGACGGCAAGCGCGTGGTGGTTCAGGGCTTGGGCAATGTGGGCTATCACGCCGCCAAATTTCTGTCCGAAGAGGATGGTGCCAAGATTATCGCGATCATCGAACGCGACGGCGCGCTGCTTGACCCCGAGGGCCTCGATGTCGAAGCGGTGCATAACTGGATCGGCAAGCACGGCGGCATCGCGGGCTGCCCAGACGCGAAATACATCGAGGACGGCGCAAAAGCGTTAGAGCTTGATTGCGACATTCTGGTCCCGGCGGCTCTGGAAGGCGTGATCAATCTTGGCAATGCCGACCGGATCAAGGCGCCCTTGGTAATCGAGGCCGCAAACGGCCCGGTGACGGCTGGTGGGGATGAGATATTGCGCAAAATTGGGACCGTTATCATTCCCGACATGTTCGCCAACGCGGGCGGTGTGACGGTCAGTTATTTCGAGTGGGTCAAGAACCTAAGCCACATCCGCTTTGGCCGCATGCAGCGTCGCCAGGAAGAGGCACGCCACAGATTGATTGTCGACGAATTGGAGCGTCTGGACAATGCGATGGGCGACGCGTGGTCGCTGTCCCCGAGTTTCAAAGCCAAGTATCTGCGCGGCGCCGGCGAGCTGGAATTGGTGCGCTCGGGGCTGGAAGACACGATGCGGGCAGCTTACGGAGCCATGCGCGAGGTCTGGCATTCGCGCGGCGACGTCGAAGATCTGCGTGTCGCGGCCTATCTGGTGTCGATCGGGCGCATAATGACGAGTTACAGTGCAAAGGGGCTTTAAGCGCCCCTGAAGTCAAATTTTGAATTGCTTGCCAAGACCGGTCAGCCGGGTGCTTGGCGGTTCCGGATCTGAATTAAACGTGTGATCCAGAACGTATTTTCGCGAGAGGGGTGGCATGCGGCTTGGACCAGGCGCCGACAACGATCCGCGCCGAACGCTGGGGTTCACCTATAATGGCCAGAGCTTCGGTGCGCTGGCCGGTGATACGCTGGCTTCGGCGTTGATGGCGGCGGGTCGGCTTGAATTGGGCAGGGGGGCCAAAACCGGGCGCCCGCGCGGACTGAGGTGGCTTGACCGCGCATCCGATATGCGCGTCACCTCGGCGCGCGGCAGCCCCGGCAACGACCCGGCCACGATGGTGGTGCGCGACCGAATGACCATTCGCCGCCTGATCCGGGTGCCCAAAGCCGGGGCATCGGCCAGTGCCGCGATTGTTTCGACCGAAATTCTGGTCATTGGCGGCGGCGCGGCGGGGCTGATTGCCGCCCTGACCGCAGCGCGTGCCGGTGCCTCGGTCGTTCTGGTCGAAGCGCAACGCACCTGGGGCGGAGCGCTTTGGGGGTCAGGCGAATCCATCGACGGACGCCCGGCCCGCGCCTGGATTGCGGACATCGTGGACGAATTGACCCGATCAACCAAAGTCAAATTGCTGACCGGCGTTCGGATCGAGGCCAAGTCCGACATGACCTGGAAAGCCCGCGACATTGGACGTCTGGATCCCGAACCGGAAAACTTCGAAATTTCGGCGCGCGTGGTCATCATGGCCACGGGGGCAGTCGAAAGAATGATTGGGTTCGCGGGAAATGACCTTCCCGGCGTCATGACCGCCAGTACAATGCGGGCCGCACTATATCGGTGGGGCGTGGTGCCCGGGTCGCGGATTGCGGTCTTTGGTGTGACGGGCGAAGTTCAACAGACAACCCAAGCGTTGGTTAAAGCCGGTCTTAATCCCGTTGCCATGATCAATGCCAACGGACCGCAAGGCGGCCCCGATGGCGTTCCGGCGTATCCCGGCGGTGTGGTGCGGCGCGCGCAGGGCGACCGCAAACTTGAGGGGATCACCGTGGTCCACGAAGGTGAAACCGAAACGATTGCCTGTGACGGGCTGGCCATAGCTGGCGGCTGGTCGCCATCGATCCTGGTTCCGGGTCTCGATGCAACGCCGATTTGGAACGCCGCAATCGCTGCCTGGCTTTGCCCGCCCGGCGCGGTGCCCGGCCTTGAGGTGGCCGGGGCCGCCGGGGGCAGTTATTCGACCCGCGCGGCGATGAAATCGGGCTATTTCCGCGCCCGCCGGGCCGTGTCTTCCATTGGGTTATCGGCGCCGGACCTGAAACTTCCCCAAGCGATTGACTTGCCAACCGGGGGCGACCCGCTGTGGTTGGTCGCGGACGGCGATGCGTCCGAGATTTTTCTGGATTTCCGGCGCGACCTGAATTTGAGGGCGGCGGGGCGCTCGGGGGCACTTGTGTCATCGGACGCCGATATTGCCCTGGCGCGCAGTTTCCTGGCCAATCCGGCCGGTGGCTAGGGCGCGAATCGCGCGACAAGGTTTTTTGGATTTGCCTAAAATTTGCCAATATTCGCGGAAAAACAGCAGCAAAGACCAGGGCAATTGAGACGAAAATGCGGCGCGGGCACGGCATTTTTGGCCCCAAATCGTGCTACAATCACCACAATTCGATCCGATTTTCTAATCTTCGTGCAATAATTACGCCGAAATTGTCGAGAACATTCTGAGTTGACCGGTTTATGTACCATATGAGTTGACCGCTTCTGTTGCGGTTTCTGGCCCTGTGGGGAAGTGGTCGGTCGCGGAGCGGCTGTCCACTTGTCCACAGGGCACCGGTCGGTCGCGTCGA
>JAKZRT010000106.1:0-31367 GCA_047518005.1 Brevirhabdus sp.
TCGGTATTTTGGGCTTGGGCAGCCCTTTGCGACATTATGCCCGCCAGAACCGGCCCAGAGCCAGAGCTGGTGTTCACCCTGGGAAAAACCGGCTTGGATGCGCCCCGGTCAGGGGTCCCAGGCGGCCTGGGTCGGAACAAAGAGGGTCAGGGATTCGCCTAAGGTCAACCGGCCCTCGCGTTCGACCCAGGCGGTCACGCCCCTGCGTCCGGTTGCGGCCTCCAGGAAGCGCTCGGAGCGGTCCGGGTGATGGCGGCGAATTTCTTTTTCGGGCCAGCCGCAGGGCAGGTTTTCCATGTCAATCGTCAGCGTCGCGCCGCTTGCGGCCACCAGGCGCGACGACGGCGGGACATGGGTGAAATCACTGACGCCTTTGATCACCACCGAAGCCCCCAACCAGGTCGGATCGATCCGATCAATGTCCATTTCTGCGGCAATCTCGGCCAGGTTTTCCTCGGACAGAATGCTCAGTTGACGGACATTCCTGATCTCGGTGCCCTTGGTGTAAAGGTTGCGCACCCGAATGCAGGACGCCCGCGTCAGGCCCGAATGCCCCTCGCCGTCCGCCCCCTCGAACGCCAGCGCCAACCCGTCCGCCGGTTCAGACCTGATGCCGTCGGGTGCCGCCGGAACACGCCCCAGCCAGGTCACGCTCGCCGCGTGTTCGGTCGCTTTCAACACCGGCATGGCGGCGCTCCTTTTGCCCGGACAATCTGCCGCGCAAACCGCCGCCTCCACAACCCGAAATCGCACCTTACTCCACGATAAGAATAGTCTCGCCGGAAGCAGAATATCAGGCGGCGCAACCAGCGCGCCGCACTTCCTGGCGCGTCGTCAGGCCGCCGGCTCGGGCTCCATCCCGCCGCCCGCAGGCCGCGCCTTGGGCTTGGTCTTGGGGATCGCCGTGACCGAGGTGGCCAAGCCTTCGTCCGGCTTGTCATCCTCGTCGTCAACATAGGGCGCGTCACCACGCATCACCCGCTCGATCTCTTCACCGGTCAGCGTCTCGTATTCCAAAAGCCCCTGCGCCAGCCGGTCCCATTCCACTTGCCGCTCTTCCAGCACTTTATGGGCCGTTTCATAGCCCTCGTCGATCATCCGCTTCACTTCCTGTTCGATCAGCTCCTTGGTCTCGGACGAGATCGAAAGTCCGCCCGCGCCGTTGCCGGTATACCCCTCGTGCGCCATCTGATAGTCGATGTTGCCGACCTTGTCGGACATCCCCCAGCGCAGCACCATGGCCCGCGCCAGACCGCTGGCCTGCTGGATATCGCTCGCGGGGCCGTTCGACACCTCACCGGCACCGTATTTGAAAACCTCGGCCGCCTTGCCGGCCATGGTCATGGCCAGCTTTTGCTCGCACTCAGACTTGTGCCAGTTCAGGCGGTCGATCTCGGGCAGGCTGACCACCATGCCAAGCGCCTCGCCGCGCGGAATGATCGTAGCCTTATAGACTGGGTCGCATTTGGGCAGGGTCATGCCCACAACCGCATGGCCGGCCTCGTGGTAAGCGGTCTTTTCCTTTTGTTCGGCGGTCAGAACCATCGACCGGCGCTCGGCCCCCATCATCACCTTGTCCTTGGCGCTTTCAAAGTCTTCCATGACCACGAACCGCCGCCCGATACGCGCCGCAGACAGCGACGCTTCGTTCACCAGATTGGCCAGATCGGCGCCAGTAAACCCCGGCGTGCCGCGCGCGATGATGCGCAGGTCCACGTCCGGCCCAAGCGGTACCGTGCGCGCGTGAACGCCCAGTATCTTTTCGCGGCCCTTGATGTCGGGGTTGGGCACCTGGATCTGCCGGTCGAACCGCCCGGGCCGCAGCAACGCCGGGTCCAGCACGTCTTTGCGGTTCGTGGCGGCGATGATGATCACGCCCTCGTTGACCTCGAACCCGTCCATTTCGACCAGCAGCTGGTTCAGCGTCTGTTCGCGCTCGTCGTTGCCACCGCCATAACCGGCGCCACGATGCCGTCCGACGGCGTCGATCTCGTCGATGAAAACGATGCAGGGCGCATTCTTTTTGGCCTGCTCGAACATGTCGCGCACCCGGCTTGCGCCGACACCCACGAACATTTCGACGAAATCCGATCCCGAGATCGAAAAGAACGGCACGCCCGCCTCGCCCGCGATGGCGCGCGCCAACAGCGTCTTGCCGGTGCCCGGCGCGCCGACCAGCAACGCACCGCGAGGGATCTTGCCGCCCAAGCGCGAAAACTTCTGCGGGTTGCGCAGAAACTCGACGATCTCTTCCAGCTCTTCCTTGGCCTCGTCGATCCCAGCGACGTCGTCAAATGTCACGCGCCCGTGCTTTTCGGTCAAAAGCTTGGCCTTCGACTTGCCAAAACCCATGGCCCCGCCGCGCCCGCCGCCCTGCATCCGGTTCATGAAATAGATCCAGACACCGATCAGAATGACGAACGGCAGGAAGGTCATCAGCACCGTGGAAAAGCCCGATTCTTCCTGACGGCGCACCTCCAAAGGTACGCGGGCTTCGATCAAAAGCTGTGTTACTTCGGCGTCATCTGGCTTGATCGTCACATAGTCGCTGCCGTCCTTGCCGCGGAACAGGACCTTTTCGCCGTCCAGTGTGACCGAGGCCACGTCGCCTTTGTCGACCGCCTGGACAAAGTCGGAATAGCTGATTGTCCGCGACGAAATCGACGAAGGCCCGCTGTTGATAAGGTTGAAAAGCGCCAGTACCAGAAGGAACAAAACGACCCAGAAACCGATATTTCGCACGTTGCCCAAGGGGTGTCTCCCTGAATTTGCCGCGAGGCGTCGTGGATTTTTGCCCGCCTGACTAAGATAGACACAACGGCGCGTACTTCAATGCGTTATTATGGCCTCAATAAGGCTTTGGTCCTGTTTAACAAGTTCTGCTTTCCAGCCCATTTCCATGCCCGCCAGCGGCGCGGCAATCAACCGGTCGTGGCTCCAGACCGCCGGACTGGCGATCAGCGAGGTCCTTGGCAGCCCGGTGTCGCGCCAGTGCGGGCAATCGCGGATGCCGATGTCGCCCAATGGGCTCACATGGGCTTGGGCCGTATCCGGCCCCACCAGCCGCCAGCGACCGTCCCAGATCTCTCCCGGCGCGGCGCGGGTGTCTGCCACCGCCGCCAGTTCGCGGGTGACGCGCCGCTGGGCGCCCTCGGCGCTGATCCGGCAGCCCGCCAGAACATGGTTCCGCGCCGCGGCCAGCGCCGCAACAGCGTCCGAGAGCGCGCGCAGACGCGGACGGTATTGGGCCCCCGAGACCCACATCAGCACATGAGCGATCAACCGATCCCGGATCTCCTGGGGCGCGCCCTGCAGCGCCGCCCAATCCAGCACCACATCACCACGGTCGGCCCTGACCGACCCCCGCGCCAGGTCTTGCGTCTGCTTCTCAAGCGCGCGCCGCGCCAGCGCCATGCGATCGGCGGTGCGCGCCAGGCCCGGCGCGTCGATCCCCAACGGGGCAAGCGCGGCCAGCGCGCGGCGCGCTTTCACCCGATCAAACCGGTCGTCGTCGTTCGACGGGTCCTCGACCCAGGGTATGCCCTCCAGGGTAAGGTAGTCGCGCAAGGCGGCACGGCTGACCCCCAACAGGGGCCGGTGCCACGTGATACCGCCCAGTTTCCGCGCTGGCGCCATCGCAGCCAACCCGTCGACGCCCGAACCGCGCGCCAGGCGCAACAGCAGCGTCTCGGCCTGATCGTCGCGGGTGTGGCCGGTGGCCAGGGCGGTGATCTCGCGCTCGCGCGCCCATTCGGCGATCAGATCGTGCCGCGCCTGCCGTGCGGCGTCCTGCAAATTGCCTTTGCCGGTCCAGCCAGTCCAGTGCAGGATGTCATGCGCAATGCCCAATTCCCGGCAAAACGCCGCGACCGCTGCCGCCTCGGTTGCCGCAGCCGCGCGCAACCCGTGATCAACGGTTACTGCCGCCAGGGTCCGGCCCTGGCCGCGCGCCCAGTCCGCTGCCAGCGCCGCCAGCGCCTGACTGTCGCCGCCGCCCGACAGCGCCAGCCCCAACGCGGAACCGTCCATGCGCCCGAGATGGCGCTGAATGTCGGCTATTTCGGGCACCGTCAGGCTCAAAGACAACCGATCCGCGACCGGGCAATTTCGGCCCGATCAATCATCGCGTCGCCGGGAAACCTGAACGCCACCTCGGCCAGTATCACGCAGGCCTGTTCGACCTGCCCCAGCGCGTGCAGGCTTAGCCCAAGCTGCAACAGCGCCGCCGGGGCCTCGGGGCCATCGGGGCTGACTGAAAATGCGTCCAGATAGGCGCGCGCGGCCGCGGCGTTTTCATCCAGTCGTTCCAGCGACAAACCCCGGTAAAGATGCGCCGCCGCCGACAGCGGCCCGGCCGGATAGGTTTGGTTGAAGGCCTCGAAAAGTCCGATCGCCATGAGGTAATCGCTTTCCTCGTAAGCCAAAAGCGCCCGGTCGAAATCGTCCTGTTCGCCCACCGCAAGCTCGTCCCCGTGACCCGGGTCGCCGTTGTCTTCGCCCTGCCTGGCCATGTCAGGATCACCGCCCAGCGTCGTGGTTTCGGCCAGCGCGCCCAGATCGCCGCCCTCAAGCTCGACAAGCCGAAATTCCAGATCACCAATGCGCATGGTGCCATCGGCCACGATCAGCTCGACCCGGTTTTCCAGCTCCTCGGTGCGCGCGGTCAGGCGTTGCAGGGCAAATTCGATGGCGTCGATGCGTTCCTGAAACGACCCGCCGGCGTTCTGGATGTTGGGCGAAGTTGTTGTGGCCAACTCGCGTCTTAGCTGTTGCACCATGACATAGACGACCGACAGTTCCTGCCGGATGTCGGCCAGCGTCGATCTATCCCCGTCGCTCAGCTTTTCCTGCGCCACCGCCGCGATCGGCAACAGCGCCAGAAAAATCAGCCCACGCGCCCAATTCATAACCCGGTTCCTCTACACCCCTGCCGCCGGCCCCAACACCGTCACGCCACGGCGATTCTGAGCATAGCAGATTTCGTCGGAACATATTTCGACCGGGCGTTCCTTGCCGAACGACACGGTCTGCAACCGGCTCAGCGCGATGCCCTGCGCAAACAGATATTCCTGCACCGCGCTGGCCCGGCGCGCGCCCAGCGCGATGTTGTATTCGGTGGTGCCGCGTTCGTCGGCGTGACCTTCGATCACGGTGGCATAATCAGGATTGTCCAACAGCCACTGCGCCTGGCCATCCAGGGTCACCCTGTCCGTGGCGCTGAGCGTGCTCTGGTCGACCTCGAAAAACACCCGGTCGCCCACGGTCGCCTGGAAATACGCCGCCGAGGCCGGATCACCGGGCGATCCCAGACCGCCCAGGCCGCCAGTACCGCCCGCACCGAACCGGTCGGGGGTCGCACAAGCGGCAACAAAAGCCACCGCCAAAATCGCCGTATATCTCATAATATTCATGTCTCTGCCCTTACTGCCAATTCTTGCTCTGCATTTTCGTGCGACCCTATCACCGCGCGCCTCCGATTGAAATCCGCCCGCTATGGCAACAGCGGCGACCACGCCGGGGCCGATGCCGCCCCAGGCGCCGCCACCCGTTTCAAATTCCGCCCTGTGATATCGACCGAATAAAGCGCCGGCGCACCGGCCGCACCCCGGGTTTCGCGGGTGAACATGATCACCCGCCCATTGGGCGACCAGGTCGGCCCTTCATCCAGAAACGAGGCGGTCAAAAGCCGTTCTTCCGACCCATCGGTGCGCATCACGCCAATGTGGAACCGCCCGCCGCTCTGCTTGGTATAGGCGATCAGATCGCCGCGCGGCGACCAGACCGGGGTGCCATAGCGCCCGGTGCCAAAGCTGATCCGGCGCGGCTCGCTGCCGTTGGCGTCCATCACGTAAATCTGCTGGCTGCCGGACCGGTCGCTTTCAAAAACGATCCGCGCCCCGTCGGGCGAATAACTTGGCGCGGTTTCGATCGACGGGGCCGAGGTCAGCCGCACGCGCCGCCCGGATCGCAGGTTCAGCGTATAAAGATCGGTGTTGCCGCCGTTGGTCAGCGAATAGAGAACGATGTTACCATCGGGCGAAAACCGGGGCGCAAATGTCATCGTACCGGGTTGGTTGTCCAGCAAGCGGCTTTGCATATTACTCAAGTTTAACAGATAGATACGCGGAAAACCCGTTTCATAGCTGGTGAACAGAACCCGGTCGCCCTGGGGCGAGATGCGCGGTGCCAGCACCAGCGACCGTGCATCGGTCAGATATTGCGCATTGGCCCCGTCGAAATCCATGATCGCCAGGCGTTTTGACCGGTTGCCCTTGGACCCGCTCTCGGCGACAAACACCACGCGGCTGTCGAAATACCCAGCCTCGCCGGTGATCCGGCTGTAGACCGAATCGGCGACCTTGTGGGCAATCCGCCGCCAGCTGTCGCGCGTTCCACCCAGTTGCAAGCCGCCGCCCAGTTGGGCTTCGGCGAAAACATCGTAAAGCCGGAACTTGACGCTCAGACGCCCCTGCAGCGACACCGACACCGACCCAGTGACCAGCGCTTGCGCGTTGATCGCCTTCCAGTCGCCAAACCGCACCGGCGCCTCGAAGCTGGACACGCCCGAGATGAACGCAGCGCCATCAATGGCCCGAAACAGGCCCGAGCCCTGAAGGTCGGCGGCCACCACTTCGGCGATCTGACTGGCAATCGCGTCCGCGCGCCGGGTTTCGGCCACGAACCGCGGGATCGCCACCGGCAGCGGTTCGATCACGCCTTCGGTGATCTCGATCCTGAGCGGCCCGGGCGATTGCGCCAGCGCCTGCGCCGCGCCAAGCGCCACCAGGATGGCAAGGCCGAAAGTTCGCATTGGGGTCATGGTGTCCTCGTCATCTTGATAGTGTACGCGGTGCGCCGGATTTTCCAGCGCGCCAAGGGCGATTTGGCGGGTTGCCGCCGATCATTTGATCCGCATCCGTTCGGGGTTAAAGGTCATTTCGATCTCTTGCCAATGGGCATATTTTTCAGCCGGAAGAACATATCCTCGCACGCCACAGCGAATTATCGCCCGTCGTGCGGCTTCGTATGCCTGTTTGACCGTAGCGCCACTGCCGCCCTCAGATGACAACATTCGGATTGATCCTGCGTCCGGCTTGCCATTGCGGTTCATGTTGACATGAACCACGACCGTTGTGCGCAGCGCCTCCGAGCTGAGCGATCCCACATTCCAGCACGCCTGAACCGCGACCCTGAGCACGTCCTTCTCGCCGCGCGAAAGCGGCGGACCCACCGGTTCGGTCGGCGACGGCGTTTTCTCCTCGGCCACGGCCACGGGGTCTTCGGTCGGCGCGTCAGGCTTGACCGCTTGGCGCGCCGGCGCACGGCGCGGACGCACTGCAACCAAAGGCGCCGAGGTGCCGTCCTCTTCCGCCTCGGTCACGATCTCGGTTGTCGCCGCCTCGGGCGCGGTAGCTTGCGTCTCGTCGACTGGCACCGGATCGGGCGCGGGATCGGGGCTGGCCTCGATCGGGGCCACAAAATCGGGGGCCGTATCGGCCTCGGGCGGGGCCTCGGGGGCCGCAACCGGGGCCACGCGCGGCAGGTCGCGCGGGCGGCCGGGATCAATCGTCGGCGGCAAGAGCGCGGTTAGCGTTTCGGTGTCCGGGGCCAGTGGCGTATCAGGTGCAACGTCGTCAACTTCAGCCCGCGGAGTCGACAGATCGGGCCGCTCGGGCGAGGCATCCGGATCAGCCGGATCGGCGATTTCTGGCCTTGGGGCCGGATCATCGGGCGCGTCCGTCGCGGCTGGCGTGTCGGGGGTGTCTTCGGTTGCGGGGGCCTTGGGCTCGGTCACGTTCTGAGCCGCGTCCGGCGCGGCGCGGTTTGGCTGAAGCGCCGCAAATTCTTCGGCGCTCAGCAGAGAAACATCTGCCGTTTCAAACACTTCTGGCGCGTGCGCACGAAACAGCACGCCCCCCAGAACCACCCACAGGATCAGGATCAGGTGCGCTGATCCGGAAATATATGTGCCCGCCGTCACTGCGCCGCGCCCTCACCCGCCCTGCCCGTCCAGCGTCGGGCCGTCGGGGTCGGTCACCAGCCCGATGTCGCGAAACCCGCCGGCGTTCAGCGCCCCCATGACCTGCGCCACCCGGGCGTAGGGCACCGTTCCATCGGCGCGCAGATAGACCTTGTTGTCGCTGCGTTCCGCGCCGATGGCGCGCAGCTTGGTGATCAGTTGACCCAAGGGCGTCTCGGTGGTCTGGATCAGCACCCGGCCGTCAGCGGTGAGCGTAATGGTCAGCGGCTCCTCCTCGGGGGCGGGCAGCGCCTCGGCCGCGGTGTCGGGCAGTTCGACCGGCACGCCCACGGTCAAAAGCGGGGCCGCCACCATGAATATGATCAGCAAAACCAGCATCACATCGACGAAGGGCGTGACGTTGATCTCGGACATCGGACGCACGCGGTTGCCCCGCCGCCGCCCGCGCCGCCGATTGCCGCCGGGTTGAAGCGCCGAGGCGGCCATGGCTCAGGCGTCCAGCTGGCGGCTGAGGATGGTGGCAAATTCGTCGGCGAAGCTCTCGTAGCCGCCGACGATTCTTTCGCTGTCGGCAGAAAGCTTGTTGTAGAAAACCACCGCCGGGATTGCCGCAAGCAGCCCCAGACCGGTCGCCACCAGCGCCTCGGCGATGCCCGGCGCCACCACTGCCAGATTGGTGTTTTGCTGAATGGCGATTTCCTCGAAGGCGTTCTTGATGCCCCAGACAGTGCCAAACAGCCCCACAAACGGCGCGGTCGAGCCAACCGTGGCCAGAAAACTAAGCCCTGCATTCAGCTTTTCGGCCTCTTTGGCGATCGCCACATCCATCGACCGGTCGATGCGCGCATTGGCCCCTGCAATCAGCCCGCCATCGTCGCGGTGCGACCGCTGCCATTCGGACATGCCAGCCACGAAGATCTTCTGGCTGGGTCCCTTGGGGCCCTCGCCGATGTTCTGGTAAAGCTCGTCCAGAGGATCACCCGACCAAAACGACCGGTCAAACTTGGTCGCCTGACGCCCGGCCTGCCGATAATTGAGCAATTTCTGGATGATGATCGACCACGACCAGAACGAGGCCACGACCAGCACGATCATCACGATCTTTACTGTGAGCGTGGCGCGCGCGAAAAGTGCGAGCATGGAGAAGTCAATCTCTCGCGCCAAGCCAAGTGTTTCGGTTTCCATTGACCTGCTCTGCTTTGGTCCGCCGGGTTAGCCCCGCCTGATTTGCGACTAACCTAGGCGATCTAGCCGCTGATAGCCAATAACAACAGCCCTGGCGGGGTGTTACCCGTTTTCGCCGGACATCAGACGGCGAACATCCGCCGGAATGCGCGTCGGCCGACCATTGGCCCGCAGCGCGACAACGGTGACTTTGGCGGCAAAAACCCGGGTGCCATCGCGTGTGATGTCCTGTCCCAGATCTACCCGAGCCCCGCTGATGGTCAGCGGGCGGGTGAGCACGACCAGCAGGTCGTCGTACCGCGCGGGGTTCAGATAATCGGCCGCGATGCGCCGCACCGCGAAAACTACCCCCAAGCCCGCTCTCAGCGCCACCTGATCGACCCCCAGATCGCGCAGATACTCGCTGCGCGCCCGTTCGATGAACTTCAGATAATTGGCGTAATAGACGATCCCGGCCAGATCGGTGTCTTCATAATAGACGCGCAGCGAAAATGTATGTGGTATCATCGCGCCACCGGCGCGGGCGCTTGCGGTTCGCGGCGGCGCATCAATTCAAATCCCTTCCAGAATAGCCAAATTCGTGCGCGCGATCGCTTGGCGAATTTCTGCAGGCGCGCCGTAGTCGGGGTCGTTGTGCCAAGCCCGCTCGGCCTCCGGGCTCGGGAAATCCATCAGTACCCTACGGGGCGCGCGGCCCAGCTTCCTTCGACGACATATGCTGGCATGATCGTCCCTTTCCCAACATGCACCCGACTTTGCGCGATGGCGGGCCCGGCGTCTAGGTTGCGGTCGACATGGCGCCGCGCAAGCGCGTCGCGACGCGGGCGAGGGGCGCTGCCCCTCGCGCTCCCCGGAGTATTGCTGGCAAGATGATGAAGGACAATTGTCGGTTTCATCATCCCGCGACGACTGCGCCCGCAAGTTCGCGCGCGCGACCCGCCGGGCTCGGTCACTCGAACAGATCGCCGGATTTACGTGGCTTCGGTGCGGTCAACCCCAGATGCGCCCAACCTTTCTGCGCCAGCATCCGGCCGCGCGGAGTGCGCTGGATCAGCCCCTGTTGCAGCAGATAGGGCTCGATCACCTCTTCCAGCGCATCGCGCGCCTCCGACAGCGCCGCCGACAGCGTCTCGATCCCCACTGGACCGCCCGCATAATTTTCCGCGATCAGCCCGAGATAGCGCAGATCGGCCTGATCGAGCCCCAACCCGTCGACGCCCAGCCGGGTCAGGGCATTGTCGGCCACCGCGCGGGTGATCCGCCCGCTGCCCTCGACCAATGCGAAATCCATGACCCGCCGCAACAGCCGTCCGGCGATGCGCGGAGTGCCGCGAGCGCGCCGGGCGATCTCGTGCAGCCCGCTTTCCTCGGCCTCGATCGCCATCAGCCGCGCGCCACGCTCGACGATCTGGAAAAGCTCGGCCTCGGAATAGAACTGCAGCCGGATCGGAATGCCGAACCGGTCCCTGAGCGGCGTGGACAACAGCCCCAGGCGCGTGGTCGCACCGACAAGCGTGAAAGGTTGCAGCTCGATCCGCACCGTGCGCGCCGCCGGTCCTTCGCCGATCACCAGATCCAGCTCGAAATCTTCCAGCGCCGGGTACAGCACCTCTTCCACCGCCGGGTTCAGGCGGTGCATTTCGTCGATAAAGAGCACGTCGCGCGGCTCGAGGTTGGTCAGAATCGCCGCCAGATCCCCGGCCCGCACCAGCACCGGGCCGCTGGTCATGCGAAAGTTCACGCCAAGCTCGCGCGCAATGATCTGCGCCAGGGTGGTCTTGCCCAGGCCCGGCGGCCCGTGAAACAGCGTATGGTCCATCGCTTGCCCGCGTTGCCGGGCAGATTGGATAAACACCCCGAGGTTCGCGCGCGCCCCGGCCTGACCGACAAAGGCGTCCAACGTCTGGGGCCTCAGCGCGCGGTCGGCGTCACCGGTCAGCGGCTCGGGGCGCAAAGTGGGATCGGGTTGGGTCATGACAAGTTCAGTCCGTGGGCAATGTTGTCGAGCCGCATTTTCCAGTTGTTCTCAACCTCCACCACGGACTCAATGTCATCGGTCGGAGCAACCAATTGCAATATCGAAAACCGGAACGATGCTGGGTTTCGCGCCCGCAACTCAACCGTCACACCGCTGTCGCCCCTCACATGCTCGCGCCAGTCAGTCGGCGGCATCTCCATCATAGGCCGTTCGGAAATTTCAAAAGTTTCCAGGTTGGTGTTCTTTGCGACTCGCAAGTAGTTTCGTCCCCCCGGTCGGCCAACCACAACCCTTCCTCGGAAATCCGACAAAGCGCTCAAAGGTGCGAACTGAAATGCTTCTTGCACATCATATAACTCGGTATTGCGGTCTGGATCCGACTGGGTATCGCCGTAAGTCGTCGCAATCTCCCGATAGGCCGGATCAGAGTAGATATCGCGCGCGGGCAAGGCTTCAACACCAGCTACCTGATACAATCCTTCAAACAGCGACCGCCCGGATTGGAAAGGCAGAAAAATCGCAACCAGAGGCCGATTCTTCAGTGCGGCGGTCGCCTGAATCGAATGGACACGGATATAGGCTTCAAAAGCATCCCGGCGTTCAGCGGCGATCCAAGGCAGCATCGAACGCAGGTGTTCGGCCGTCGTGTTGTGCATCATTAACGAGACATCTTTGATCCCAACATCGTTCAATTCGCACAGATCGTTAAAGGCAAGTCCCATGTCCTATTCCCCTGGTGCCAGACGCCGCAGCGCCGCCCGGATCAGCGTCGGCGTGTCCGCGTCCGGGTCCTCGCCGCGCGCCTCGGCCACCGCACGGGCAGCCTCGGCGGGGCCGTACCCCAGGTTGGTCAGCGCCGACATCGCTTCGGCCTGTGCGCCGCGCGTGGCACTTGCGCTCCCCACTCCCCCTGGGAGGGGGGTCGGGGGGGAGGCCACCGTGTCGGTTTCAATCACTTCGCCCAGATCAACCGATGCCACCACCATCGACATCACCTCGGGGGCCTTGTCCTTTAATTCGTTGACCACGCGCTGCGCGATCTTTGGCCCGACCCCGGGGGCGGCCTTGACCGAAGCCCAGTCGCCCAGCGCGATCGCCTGCGTCACCCCGTCGGGGCCCAGCGTACCCAGAATGGCCATCGACGCCTTGGCGCCGATCCCCTGAACCGACATCAACAGGCGATGCCATTCCTTCTCCTCGGCACTCAGGAACCCAAAGAGTTGCAGAATGTCCTCGCGCACCAGCAGATCGGTGAACAGCGCCGCCACCTGCCCCTCGGGCGGCAGGGCGGCCAGGGTGCGGTCCGAGACATGCACCACATAGCCCACGCCGCCGACGTCGATCATCACATGATCGCGCGCCTTCAGCGCCACACGGCCCGCCAGCCGCCCGATCATGCCCGCACCTCGCGAAGGCGGCGCGCGCCCGCGCCGTGGTGGGCGTGACAAATGGCAATCGCCAGCGCATCGGCCGCATCCGGACCGGCGATCTGAACCCCGGGCAATTGCAGCCGCACCATATGGGCAACCTGTTTCTTGTCGGCATGTCCGACCCCGACCACCGTCTTTTTCACTGTATTGGGGGCATATTCGCCGACAAATAGCCCCGCTTGTGCAGGTACTAACATCGCTATCCCGCGCGCCTGGCCCAGCTTCAAAGTGCCGGCACCGTCGCGGTTCACGAAAGTCAGCTCGACGGCGGCGGCTTCGGGTCGATACGTGGCCACAACCTCGCTAAGCGCCTCGAAAAGGCACAGCAACCGCTGCGCCAGGTCGGTCCCTTGCGACTGAATCACCCCGTTGGCGACATGCGACAGCCGCACGCCATTGGCCTCGATCACCCCCCAACCAAGGTTCCTCAGGCCCGGATCGACCCCGATTATCCGCATGTTACGCCCTGCTCGTCTTCTTTGTTGCCAACCGCTAGCACGAAACGCGAACATCCGCCAGTGGTCTTGTCCCTGGGTCACTTTGGGTCGCTCTGCCAATAAGCGTGCAAAACCGACAGAAATCGCCATTTCCAGGTCTGTTTTCGACATTTTCCCGCTTTGGATTACCCTCGTGTTTACATACGCTTAACCGCGATCAGACCTATGCAGAAATTGCATATGGGATATGCCAAGATTGCCTCTTCTCGCCCTGCTTCAACAGGACTAGGTGGCGATCGAGCGCAGATGCTGCGTCTCCGAAACCCTACTGATAAGGACCAAGCCAATGGCTGCTTTTGACACTTTCCGCAACGTCGCCGCTGCCCCCTCGTTCGGAGCCCGTATTGCCCAGACCCTGACCCACGTCGCCGCCGGCGCAACCGGCTGGTATGCCGAGCGTTCGACGCGCAACTCGCTGTCCGGCCTCAGCGATTACGAGCTCGAAGACATCGGCCTCAGCCGTGGCGACATCGACCTGATTGCCCGTCGGCCCGGCTTCTGAGCCGCCCCGACACGACACCAAACGGCGCAAGGCCGCGATTGGGTGAAATCGCGGCCTTGCTTTTTGGTGCTGCGTGCGGCGAGGGAAGCCCACACGCGTCACATACTTAGAAATTGGTGGCGTTCAGTTGCTTGGCGACCCAGAGTGTCAGCGGATCGGGCTGCATGATCCAGCCACCCACCTGCTCGACCGGCGTGCCGGTCTGAAGGCTGAGGGCACGGTCGGTGTATTCCTGTTCACCGAGCCCAACCATCAGCAAACCTTTGAAAACAAAAAATAGTGCTGCGACAACCGCCAGAATCCGCCAGGGGAATTTCAATTGCTGGCGACGCGGATGCGCAACCAACAGCCCGTCGGCGCTGACGACATTGACAAATCCCTGCGCAAGCTTCTCGTGCCGCCGGTTTATCCGGTTCAGGCGCTTGCCAAATTTTTGAAGCTGAGCGTCTGCCATAGCAGCCTCCGGTAAAATGCTCCGCCAATTTGCCGCCCCAATGTGGCAACATTAAGCCGGACGCCTAAGATACCTGGCAATTTTGCCGCTTGTTTACGGCTCGAACCGCAAGATCAGGGTGGCCCAGTCGACAATCTGGAACAATTCGACGGTATTGAACCCAAGTCCCGCATAGACCGCCGCGACCTCGGTAGTCTGTCGGCTGAGAATGCCCGAAATAATGACCGATCCTTGCGGCGCGATATGCGCGGCCATCGCCGGGGCCAGATCGATCAGCGGACCTTTTAGAATGTTTGCGAAAACAAGGTCAAAAGGGGCTAATCGTGAAATTTCCGGAGTGTCAAATCCATCCGCCTGAACGCAGGTCACGGCCCTTTCAAGCCGGTTTGCGCGCAGATTTGTCCGCGCAACTTCCACGGCAATTTCATCAATGTCCGACGCAATTGTTGGCACCTGCCATAACCGCGCCGCCGCCATCGCCAGAACCGCCGTTCCGCTCCCGATGTCAGCGACCGCGCGCGGCGCGAATCCGGTGGCAGCCAGGCTATCCAGCGCCAGAAGGCAGCCGCGCGTGGTCCCGTGGTGGCCGGTGCCAATGGCCATCGCCGCCTCGATCCTCAGACCAATGGCCTCGGCGGGCAGCCTGTCGGCATCGTGACCGCCATAGACAAAGAAACGCCCCGCTTCTACCGGCGCGAGCTCGCGCTTGACGTGGGCCACCCAGTCGGTCTCGGGCAGCTCGGACACCACGAAATCGCGGGCCTTGTGAAGGGCGGCCAGCAACGCCAGACCTGCCGGGTCGGGGGCCTGGTCAAAATAGGCCCCAACCTCGCGATTGCCCGCGCCATCCTCGATCTCAAAGACCCCAACCCCATAAGGTTCGGGCGTCAAATGCGCCAGCGCATCGGCCAGCGCGTCGGCGCGGGTCTTGTCATTCAGGGTGGAAAACGCGGTCCAGGTGGTCATGGCTCCGGCTAGTGCGGGCCGCCTTTGCGGTCAAGGTGATATGTATCTGCGAAATCCAAGCTCGGGCAATCTACCCAGGCCGGGATCTGGACAGTGGCGTTTATCGGTCCTCGAGTTAGAGTTTTCAGTCTTTGCCTTGGTGCGCCTTGTCCGGGCCATATTCCCGCTCCAGTTGCTCCAGACCGCCCTGAAACACCCATTCGAGAAGTCTGACGAGCGCGGGTGCGGACAAGCTCAACGGATTCCACGGGTTAAACTCCAGGTTCACTTTCCAGGCCACTTCCGAGCGATCATCATCAAGCCGGGTAACGCTCAGTTCACCGAGGTGGTCGGTGACCTGCGGTAACCCGGAGATCAACGAATATCGGAACCTGTGCGGTGGCTCGAACAGAACGACCTGCTCTTTCAGTTCTGGCCAGCCCGCGACTTTCAGGCCCCGGATCGCGCCAACACCGTTGCGGTCCTCGGTGCCGGGGGTCTTAACCTCGACCCTTTTCACCCAACGCTTCACCCACTCGGCTGTGCCGTCGTGGTTGCTGACGCGATCCCACAGCACCTGTTGCGGGGCGTCCACAACTTGTTTGAGGTCGATTTCGAATTTCCAGCCCATTGTTGCTCCGTTCCTAAGTCGCGAAGGATGCTAGCCGTTATTGACGATCACCAATTCGTCGCCCAGCCAAAGCGGTGACCTCGTAAGATCGACGAAGTTGTGCTCGTCTTCGACCAGCTCTGCGCTGGCTGTCAGCCATTCTGGCCGTCCGAGGGACGCCATGAGCGAGGCTTCGCTCTCAAACCACAGCTCTGCCGTGCCATCATAGGCTTCTGGACCACCGCGACCCTCGCGCAGACCTGGGTTGATCGGGGTGTCACTGGTGTGGACCTGAACGTATCTTTTGATACCGAGGGTTTCGGCACGCTCAATAACAAGGGGCGCATGGGTTTCGCGCCAGTAGGTCTGAAACTCCTCGCGTGTGAGGTCCGCCCGGCGGTGAAGTGGGAATACAAGCTTGATCATGGTGTCTCCTTTGGGTACTGTTATACATCGGATGAAGTAAAACCTATACGCGTCGGACCAGTAATGCAATAGGTGTTGTAAAACCGGATTGGAGGGGTGCCCGATACCTCATTGCATAGTCCGGAACTCGACAAGACCAGGAGGCGGATCATAGCCAGACCACGCATGTTCGACGAGGCCGAGGTCCTGAATGGTGCAATGACCACGTTCTGGCGCCACGGCTACACCGCAACCACCACCCGCAACCTCGAAGAAGTCTCGGGCGTAGGGATACGGGGGTTGGCCAACACCTTCGGCGATAAGGAGGCGCTGTTTACCCAAGCACTTGCCTGCTACCGTGAGGCGAATGCCGAGCACATCGCCGCTGCCTTCAACCCGCCCTCGCTTGCCGCCGTCATCGCCTACTTTGAGTACATCAGCGCGCCGACCGACCCCGAACACCCGCGCAACTCGGGATGTCTGATGGTCAACACAGTTAGCGAGATCGAAGAACCGGCCGATCAAATTGCGGCCGAGATCGAACAGTTCTTTGACCTCTGGCGGACCACATTCCGACAAGCGCTCGACAACGACAACATCGCCAATGCCGGGGCCCGGTCCGAATTCTTGCTTGGCAACTTCTGGGGCGCACTCGGCCTGATCCGTCTGGCTGGCGACACGACTGCCGCCAAGCCAATGACCTCGGTCGTTACACAAACTGCCCGCAGCTGGGTCAAGGACGACTAATCAAAGGGACAAGAATAATTGGTTGCAGCTCAGCGGCTTCCAAGTGTGTGCAGATTATATCATTAGTATCAGTTACTTAACTTCTCACCCTCGGAGCTCAACCGCTCACTCAACCCCGGTCCCGATCGGGCAGGTCACCCCGGTGCCGCCAATTCCGCAATAGCCGCCTGGGTTCTTGGCCAGGTATTGCTGGTGGTAATCCTCGGCAAAGAAGAACTCGGGCGCTGCAACAATCTCGGTCGTGACCGCCCCGTACCCCGCCGCCGCCAGCCGCGGACCGAATTCCGTCCGGCTAGCCTCGGCCCTCGCCGCCTGATCGTCGGAAAAGGTGTAAATCCCCGACCGATACTGCGTACCCCGGTCGTTGCCCTGAGCCATCCCTTGGGTGGGGTCGTGACCCTCCCAGAATATCCGAAGCAGATCATCATAGCCGATCTTGGCGGGGTCATAGATCACCCGCACCACCTCGTTGTGGCCGGTCTGACCACTGCAGACCTCCTGGTAGGTGGCGTTCGGTGTCGACCCGCCCGCGTAGCCCACCATCGTCAGCCACACGCCGGGCAGCTTCCAGAACATCCGCTCGACGCCCCAGAAACAGCCCATCCCGAACATCGCTTGCGCCATGCCTTCGGGCACCTCGGCTTGCAGAGAGCGACCGTTGATGAAATGGACATCGGCTGTCGGGATCGCCGCGGCGCGCCCGGGCAGGGCCCCGCTCGGGTCTACTTTTTCAGATTTATTCATCCCAAGCGAGAACATGGCGCCTCCGGTGTTGCTGTCGCCCGGCCAATATAGGCGCTCGGAGGCATTCCATAAAGTGCGATTGACGGTCACATCTGCGACATGCGCCGGGTCCTAAGCTGGTGCGGGTGTTCTGCCGGCCAGAACCGTTTCCTGCCCCGGTCCTGGATGGCGCGGCACCAGAAGCGACAGTATCAGAGACACGAACGCCATGCCGGCCGCCAGAACAAAAACGGCAGCGGGCGAAAAAAGCCACAGATAGCCCAGCGCCACCGGCAAGAACACCGCCGCGATATGGTTGATGGTAAAGGCCACCGCCGCCGTGGGCGCGATATCACCCGGTGCCGCGATCTTCTGAAAATAGGTCTTGCGCCCCAGGGCCAGCGCAAAAAAGAAATGGTCCAGCACGTAAAGCGCCGCCGCAACCAAGACGCCCCAGCCAAAGAAATAAACCCCACCATAGGCCAGAAACACCCCGACCAGCCCCACATATTCCACGACCAGAATGCGACGTTCGCCGAACCGTGCCACAGCGCGCCCCGCCAGCGGCGCAAAGATCATGTTGGCGACCAGATTGATCAGGAAAAGCGCTGTGATCTCATGCACCGCGAACCCAAACCGTTCGACCATCATGAACCCGGCGAAGACCACGAATATCTGCCGTCGTGCCCCGGCCATAAACTCCAACGCATAATAAAGCCAATACCGGCGGCGGATGATCATCTTCTTGATCTGCGGATGCGGGGCCTCGAAATGCGGGAAAGCAAGCATGCAGTAAACCGCGATCGCCACCGTCAGCCCGCCCGACGCCACGTAGACGAAGTTATAGCTCAGATCGAATGTCTCCCACGTCGCCACGATCAAAAGATACGCCACCAAGGTTGCCCCCGACCCCACCGCCATCAGAATGCCCAGCATCTGCGGCGCGCGGTCCTTTTTCAGCCACTGCAACTGCAGCGACTGGTTGAGCGTCTCGTAATAGTGAAAGCCGATCGAGCTCAGCATGGTGATGGTCAGAATGCCGCCCAGACTCGGAAACTGCGCGGTCAGCGCCGTGGCCACCCCGAGCAGCACCAAAGCGACCAGCGCCAGCACCTGTTCGCGGATGAATATGATGATCGCAATCACCCCGACGGCCAAAAATCCGGGTATCTCGCGCACCGAATGCAGCCAGCCGATCTCGCGCCCGGTGAACCCCGCCGCCTCGATCACGAAGTTATTCAAGAGCGCCGACCAGGTCGAAAAACTGAGCGGCATCGCCACCGCAAAGAGCACCAGCAACGCCACCGGCTGGCGCCAGATCGGCAGTGATTTGGCACGCGACAGCGCCAATGAACGACGTGCGAACATGGCGCAGCCTTACGCTGGTCAGGTCCCCTTGACGAGGACTTTCCGGCAAATATTCGCCGGTCCCAGCCGCGACAATTGCGCCGTTGACCGGGGGCCTTTGGGCGCTACTGTTCGGTCAAAATATCTCGATGGAGGCCGCGCCGATGCCCCGCCAAATTCTAAGCTTGCTGGGTTTGAGTATTGCCCTCGCGCAGCCCGCAATGGCGGGGCCTGACCGGCTGTCTTTCATGGTCGGGTCGGTTCACGTCAACCCAATTTCGGATTTCAACGAGGTCAACCCCGACGTCTTTGCCACCTGGGAACGGAACACCAATTTTCATCTGGGCACCTATTACAACAGCTACGACCGGATCTCGGTAGCGGGGTTTTTGGGCTGGCCGCTGGTGAGCGGCGAAAACTTCAGCGTCGACGCCATCGTCGGGCTGGCGCTCTATCCGGTCGACGGACGCCGGTTCCCGGTCCACCTGGGCGATGTGATCCCGCTTGGCGGGCTGCAGGTGCGTGTCGGGAATTTTTTCGGTCAGGTCTTCCCCGGCGACGGTACCGAGGTTGATGCGATCATCAGTTTCGGCGTCACGGTGCCGCTGAACAATCGACGCTGACCCCCTAACCCGGCAGGCAGAAAGCCCAAGGATTGCGCCGCGTTCCGCGTCGCCCACAGCGAGGGGCGCTGCCCCTCGCGCTCCCCGGAGTATTTTTGGAAGGGTGATGGGGGAAGAGAGCCGATAATATACTTTTACCCGAGAAAGACCGGCGCAATTCGCCGGAATCTGCACGCCCTCCGATCCTGCATTTTTACTGTTTTATATCAATGGATTGGATAGCAATCCCATGGAGGTAGCTCAATAAAAGCTCTGCGGATCGATGTCAATCGACAGCCGCAACGACCCCGGCAGCTTGAACTGCCCCACCCAGTCCACCAGCGCAGGCTGGATCGCGGCGCCTTTGTCCGCCTTGACCAGCAGCCGCACCCGGTGCCGCCCCCTGATCCGCGCGACCGGGGCCGGGGCGGGGCCGTAAACCCGCGCGCCAACCGCTCTCAGCGGTTCGTCCCGCCGCGCCATTGCTGCCCCCAGATCAAAGACCTCCCGTACGTTCGGCGACGACAGAACCACGCCCACCAGCCGCCCATACGGCGGAACCCCGGCGGCCTTGCGCTCGGCCGCCTCGGCGGCCCAGAACGCCTCTTGATCGCCGGACAATATCGCCCGGATCACCGGATGCTCGGGCTGATAGGTCTGCAAAAGCGCCGTTCCGGGTTTTTCCGCCCGCCCGGCGCGCCCCGACACCTGGCGCATCAGCTGAAACGTCCGTTCGGCGGCGCGCAGATCAGACCCCTGCAGGCCCAGATCGGCGTCGATCACACCGACCAGCGTCAACAGTGGAAAGTTGTGCCCCTTGGCCACGATCTGGGTGCCGATGATGATGTCCACCTCGCCGCCCGCGATCCCCGCCACCGCCTCGCGCAGGGCGCGGGTCGAGGTGAACAGATCGGACGACAGCACGCGCAGCCGCGCGTCGGGAAAGCGCCCCGCCACCTCTTCGGCCAGCCGTTCGACCCCCGGCCCCACTGGGGCCAGCCGGTCTTCGGCCCCGCAGGTCGGGCAGAGCCGCGGAATGGGCCGCGTCGCGCCGCACTGGTGGCACATCAGGCGTTTGAGAAACCGGTGTTCGACCAGCCGCGCGTCGCAGGTGTCGCAGCCGATCTGATTGCCGCAGGCCCGGCACAGCGTCACCGGCGCATAGCCGCGCCGGTTGAGAAATATCAGCGATTGTTCGCCCGCTCTCAGGCGGGTTTCGACCTCGCGCGCCAGGCGCTGCGATATCCATGAGGTCGACGGCAGGTTTTCGCCCCGCATGTCGATGGCGCGCATTTCGGGCAGCACCGCGGGCCCGAAACGTGCGGTCAGCTCGAGCCGGCCATATTTGCCCGCCTGCGCGTTTGCCCAGCTTTCCAGCGACGGCGTGGCCGAGGCCAGCACCACCTGCGCGCCCGCGACCGAGGCCCTGAGAACCCCCATGTCGCGCGCCGAATAGATCGCCCCGTCTTCCTGCTTGTAGCTGGTGTCGTGTTCCTCATCGACCACGATCAGGCCCAGCGCGCGGAACGGCAAAAAAAGCGCCGACCGCGCGCCCACGACCAGTTGCGCACCGCCCTGGCCGACCATGCGCCAGACCCGGCGCCGTTCGGTCATGGTCACGCCCGAATGCCATTCGGCGGGCCGCGCCCCGAACCGCGCCTCGACGCGGGTCAGAAATTCCGCCGTCAGCGCAATCTCGGGAAGCAGCACCAGCGCCTGCCGCCCGCGCGCCAGACACTCCGCCACCGCTTCCAGATAAACCTCGGTTTTGCCCGACCCGGTGACCCCCTGCAAAAGCGTTGTGCCGTAAACGCCCGAGGCCACACCGGCGCGCAGCGCCGCCGCCGCGGAAGTCTGCTCGCCGGTCAGCTCGAACCCGGTCGCGCCGGGATCAAGCGCGGCAAACGGCTGGTCGCGCGGCGTCACCGCTTCGACCACCGCGCCCAGTTTTACCAGCCCTTTGATGACGCTGGTCGAGACACCCGCCTCGGCGGCCAGCTCGCCAAGCGTGAAACGCAGGCCACCGTAGGCATCCAGCACATCCAGAACCCGGCCGCGCGCCGGCGTCATCCGATCCGGCACTGCGCCGCCTGGCCCATAGAGCTTGCGCATCGACGGCGGGTCGGACAGCCCCGGAACGCGGGTCGCAAGGCGCAGCATCGCAGGCATCGGGGTCAGGGTGTATTCCGACGCGCGGGTCAGAAACTCGCGCATGTCAGCGCCCATCGGGGCCACGTCGAGCACGCGGATCGCCGCCCTGATCTTGGCCGGGTCAAAGCCGCCTTCGCCCGGCCCCCATACCACACCCAGCACCTTGCGCGGGCCCAATGGCACCTCGAGAAAGGCCCCGGTTGCACAGCCGCCCTCGGGGGCCTTGTAATCTAACAGCCGATCCAGCGGTTGGGTGGTCAGCACCGCAACCAGCGCGCCCTCTTCAAAATAGCCGGTCATGCCGCCGATCGCCCGCTTTGGGGTTTTCGCGCCGCGGCCCATGGGCTAGAACTCGGCCAAATTCCACGCCATCCGGGGGCACTGAACGCCATGAAATTTTTTGTCGACACCGCTGACATCGAGGCTATCGCCGAGCTCAACGATCTGGGAATGGTCGACGGGGTTACCACCAACCCCTCGCTGATCTTGAAGTCGGGCCGTGACATTCTGGAAGTGACCAAAGAGATTTGCGATCTTGTCGATGGCCCGGTCAGCGCCGAGGTGGTAGCGCTTGAGGCTGACGCAATGATCGCCGAAGGCCGCAAACTGGCCAAGATCGCCGACAACATCACCATCAAAGTGCCGCTGACCTGGGACGGGCTGAAAGCCTGCAAAGTTCTCAGCGCCGAGGGCCGCATGGTCAATGTTACTTTATGTTTTTCGGCCAATCAGGCGATCCTTGCGGCAAAGGTCGGGGCGACATTCATTTCACCGTTTCTCGGGCGGCTCGATGACATCAACATCGACGGAATGGAACTGATCGCCGACATTCGGACGATCTATGACAACTACGGGTTCGAGACCCAGATTTTGGCGGCCTCGATCCGCACCGTCAACCACATCACCGATGCGGCCCGTATCGGGGCCGATGTCATCACCGCACCGCCGGGCGTGATCAAGGCCATGGTCAACCATCCACTGACCGACAAAGGGCTGGCCGCGTTCCTGTCGGACTGGGAAAAAACCGGACAGAAAATCCTTTAATTTAAAGCCTCTTCCGTCTATCTCTGAATGCGGAATGCAAGTTTGAAGGGCGCGCTAATGCCGGGAAAGCCGGAAATTGATGCCGCGGTCCGCGACCGCATCATCGCTGATCCCGGCGCGGTGCTGGAAGACCGCGACATTATGCGCGCGCTGGCCGAGGCGAACGCGGACCAGATCGGCGGCAATGTCGTCGATTTTCGCGGCGTGGCCATCGAGCGGCTTGAATCGCGGCTGGACCGTCTGGAAGACACGCACCGGTCGGTGATCGCGGCGGCCTATGAAAACCTTGCCGGGACAAATCAGATCCACCGCGCGGTCCTGGCGCTGTTCGACCCGACCGATTTCGAGGGGTTCCTGAAATCGCTTAGCGACGAGGTTGCCGGCATTCTTCGGGTCGACGCGATTCGCCTGGTGCTCGAGACGATGCAGTCAGGCGACGACCCGGTGACGCGGCGACTGGGCGACGTTCTGACGGTTGCCGAAACCGGGTTCGTGGCGGATTACGTGGGTGCGGCGGGCGCAAGCCGCCAGGTGGTGTTGCGCCAGACGCGGGTTCAGGACGACCGGCTTTACGGGGACACCGGGGCCTGGGTCCGGTCCGAGGCCTGCCTGAAACTCAACCTCGGGCCGCGCCGGTTGCCCGGCATGCTGGTGATGGCCTCGGAAGACCCGCATATGTTCAAACCCAACCAGGGCACCGATCTGTTGACGTTCTTTGCCGGCGTTTTCGAGCGGTCGATGCGGCGCTGGCTGACCTGACCGCGATCTCTCCCGGCGCTGCGGCGGCGCTGGATGACTGGCTGAGCGGGCTCGGCGCCCTGGGGCGCGCCTCGGCGAACACCCAGGTTGCCTATCGCGCCGACCTCTTGGGGTTTTTCGGATTTCTGACCCGGCATCACGGCGGCGATGCCATGGGCCGCGCGCGCCTGAGCCTGGTCGGGCTTTCGGACATGCGCGCCTGGATGGCGTCCGAGCGCGGGCGCGGGGTTGGCGCGCGGTCGCTGGCGCGCCAGGTCTCGGCCGTCAAGAGCTTTTACCGCTGGCTGGCCGAGCGCGACGATTTCGACGCCACCGCTGTGCTCAGCACCCGGTCGCCCAAGTTTCTCCGGAAACTGCCGCGCGCGCTGTCCGAGGAAGGTGCTGCCGATCTTCTGGTGCGGGTCGGCGAACACTCCGGTGCGCCCTGGGTCGGGGCCCGGGACGTGGCGGTCGTGACGCTGCTTTATGGTCTGGGTCTGCGGATCTCCGAAGCGCTTGGCCTGACCGCATCAGCGCATCCTTTGGGCGAGGCGCTGCGGGTGCGCGGCAAAGGCGACAAAGACCGCGAACTGCCGGTACTGCCCGCCGCGCGCGACGCCGTTGCGCGCTATGTCGCGCTCTGCCCCTTTGATTTGCCGCCGGGTGGGCCGCTGTTTCGCGGCGTGCGCGGCGGCGCGCTGAACCCGCGCGCGGTGCAAAAGGTGATGGCCGAGGTCCGCGCGCAGATGGGCCTGCCCGCCAGCGCCACGCCGCACGCGCTGCGGCATTCCTTTGCCACGCATCTCTTGTCAGCCGGCGGCGATCTGCGCGCCATCCAGGAACTTCTGGGACATGCGTCGCTCAGCACAACCCAGGGCTATACCAGCGTCGATACCGCCCGCCTGATGGAGGTCTACGACCGCGCCCATCCGCGCCGGTAGCTCTGTTTCGGGTCCGAATTGCGGCGTTTGCGGCGTCGGCGAAGGTTGGTGACGGGAGCTGCGCCTCCTCACACCCCACTCCGAGGTATTATAGAAACGATGAGTGCAGATTTCAGGTCTCTGCTCTGGGCGCGGCGACTTCGCACCATTTCATCGTTTATCAAGTACTTCGGGGTGCGCTAGGGGCAGCGCCCCTCGCCGCTTTTCGCGCTTTCGTGCGCGCGCCTTACAGGCTATTGAGCGCCCCATGAGCGATGCACACAAGGCCTTGGCTGTTCACCTTCTCACCGCGACCGGCGCGGTTTTTGCGATGCTGGCCATGCTGGCGGCCGTTGACGGCGAATGGAGCCTGATGTTTCTCTGGCTGGTTGTGGCCTTCGCGGTCGACGGCATCGACGGACCGCTGGCGCGGCGCTACGACGTCACGCAAAACGCGCCGCTGTTTGACGGCGTGCTTTTGGACCTGATCATCGACTATCTGACCTATGTTTTCATTCCGGCCTTCGCGCTTTTCAAGTCGGGGCTGCTGCCTGGCTGGACCGGCTGGCTTGCGATCATCGTGATCACTTTCGCAAGTGCGATGTATTTCGCCGATACCCGCATGAAGACCCGTGACAATTCCTTTGCCGGGTTTCCCGGATGCTGGAACATGGCGGTGATCGTGCTGTTTGCCGCGCACCCGAATTTCTGGGTCATCCTGGCCATCGTCATCACGCTTGCCATCGCCATGTTCCTGCCGATCAAATTCGTCCACCCGGTGCGCACCGAACGCTGGCGCGCGGTGACGCTGCCGCTGACCCTGGCCTGGACGATCTTTGCCGGTTGGGCGGCCTGGGTCGATTTCGCGCCCGAAAGCTGGGCGCTTTGGGGCCTGGTCGCCACTTCGTTCTATCTGGCCCTGGCCGGGGCCGCGCAGCAGGTGATCTACGGCGAGCGGTTGTGAGCGGGCTCGACGCGACAACGCTTGTCCTTCTGTTGGGTGCCAGTATCGTCGCCGGTGCGGTCAACGCTGTTGCCGGGGGAGGCACGTTCTTCACATTCCCCATGCTGATCTGGGCCGGTCTGCCGCCGCTGGTCGCCAACACTACCAACATGGTCGCCCTGACCCCGGCCAATTTCGCCGCCCTGCCCCCTCTGCGACCCCAGCTCAGGGCGCTGGGCCGCGCCATTATCGCCCCGGTGCTGATCGGCATGGCAGGCGGAATGATTGGCGCGATCCTGTTGATCCTGCTGGGGAATGATACCTTTGCCGCCGCAGTTCCCTATCTCATGGGTCTGGCCACCCTGTTTTTCGCCGGCGCGCCGGCGCTGCGCCGCGCCTTAATCCGCACCGGCCGCGCCACCGCGGCCGGCGCCGGCCGCGCCTCGTTGGCGCTGTTGTTCGTGTTTTCGATCTACGGCGGCTATTTCGGTGCCGGTCTGGGCCAGATCACGCTGGCCGCCCTGATCGTGGCGGGCTTTGAAGACCTGCACCATGCCAATGCCCTGAAAAACGCGGTGACCGGTATGGTCAGCTTGGTCGCCGTGGCGATCTTCGGGCTGACCGGCAATGTGCTCTGGGCGGTAGCGCTTTTGATGATGGTTGGATCGACCGCGGGCGGCTATGTGGGCGGCGCACTTTCCAAGAACATTCCGGCGCTCTGGCTCAGATGGTTCATCATCGGGTTCGGTATTTTCCTGACCACGATGTATTTCCTGCGCGGCGTCTGACGCGTTCCGCCCACCCTTTTCAGTATCATCTTGCCAAAAATACTCCGGGGAGCGCGAGGGGCTGGCCCCTCGCCCCTTCGCGACGCGCCTATCGGCGATTGCCTGCAATCGCCTTGCGGCAGGGCATAGCGCAGCTATGCCCGAGAGCAGTGCTGCGCAACCCGTTTCATCTCAGATCAAAAGCGATGCCGCCCCCTCCAGCTTCAACAGTGCCACCTTGGTCTCGACCCCGCCTTTGCCCGAAAATCCGCCCAGCCCGCCCGCGCCCAGCACCCGGTGGCAGGGGATGATCACCGGGATCGGATTGCCACCGCAAGCCTGCCCCACCGCCTGTGCAGGCACGCCCAGTTCGGCGGCGATCTCGCCGTACGTGCGTGTCTGCCCATAAGGAATGCGCGCCATCGCTGCGCAGACCCGTTGTTGCAAGTCCGACCCCTCAACCGCCAGCGGCAAATCAAACGCGCTTAACGTGCCGTCAAAATACGCCGCAACCTGCGCCACGGCCCGCTCAAGCAGGTCCGTGTGGTCCACGCCCCCGGTCTCCCATTCTGCGCGCGTTATCTGACCGTCCGGCTCAGTCAGGGTAAACGCGCCCGTGGGCGTATCAAGGGTCAGTTGCGCCATGATGCCATCATGGAGCGCGCCGCGCCAATGTCCACCGTCAGGCGCTTAGCGCCGTGTCGCACCGCGCGCAGGTATCGGACTGGGCGTGGTCGCCCACATCGGGCAGGATCTTCCAACAGCGCTGGCACTTCTCGCCGTCCGCGCGCTCGAACACCACGCCCACTCCCGCCACTTCAGGCATCCGAAAGGCCTCGGCCGGGGCCGGATCGCCGCTCAGAATGATCCCACTGGTGATACAGACGTCATCGAAATCAACCGATTTCAGCGCCGCCAGCACATCTGCATCGGAAACATGCACAACCGGGGCTGCCTCAAGGCTCGCCCCGATCTCGCCCTCGCGCCGCTGCACCTCAAGTGCGGCCGTCACCACGCGACGCACCCGCCGAATTCCGGCCCATTTCGCCGCCAGCGGTTCGTCGATCCAATCGGCGGGCGTGTCGGGAATATCAATCAGATGAACCGAGCTTTGATCGCCCGGGAACCGCTCCAGCCAAACCTCTTCCATCGTGAACACCAAAATCGGTGCCAACCACGTCGTCAGCCGGTGAAACAGGATATCCAGAACCGAAAGCGCTGCCCGCCGCCGCAGGCTGCCCCGCGCGTCGCAATAAAGCGCATCCTTGCGGATATCGAAATAAAGCGCCGAAAGCTCCACAGTGGCAAAGTTGAAAATCTGGCCGAAAACCCCCTGAAAATCATATGCCGCATAACCCTTGCGAACCGCGTGATCGAGCTCGGCCACTTTGTGCAGAACCCACCGCTCCAGTTCGGGCATTTCGCCCGCTTCAACCCGGTCAGCCTCGTCAAAATGCGCCAGATTGCCCAGGATGAACCGCAGCGTGTTGCGCAACCGGCGATAGCTGTCAGCGACCCCTTTCAGGATCTCGGGCCCGATCCGCTGGTCATTGGTGAAATCGACCTGCGCCACCCACAGCCGCAAAATATCGGCTCCGTATTGCTTGGTCACATCCTCGGGTCCGACCGCATTGCCAAGCGATTTGGACATTTTCATGCCCTTGTCATCCAGCGTGAACCCATGCGTCAGCACACCGCGATAGGGCGCCCGCCCGCGGGTTCCGCAGGCCTGCAACATCGACGAATGAAACCAGCCGCGGTGCTGGTCGGTGCCCTCCAGATAGAGATCGGCCAGCCCGTCGCCGGACCCGTCGTCGCGGTCGCGCAGCACGAATGCGTGGGTCGAGCCTGAATCGAACCAGACGTCGAGAATGTCAAAGACCTGGTCATACTCGTCGGGGTTCGCGTCGCCGCCCAGAAACCTCTGTTTCGCGCCATCGCCGTACCAGGCATCGGCACCCTCGGCCTCGAACGCCGCAAGAATACGCGCATTGACCGCCTCGTCGCGCAGCAGAAAATCTGCGTCATCGGGCCGCGCACCCTTTTTCACAAAAGCGGTCAGCGGCACCCCCCAGGCGCGCTGGCGGCTCAGCACCCAGTCGGGCCGCGCTTGGATCATCGAATGCAGCCGGTTGCGCCCGGTGCGCGGCGTCCAGGTCACCAGTTCATCGATCGACCGCAGGGCGCGCTCGCGAATGGTGGCACCAAAGTCGTCCTGCCCGTCGCCGACCGCCCGGTCGATGGCGGCAAACCACTGCGGCGTGTTGCGATAGATCACCGGTGCTTTGGACCGCCACGAATGCGGATACGAATGTTTGATCCTGCCGCGCGCCAGCAATCCACCAGCGCCCGCCAGCGCGTCGATCACCGCTTTGTTCGCATCGCCTTCCTTGCCGTTGGCTTTCAGAATGCGCGTGCCGCCGAACAGCGGCAGATCGGCGCGAAACGCCCCGTCCTCTTCGACGTTATAGGTGATCACCTCGGCCAGCATCCCGGCGTCGCGGTAAAGCTCAAACTCGTCCATCCCGTGGCTCGGCGCGCAATGCACGAACCCGGTGCCTTCTTCGTCGGTCACGAACGGCGCATGCCGGAAATCGCGCGGCGCGTCCCATTCGCCGTGCCCGCCTTCAACGCCCGCCAGCGGGTGCGCCAGGCGCACTTTGGCCAGCGCCTCAGTCGGCGCATCGCCCAACCGGCGGTACATCCCCGGCTCCAGTCGGGCTCGCAAAAACACCGCGCCCGCCAGCTTGTCGGCCGCGATGTAGCGCTGCCCGATCCGGGCCCAGCATTCCTCGGGGCGGGCCGTGACCTCGTAGACGCCGTAAGAAATGTCATCGCGATAGACCACGCCGCGGTTCGACGGGATGGTCCAGGGCGTTGTCGTCCAGATCACCACGCTGGCCCCGTCCAGCAGCGGGTCGGTGGCCCCGAGAACCCGGAACAGCACCCAGATCGTGTGGCTTTCCTTGTCGTGGTATTCGACCTCGGCCTCGGCCAGCGCGGTCTTCTCCACCGGCGACCACATCACGGGCTTTGACCCCTGATAAAGCGTGCCGTTCATCAGGAAAGTCATGAATTCCTCGGCAATCACCCGCTCGGCGTGATAATCCATGGTCAGATAGGGCGCGTCCCAGTTGCCGGTCACACCCAGCCGCTTGAATTCCTCGCGCTGCACATCGATCCAGCCCTCGGCGAACTTCCGGCACTCAGCCCTGAAATCGACAACCGGCACCTGATCCTTGTCGCGGCCCTTTTGGCGGTATTGCTCTTCGATCTTCCATTCAATCGGCAGCCCGTGACAGTCCCACCCCGGCACGTAACGCGCATCGCGGCCCATCATCTGCTGCGACCGCACAACCATATCCTTCAGGATCTTGTTCAGCGCATGTCCGATGTGCAGATGCCCGTTCGCATAGGGCGGCCCGTCGTGCAGTGTGAACGCCTCCCGCCCCGGCTTCTCGCGCAGCCGGTCGTAAACCCCGATCCGCGCCCATCGCCCCAGCCAGCCGGGCTCGCGCTTGGGCAGACCGGCGCGCATCGGAAAATCGGTCTTCGGAAGGTTCAGCGTGTTTTTATAGTCAGGCGCATCGGCGGCCATGTGCGGCATCCTTGGAAACTGTCGAAATGGTCATTAGGTCAAGGGCGGCGCCGGGTCCAGCGCCAGCGGTCCCGGCGGCTCGCTCAGAGCGCCGGGCCAGTAATTCGAAGAACGATATCCTGCCGGTCCATTGCGCCGCTATAGGCCGCGCCCCAACCCGAGTAAACCCGAAGGCTCCTATCATCTTGCCAAAAATACTTCGGGGGGTCCGGGGGGGGGCTGCCCACCGCGCAGCGACGCGCAGAACGCGCGGCGCAACCGCTTGTTATTCGGCCTCGCTCCGGTCCCACTGCGCGTTCATCACCCGCACCACCCAGGCGAGACCCGCCAGCGACAGGCCCAGCCCCAGAAACGAGGCCACGCGGATCAGTCCGGTCAGCCCGCTCATGTCGATCAGAAAAACCTTGGCGATGGTCAGCGCAACACCTGCAATTGCTACCTGTCGCAACAGATGCGACCGCCGCAGGAACGCCACGAACAACATCCCGACCGAGCTCAGAAGCAGCGCCAGCGTATAGGTATAAAGCTCGCCGTCCAACACCCCCGCCACCGACAGATCGTCGCCCTGCCAGATGTGCCTGATCTCCAGCCCGACATAGACCGCGCCCAGCCCGCCCGCCGCCCAGATCGCCACTTCGCGCGCAATCTTTGGCAGATGCTCAAACCGCCATGCCAGGGCACCCAGCGCCGCAGCAGGCAAAAGATAGGCGACCAGAAGCGTGTCAAAGATGATCGGCCCAAGCACCGGCTCGCCCGAATTCAGCAACGGGTTAAAGCGCGTCAGCGCAAGCGCCAGCCAGCCAAGCCCGATCAGCCCGAAAACCCCGGCCAGCCCGCGCCGCACCCATATCATCCACGCGCCGCCGATCTTCATCCGCCAAAGCTGCACCGCCGCCGAGCAAAGCCAGACCATCGCGGTCAGCGACGCACCCCAATGGCTGTCATCGGCCTCGCGCCCGATCCATTTCCACAACACCACATTGGCCAATACCGCGCCCGCCAGCCAGGCGGCCGAACCGACCATCAACTGCGCTTGCCAACGGCGCCTCGGGGCCAGGGTCACGTAGGCGGCAACCAGCGCCACAATCGATCCGCCGTAGGCCAGCGCGCCTTCCCAATAGGGCGCGCCAATAGCCCAGAAAAACCCCGGATCAAGCACCAGCCGCCAGCCGATGGCCACCGCACCGCCGGCCACGAAATAAGTCAAAAGCTTCAGATCAAACCGCCGGTCTGCAAGGGCCGACCCGACCACCAGCACACCAATCGCCAGCGTCAGCGCGGTCTCTGAATAAAGCACGACCACCGCGAAGGTGATCATCACCGAAGCCGCCAACGCGAAATAGGACGCGCGTTCGCGGTCCTCCCCGTCGCGCCGCGCGACGGTGGTGGCGGCTAACACCATCAGGGCCGCCACTGCCATCCCGTGCAAAGCCCAGGCGTAATCGCCCAACACGCCTGCCGGGTGCCAGGTGGTTTCAAGCGTCAAAACTGCCAAGGGGGCTGCCAGGGCCGCGCCGGCGGCCCAAATCTTTGCATGTCTGCCGTCGAAAAGTCCGCGCCACAGCGCCAAAACACTGACAAGAACACCCGCAGCCGCCAAAAGCGACACGTTCCACGGCGGGCCGGTCTCGGGTTCGCGCGCGAGCCCGCCAAGATGCGCCCGGAAAAGGCTGCCATTGTCGCCCGCCTGTGCCGCAATGACGAAAACCAGCACCGGAAGCGCAAAAAGCGCCGCGTCACTAATTGCCTGCGCCCCGCGCGACCAGATCACCACCAGCCCATAGATGACCAGCATTGCCA
>JAKZRT010000107.1:0-19414 GCA_047518005.1 Brevirhabdus sp.
GATTTTTCGGCTTCCTTGACTTGATCCCAAAGCAAATCCATCTCGGCCAGATTGCTGTCCTGGGGCCGCGTGCCGGTCTCGGCAAGCAGGGCCTCGACCCCCTGAAATCGTCTCGTGAACTTTGCGTTCGCGGCCCTAAGCGCCGTTTCCGGGTCAATTTTCAGGTGCCGCGCCAGATTGGCCATCACAAAGAGAAGATCGCCAAATTCCTCGGCCAGCGCGTTGACGTCCATGCTTGCGCGGGCTTCCTCAAGTTCCCCAACTTCTTCGACGATCTTATCGAGAACCTGCGTCGTTGACGGCCAGTCAAACCCGACCCGCGCCGCACGTTTTTGCAGCTTCACGGCCCGCAAAAGCGCAGGCAGCCCAACCGCCACGCCGTCCAGCGTTCCAGCCTGCGCGCGACCTGCGCGTTCGGCGGCCTTGACCGCCTCCCAGTCGCGTGTCTGTTGATCGGCGGATTTATCGCGCGTCTCTTTGCCAAAAACATGGGGATGGCGGGCGACCATTTTGTCAGAGATCGTACTCACGATGCTGTCAAAAGTGAAATGACCAGCCGCGGCGCCCAGGGCTGCGTGATAGACCGCCTGCAAAAGCAAATCGCCCAGCTCGCTTTCCAGATCGTCCCAGGCTTCGCGCTCGATCGCGTCGGCGACCTCGTAGGCTTCTTCGATCGTGTAGGGGGCGATAGTCTGGAACGTCTGTTCGATATCCCAGGGGCATCCGGTGTCGGGGTCGCGTAACCGGTCCATAATCTCCAAAAGTCGTGGCATACCGCCCTTGGGGTCGTTCACAAGCGCATCAGAAGAATTCGACATTGCAGCCCGCCCCATTTTCATCAAGTCTGCCACACGGGTAGGCAATTCATGAAAGGCTGTCCACATGGCGGTGATCAACCGGATCGCGGGATTCGCGGACGAGATGAAAACTTGGCGGCGATATTTGCACCAGAACCCCGAGCTGCAATTCGACTGCCATCAGACAGCGGCCTTTGTCGCTGATCGTCTGCGCGAGTTCGGGATTACCGACATTCACGAGGGTATCGCGACTACCGGGCTGGTTGCGATAATCGACGGTCTGAGCGATGGCCCGACAATCGGGCTTCGGGCCGATATGGATGCGCTGCCGATGCAGGAGACAACCGGGCTTGAGCACGCCAGTCTGGTGCCGGGCAAAATGCACGCCTGCGGCCACGATGGGCACACGACCATGCTGCTTGGGGCTGCCAAATATCTGGCCGAAACGCGGAATTTCAGCGGTCGCGTGGCGCTGATCTTCCAACCGGCCGAAGAAGGCGGCGGCGGCGGCGAAGTCATGGTACGCGAAGGCATCATGGATCGTTTCGCCATCGAGCAGGTGTTTGCGATTCACAACGTTCCCGATATCCCGCTGGGCCATTTCTACACAACCCCAGGCCCGATCATGGCAGCGGCCGACGCATTTACCGTCCACATCACCGGGCAGGGCGGCCACGCGGCCTACCCCCACGAAACCCGTGACCCAGTCGCCGCAGCGGTTGCCATCGCCCAGGCACTCCAGACCATCGTCAGCCGCAACCACAACCCGCTTGAGGATCTCGTCGTCTCGGTGACCCAAATCCACGCGGGCACCACTGATAATGTGATCCCTGATGACGCGATGCTGAACGGAACCGTGCGCACGTTTACAACCAAAGTTCAGGAGCGGGTGATCGACCGGATGCAAACGATCGTCGCGGGCCAGGCCGAAAGCTTTGGTGTCGAGGCGACGCTGGATTATGAAAAGGGTTATCCGCCGACGGTGAATGATACCGAGAAAACTGCCTTTGCCGCAGAAGTGGCCCGCGAAGTTTCCGGCGAGGCGGGCGTCAACGGCGCGTCTGGGCGCGAAATGGGGGCCGAAGATTTCTCGTATATGCTGGCAGCCCGGCCAGGGTCGTATTTGTTTCTTGGGCAGGGCGACGGTGCCGGTCTTCACAATGCCAATTACGATTTCAACGACGAAGCGGCACCCTACGGGGCCTCGTTTTTTGCCCGGCTTGTGGAACGCGCGCAGCCGCTTTGAAAGGTCGGTGCATGTCACTGGAGGACGCAAAAGGCCAGATCGACGCCGCCTTCACGCGGACCCGAGACCGCGGGCTGAACCACGAGATCACATTCGGCGGCGCGAAGTCCTTTCTGCGCCGCCGGTACACCAAGGACCTGACCGGTATCGACCTGGCGGTCACCGGCGTGCCTTTCGATCAGGCGGTCACAAACCGCCCCGGCACCCGCCTGGGTCCCCGTGCCATCCGCGAAGCCTCGGCGCTTCAGGCATCTGACCCTCCCAATGGTTGGGACGTGGACCCGATGGTCGATATTGCGATGGCCGATTATGGAGATCTGGCATTCGACTATGCCCGCGTTGCCGACTTTCCGGCCACGCTTCAGGCCCATGTCGCGGGTATACTGGATCAGGGCGCGGCCTGTCTGGCGCTTGGCGGCGATCATTCGATCAGCCTGCCGATCCTGCGTGCCCATGCCGAACGCCACGGGCCGCTGGCGCTCTTGCAGTTCGACGCACATACCGACACCTGGACGGATGACGACGCCACGCGCATCGACCACGGCACCTTGTTCTACCAGGCCGTGAATGAAGGCGTCATCGACCCGGCGCGGTCGGTCCAGGTGGGAATCCGCATCACCAACCCTAACACTATGGGCATCACGGTAATTGACGCCAGATCGGTGCATCTGGACGGTGCGGTTGCAACCGCTGTCCGCATCAAGGACATTCTGGGCGACAATCCGACCTATCTCAGTTTTGACATCGACGCGCTCGATCCGGCCTTCGCGCCGGGCACCGGAACGCCGGTCTGGGGCGGGCTGACCAGCGCTCAGGCGGCGATCATTCTGCGCGATATCGCCGGGACAAACATCGTCGGTGGTGATGTCGTCGAGGTTTCGCCGCCCTTCGACACCACGGGTGCCACCGCCATCGCCGGCGCGCATGTCGCGGTCGAAATCGCGTGCCTCTGGGCCTCAAATTTCCTGGCCCGTTCTTGATTTCATTGTTTCAAAAGTACTTCGGGGGTGCGGGGGCAGCGCCCCCGCGTGGCGACGCGCACTTGCACGGCGCAACTCAGCTCTGTTGATAAAACCCTTCCGGTAGCGGGCTCATCTGACGCTCGCGCTCGGACGACAGGCACCCTTCATGCACTTCGCGCCACATCGGGTTGTTCAGCGACATCTCACATCGTGCCGTAAACATGCGCCCGTCGACCTGCAGACAGATCATCTGCCCAAGCTCGATCCGCGCCCCAGTTTTGTCGGTGCAAAAGCACTCGATCACACGGGTGCCCGATTTGACATCGGCCAGCGCCGGGACCGCAGTCAAAAGCGCTAAGGCGACATATCTCAGCATGGGGGCACCATAGCACATTCGGATTCGCTTGACCAAATCACGCCCGCGTCACATGACGGGGCTATGGTATCAATTGAAAAATTGCAAAGTATTACCGAACGTTTCGGGTTTCTCGAGGCGCGCATGGCCGAAGGCTCGGCCCCCCAGGAAATTGCGGCACTCGCCCGCGAATATGCCGAACTGAAACCCGTGGTGGCGCAGATTGAAGCCTATCAAAACGCGCTTGCCGCGCTTGAAGCAGCCCAGGCAATGCTGGACGATCCGGAAATGCGTGCGCTGGCCGAGGATGAAATCAACAGTCTTCGCGGCGACATTCCCGCATTTGAAGACGCGCTGCGCCGGGCGCTGTTGCCCAAAGACGTCACGGACGCGCGGCCCGCCGTGGTCGAGATCAGGCCCGGTACTGGTGGCGAAGAGGCCGCCCTTTTTGCCGGTGATCTGCTCAGGATGTACCAGCGCTATGCCGATCTGCGCGGCTGGTGCATGGATATTATTACGCTTTCAGAAACCGAACTTGGCGGCGTGAAAGAGGTGGTGGCTCATGTCAAAGGCGACGGGGTATTCGCGCGGCTGAAGTTTGAAAGCGGTGTTCACCGCGTCCAACGGGTGCCGACGACCGAATCGGGCGGTCGGATCCATACTTCGGCGGCCACCGTCGCGGTGCTGCCCGAGGCCGAAGACGTGGATATCGAGGTTGACCCCTCGGACCTCCGCATCGACACCATGCGCGCCAGCGGTGCCGGCGGGCAGCATGTAAACACTACCGATTCGGCAGTGCGCATCACCCATGTACCGACCGGGATCGTCGTCACCAGCTCGGAAAAATCCCAGCACCGTAATCGCGAGATCGCCATGGCCGTGCTGAAAACGCGGCTTTATGATCTCGAGCGTCAACAAGCCGATGCCGACCGCGCCGCCGACCGCCGCGCGCAAGTCGGTTCCGGCGACCGGTCAGAGCGCATCCGCACCTATAATTTCCCGCAAGGTCGCATGACCGACCACCGGATCAACCTGACGCTTTATCGGCTCGATGCAATCATCACCGGCGATCTGGATGAGGTGATTGACGCGCTGATTGCCGATCACCAGGCTACCCGGCTGGCCGAGGAGGGGCTTTGAGGGCCCGCAGGCTGGCCGAGAAAGCCCTGACCAAAGCAGGGGTCGCAGACCCGCGGGGCGATGCTCGGAGGCTTTTCGACTGGGCTTACGGAATTGGCGAGAACGCGCCGGAAAACCAAAACCGCGATGCCCCGAACGATATGACGCTTGAGACGTTCGAAATTGCGATTTCCGATCGCGTTGCGCGCAAGCCGGTCAGCCAGATAATCGGGCGGCGTGCATTTTGGCGCCATGATTTTGAGGTTACCTCCGAGGTTCTCGACCCACGGCCTGAGACCGAAACATTGGTCGAGGCCGCGCTCTCGGAACCGTTCACGCGGGTTCTCGATCTTGGAACCGGGTCGGGGTGCATCGCGATTTCGCTTCTTGCGGATCGACCCAAGGCGATCGGGTTGGCAACCGATATAGAATCTGCGGCGCTATCACTCGCTATGCGCAACGCAGAGAGGCTGGGCGTGTCAAAACGGCTGGATACAGCGCAAAGCAATTGGTTCGATGAGGTCTTGGGCGACTTTGATCTCATCGTCTCGAACCCACCCTATATTGCGGCAAGCGAACTGGCGGACTTGCAGCCAGAAGTGCGTGACTGGGAGCCGCGCCAGGCGCTGTCCGACCAAGGCGACGGTCTGTCGGCTTACCGTGCCATCGCCGCCGGAGTACGCGGGCATCTGACTGCTGGCGGGCGCGTTTTGGTCGAGATCGGACCCACTCAGGCCAAGATTGTCGGCAGATTTTTCACCGATGCGGGGCTGGTCGGGGTCAACGTTATTCCCGACCTTGATGGTCGCGACAGGGTGGTATTGGCCCGAAATCCGGCCTGAAACATGCGCAAAATGTCACAGAGTGGGGTTTTGCCCCGAGATTTGGCCGATTTTCATCAATTTGCGCTTGTTTTGGGGGCCGCATCATGCTTACTCAGAAACTCAGCGAAGGCGGACTTCTTCGGTCCCCGCGCTGCTAACAAGCCGAACATCACCGGACAGGACGCTTAGCAGAGGCTAACAAAATCTACGCCGGGGGCTGCCAACCAAAGGCTCAAAAGACTGCCAGTATGAGATCATCCAAGTCACGTTCGCGGAATAAATCGAACCGCAACCGTTCCATGGGGAACATCGTAAACCGGGTTTTCGACAGCTCCGGCCCCGATGGAAAAGTGCGCGGTACGCCGCAGCAGATCATCGACAAATACTCCCAACTTGCCCGAGATGCGCATCTTGGTAATGATCGTGTGGCGGTTGAAAACTTTCAGCAACACGCGGAACATTACACCCGCCTTCTGGGTGAGGCTCTGCGCGAGCAGGAGGCCAAGCGCGAATCGCAAGAGGCGCAGATGCAGGCGCAACAACGTAACCGTCAAAACGACCGCGATCAGCGCGGCGATCAGGGCGAGCCACGCACCGTCGACCCGGGCAGCGCGCCGCAGCCCCATACTGGCGCTGCGGTTCCGCTTGGGGCTGCAGACGCCGAAGGCAGCGGGTTGGTCGAGACCCCTGAAAGCACCAGCAAGGCGCCCGACGTGGCTCCCAAGCCGCGCCGCCCGCGCCGGACGGTCAGCGATAAAAAGACATCCGGCGACGACACTCCCGATCAGCCGCAAGCGGCGGAATAATCGCCGGGCCTTCCGGCCCGAGAACCTTCGGCTACGTTGCCGCCAATCAGTTTTGGGGCATTGACGGGCGCGTCTCGGCTCAGCAAGGTCACGCTTGGAAAGCGAGGCTCGATGACCGAGACCTTCAGCGGCTCATTCACGCAACAAGAACCCATCCCTGATCGGGCAATCGATGCGGCGGTCGCGGTGATGCAAAGCGGGCGCTTGCACCGCTACAATCTGGCCGCTGGTGAACAGGGCGAGGTCTCGGCCTTTGAACAGGAATTTGCCGCCAATGTCGGCTCGAATTATTGTCTGGCGGTGGCCTCTGGCGGCTATGCCATCGCGACATGCCTGCGCGCCGTCGGTGTCACGCCCGGCGACGAGGTGCTGACCAATGCTTTCACGCTGGCCCCGGTGCCCGGTGCGATTGCCTGCCTCGGGGCGACTCCGGTTTTCGTGGGCGTCACCGAGGCGCTGACGATCGACCTTGATCATCTGAGCGAACTTATCAGCGTGACCGGCGCGCGGGTTTTGCTTTTAAGCCACATGCGCGGGCATATCTGCGATATGGACGTACTAATGGCAGTTTGCGACGGCGCGGGGATCTCCGTGATCGAAGACTGCGCGCATTCAATGGGTGGTGCCTGGAACGGCGTAACCTCGGGGCGACACGGGGCCATGGCCGCTTATTCAACCCAGACCTACAAGCACCTCAATTCGGGCGAAGGTGGCCTTCTGGTCACCGACGACGCCGATCTGGCGGCGCGCGCGGTTTTGCTGTCGGGGTCCTATATGCTCTACGAACGCCATGGTGCCGCCCCCGGCACCGCTGTCTTTGAGAAGCTCAGGATGGAGACGCCCAACATATCGGGCCGTATGGATCAGCTGCGCGCGGCAATTTTGCGCCCGCAATTGCGTGATCTGGACAATCAGGTCCGGCACTGGAACGACCGTTATCGTGTGGTCGAGGCGGGATTGCGCGGCGTGCACGGCCTGAAACTGGTCGAAAGACCGCAATCCGAGGCCTTTGTCGGATCGTCGATTCAGTTCCTGCTGTTGGATTGGTCGCCCGAGCGGATTTTGGCGGTGATTTCGGGATGCGCGGCGCGCGGGGTCGAGTTGAAATGGTTCGGCGGGGCCGAACCGGTTGGATATACCTCGACCTATCGGCACTGGCGCTATGCGCCATCCGAGCCCTTAGCGACCAGCGACCGTGTCATGGCGGGGCTCATGGACATGCGCTTGCCCTTGACGTTTTCGCTGGATGATTGCGCTTTGATTGCCCGGATCATTTCTGATGAGGTCCGGCGAGCCCAGGCAGACACGCGCTAGCCTGGCAATAATTGTTGGATTTTGGTGGGATTGACCGGTCAATGGTTCTGCCGTAATTTAATGAACAACCGTTCAATAACATGGGAACACGCCGATGTTTGCGGCTTCGATGAAATTCGATCTCGGCGAGGATGTGGATGCGCTGCGCGAGGCGGTCCACAGGTGGGCGCAGGAGCGCCTGAAACCCATGGCAGCCGAGATCGACAGCTCAAACCAGTTTCCTGCAGAGCTGTGGCGCGAAATGGGCGATCTGGGACTGTTGGGAGTCACGGTTGATGAAAAATGGGGCGGCGCTGGCCTTGGCTATCTGGCCCATGTGGTTGCGGTCGAGGAAATCGCGCGCGCCTCGGCCAGCGTGTCGCTCAGCTACGGGGCGCATTCGAACCTTTGTGTCAATCAGATCCGACTGAACGGGACCGAGGCGCAACGCGACAAGTACCTGCCCGGTCTGATATCGGGCGAACACGTGGGCGCGTTGGCCATGTCCGAGGTCGGGGCCGGTTCGGACGTGGTGTCGATGAAGCTGCGCGCCGAAAAACGCAACGATCATTACCGGCTGAACGGCAACAAATACTGGATCACCAACGGGCCGGATGCCGACACGCTGGTGGTTTACGCCAAGACCGATCCTGATGCAGGCGCCAAAGGAATGACCGCTTTTATCGTCGAAAAGACGATGACGGGCTTTTCCACGGCACCGCATTTCGACAAGCTGGGGATGCGCGGATCAAACACCGCCGAGTTGATTTTCGAAAACGTTGAAGTTCCCTTTGAAAACGTGCTGGGCGAAGAGGGGCGCGGTGTTGCTGTGCTGATGTCTGGCCTGGATTACGAACGCGTGGTTCTGTCGGGCATCGGCCTTGGCATCATGGCGGCCTGTCTGGACGAGGTGATGCCTTATGTGTCTGAGCGCAAACAATTCGGCGAACCGATCGGGAATTTCCAGCTGATGCAGGGCAAGATCGCTGACATGTATACCGCGATGAACTCGGCGCGCGCCTATGTGTACGAGGTCGCCAAGGCCTGCGACCGGGGCGCGGTGACGCGCCAGGACGCCGCCGCCTGTTGTCTTTATTCCAGCGAAGAGGCAATGAAAGCGGCGCATCAGGCGGTGCAAGCCCTGGGCGGGGCCGGATTTCTGGCCGATGCCCCAGTCGCCCGAATTTTCCGCGATGCCAAGCTTATGGAGATCGGCGCGGGCACGTCCGAGATCAGACGGATGCTGATCGGCCGCGAGATGATGAAGGCGATGGGGTAGGCCGGTGAAGTCCACAGCGCTCATAACCTGCATAGTGATAGCGGCTGGGGCCACGCCTTCCGCCGCAGAACACGAACGATTGGCAATCGGCGCTTTTCGGCAGTGTCTTTCTGCCTTCGACGATGCATTTTCAGAGACGTTGGGGGCAAGTGCCGAGACAGGCCACATCAAAGCAATTAGGGCGGCTGCGAGCGTGGATGTAGCTCTGTGCGTTGGTATTATCGAAGGTATATGTGGCATCGGAACGCCATCAGAGCAAATCCAGTGCCATGAGGAATCGGTCGCAGACCTTTCGCAGATGACGAATGACATTATATTGATCCTGCCTGCGAAGCTGACTGGCCCAGATATTGCCAAATTCCAGGCAAGGAGCTATTCGAACGCGCTTTCTGATGCTGGTGCACCTCTTGAGCAACGCATACCCACCGGTCAGTTGGTGCCGGAGACCGCGAAACTAGTTGCCGGTGCGATAGGGCTCTACTCGGCGCGTAGTGCCCGACGAATGCTTTTGAGAAATGAAGCAGGACGCTGACATGAAACTTCAGTCCTCCTTCAACCCCAACACCGACGACGCCCGGCGGCGGCGCGCGGTGCATCTGGAAGCGCTGGACCGGGTGCGCGAGGCAGCCGCCGCTGCGGCCCGAGGCGGTGGTGATAAATCGCGGGCGCGCCATGTGGGCCGCGGCAAGATGCTGCCGCGCGAGAGGGTGGCGAACCTGCTGGACCCCGGATCGCCGTTTCTCGAGGTGGGCGCGACCGCGGCGCATGGGATGTACGGCGGTGCCGCGCCTTGTGCGGGCGTCATCGCGGGCGTCGGGCGCGTAGAAAATCAATGGGTTATGGTTGTCGCCAACGATGCCACGGTCAAGGGTGGCACCTATTACCCGATGACTGTCAAAAAGCATCTGCGCGCGCAGGAGATCGCTCAGGCCTGCCATCTGCCGTGCGTTTATCTGGTCGACAGCGGCGGTGCCAACCTGCCCAATCAGGACGAGGTATTCCCCGACCGCGATCATTTCGGGCGTATTTTCTACAACCAGGCGCAGATGTCGGCGCGTGGCATTCCTCAGATCGCGGTAGTCATGGGGTCGTGTACGGCGGGGGGGGCTTACGTTCCGGCAATGTCGGATGTGTCGATCATCGTAAACAAACAAGGCACGATCTTTCTGGCCGGCCCACCCTTGGTCAAGGCCGCCACGGGCGAGGTGGTTAGCGCCGAAGATTTGGGCGGCGGCGACGTGCACACGCGCCTGTCCGGTGTCGCCGATTATCTGGCCGAAGATGACGCCCATGCGCTGGCACTGGCGCGGCGCGCGATTGGCAATCTGAACCGGATCGGCCCGCGGACGGTCGCCTGGCAAACTGCCGAAGACCCGGCCTATGATCCCGACGATCTGCTGGGGCTGGTGCCCGCCGATCTGCGGACGCCATTTGACGTGCGCGAGGTTCTGGCGCGGATCATCGACGGGTCGCGGTTTGACGAATTCAAGGCGCGGTTCGGTGAAACGCTGGTCACCGGATTTGCCCATATCATGGGCTGTCCGGTCGGGATTGTGGCCAACAACGGGGTGCTGTTCTCAGAGAGCGCGCAAAAGGGTGCGCATTTCATCGAACTGTGTTCGCAACGCCGTATCCCGCTGATATTCCTGCAAAATATCACCGGTTTTATAGTGGGCCGAAAGTACGAAAACGAAGGGATCGCGCGGCATGGGGCCAAAATGGTGACGGCGGTCGCCACGACATCAGTCCCCAAGATCACCATGATCACCGGCGGGTCATTTGGTGCGGGCAACTACGGCATGGCGGGCCGCGCCTATTCGCCTCGGTTTTTGTGGTCATGGCCGAATTCCCGCATTTCGGTCATGGGCGGCGAACAGGCAGCGGGGGTTCTGGCAACGGTCAAGCGCGAGGCGATGGAACGCGCGGGCGAGAGCTGGAGCGCCGAGGACGAGGCCGAATTCAAGCGCCCGACCGTTGAGATGTTCGAAGAACAAAGCCACCCGCTTTACGCCTCGGCCCGCCTCTGGGATGACGGCGTAATCGACCCACGCCAAAGCCGCGAGGTGCTGGCGCTTAGCCTAACGGCTGCGTTGCAGGCCCCAATTGACGAGACGCGTTTTGGCGTCTTCCGGATGTAGCGCTGTCATGTTCGGCAATATCCTCATAGCCAACCGGGGCGAGATCGCCTGTCGGGTCATTCGCACAGCCCGCGCCATGGGTATTGGCTCGGTGGCGGTCTATTCGGACGCGGATGCTGACGCGCTGCATGTCGAAATGGCTGATCAGTCGGTGCGGATCGGTCCCGCGCCCGTGGCTGAAAGCTATCTGCGCGGCGACGCGATTATCGCGGCGGCGCTGAAAACCGGCGCCCAGGCAATCCATCCGGGGTACGGGTTTCTAAGCGAAAACGCCGGGTTCGCCGAGGCGGTCGCTGCGGCCGGACTGACCTTCATCGGTCCTTCGGCCGAGGCCATTCGGGCCATGGGTCTGAAAGACGGGGCCAAGGCGGCCATGGAGGTGGCCGGTGTGCCGATTGTTCCCGGCTATCACGGGGCCGACCAGGACCCGGACGTTCTTGCACAAGAGGCTGAAAAGATTGGCTTTCCGGTACTGATCAAAGCGGTTGCGGGCGGCGGCGGCAAAGGGATGCGCCGGGTAGACGTGCCCGGCGACTTTGCTGGGTCATTGGCTTCGGCTCAGGGTGAAGCGCAAAGCGCCTTTGGCAACAGCGCGGTTTTGATCGAGAAACTGATCGCCACGCCTCGGCATATCGAGGTGCAGGTTTTTGGCGACGGCAAGAAGGCGGTGCATCTTTTTGAACGCGATTGTTCGTTGCAGCGCCGCCACCAGAAAGTGGTCGAAGAAGCCCCGGCGCCCGGCATGACTCCTGAATTGCGGGCACAGATGGGTGCGGCGGCGGTGCGCGCGGCCGAGGCGATTGGCTACACCGGCGCGGGTACGGTCGAATTTATCGTCGATGCTTCGGAGGGTCTGCGGTCGGACCGGTTCTATTTCATGGAGATGAACACGCGGCTGCAGGTCGAACATCCGGTCACCGAGGCGATTACCGGCGTTGATCTGGTCGAATGGCAGCTTCGCGTGGCGGCGGGCGAAGGGCTGCCGTGCCGGCAAGATGACCTGGCCATCACCGGCCATGCGTTCGAGGCGCGGATCTATGCCGAAGACGCGGCGGCCGGGTTTCTGCCCGCGACGGGGCGTCTGGCTCATCTGGTTTTTCCGCAGACAGCGCGGGCCGACAGCGGCGTCAGGGCGGGCGACGAGATCACGCCGTTTTACGATCCGATGATCGCCAAACTGGTGGTCCACGGGCGCGACAGAGATGCGGCTTTGGCGGCATTGGACCGGGCGCTGGAGACAACCGAAATAGCCGGGACCGTCACCAATCTGGGGTTTTTGGCGCGGTTGGTCAGGCACCAAGATTTCCGGGCTGGGCGGATGGACACCGGGCTGATCGACCGCGACCTTGAGGCGCTGACCAAACCCGCACCGGCACCTGCTCACGCCTGGGCGGTCGCTGCGCTGGCGGGCCGAGACGAAGGCGATGCGTTCTCTGGATTTTCTCTGTGGGATCCGCTGGTGCAATCGGTGGCGCTGGACCTGGCAGGTGACAGGCGTGTGATTCGGGTTGAAACCCTTGGACTGGGCCACTTTAGAATCGGCAGTGAAGACGCTGAAATCATTGTTGAAACGACACGAGATTGCGTGATTGTGAATAGTGAAAAAATTTACGCCAACACCATCGGGAACGGGCACCAGATCACAGTGTTTTCGCAGGGCACTTGGGTTTTCGACAAGCCTGATCCGCTTTCTCAAGATATGCAGGTCGGGGGTGGTGGCGATGTGGTCGTCGCACCCATGCCTGGCCTGATGAAGTCGGTGGCGGTGTCAACGGGAAGCGCGGTGCTTGCGGGCGACGTTCTGGCGGTAATGGAAGCCATGAAAATGGAACATACCCTGCGCGCGCCGCGCGCTGGCATCGTCGCCGAAGTACGGATTGCCGCGGGCGACCAGGTGACACATGGCGAGGCGTTGGTGACGCTGGAGCCCGCCCCGTGATCCGCCTGCACCATTGCCACCAGACCCGGTCAATGCGCACGCTTTGGCTGCTTCACGAACTTGGACTAGACTTCGCGGTTGTGGTGCACCCTTTTGGCAAAGCGCTTCGCGACCCGGATTATTTGGCGATTAACCCCGTGGGCCGGGTGCCGACACTGGAAATGGCGGGCCAGACCTATTTTGAGACCGGAGCGATTGCCGAGATATTGTGCGAGAAATATCCTCAATCCGGACTCGGGCGTGCGCCCACAAGTGCGACGCGCGCCGAGTATCTGATCTGGCTCCACTTTGCCGAGACCATAAGCACCCATTCACAGATACTCACCCAGCAGCACATCATGCTGTACCACGATCACATGCGCAGCCCGGCGGTGATAAAGCTTGGGGCCAAGCGGCTGGAGAAATGTTATTCTGCGGTTGATTTGCAGTTGGGCGACGGGCGCGATTTTCTGGTCGCTGACGGGTTCTCTGCCGCCGACATCGCGGTGGGGCAGGCGATATACATGGCGCGCCATTTCGTGCGGCTGGATCCGGATGATCGGCTCGGCATTTGGTACAGCCGAATTACCGACCGCGGGGCATTTCAGGCCTCGTTGCCGCCAGACGCTGCTGAACTGCTTTACCAGCGCGAATTCTACGAGGCCTGGGATGGCTGAGCGGGTTCAGATTGTCGAAGTCGGCCCGCGCGACGGGCTGCAAAACGAGGCGGTGTTCGTTCCGGTCGCGCGCAAGATCGCCCTGATCGAGGCGCTGGCGGCTTCGGGGCTACGGCGGATCGAGGCCGCGAGTTTCGTCAGCCCCAAGTGGGTACCCCAGATGGCCGGATCGGCCGAGGTGATGGCGGGTCTAAAACGGGCAAAAGGCGTCGAATATTCGGCGCTGACGCCCAACCTGCGTGGATACCACGATGCGGTAGCAGCGGGTGCGGACGGCGTGGCGGTTTTCGCCGCCGCCTCGGAAAGTTTCAGTCAGGCAAATATCAATTGTTCGATTTCGGAAAGTTTTGATCGATTCAGACCGATTTTCGAAGCTGCAAATGCCGACAATATGAAAGTTCGCGGATATATTTCTTGCGTCACCGATTGTCCCTACGAGGGCGAAATTGCCCCAAGCGCCGTGGCCGAAGTGGCAAAAGTGCTTATCAGGGCTGGTGCGTATGAGATTTCTCTGGGCGAAACGCTGGGGCGCGGCCAAACGGACCGCGTGCAGGCGATGCTGGCGGCAGTGTTAGAGGGCGTGCCAGCCACACACTTGGCAGGTCATTTTCATGACACTGGCGGCCGGGCGCTCGACAACATCGACGTGGCACTTGCAGCTGGAATTCGGGTGTTTGACACCTCGGTCGGCGGACTGGGCGGCTGCCCTTACGCTCCGGGCGCTGCGGGAAATGTGGCGACGGGCGCGGTCGTCGCGCATATGGTACGTCGGGGCTTTGATACCGGCGTCGCCGCGCAGAAATTGGCGCAAGCGGCTGATTTGGCACTGGAAATGAGGGCGGGCGATGGCGATGATCCGGATTGACAAAGATGTTCGCGGGGTCGCAACTTTGTGGTTGACGCGGGCAGAAAAGCATAACGCCATGTCGGGCGAGATGATCGGGGCACTGCACGATGCCGCGACCGGGCTCGGTGCCGATGCGCACGTTCGCGTCGTGGTACTGGCGGCTGAGGGCGAAAGTTTCTGCGCCGGTGCCGATCTGGGCTGGATGCGCGACCAGATAGCGGCTGATGCCGCGACGCGCGGGCGCGAAGCCGGGCGCCTGGCGGCCATGCTGGGGGCCTTTGACAAGTTGCCCAAACCGGTGATCGCGCGGGTCCACGGCAATGCCTTCGGCGGCGGGTTGGGTCTGATTTCTGTCAGCGATGTGGCCGTAGGTGTTGTAAATGCGCGCTTTGCCCTGACCGAAACCCGGCTGGGGCTGATCCCGGCCACAATCGGGCCTTACGTAATTTCGCGGATGGGGCTGGCCAAGGCGCGGCGCGTTTTCTTTTCGGGCCGGGTTTTCGATGGGGTCGAGGCGGTCGATCTGGGCTTGATGGCGCGCGTGGTGGATTCCGCCGCGTTGGATGCGGCCATTGAGGCCGAAATATCGCCTTATCTGGCCTGCGCGCCGGGGGCTGTGGCCGAGGCCAAAGCGTTGGCGCGCTCGCTAGGCCGTGCAGTCAGCGAAGTCGAGGTCGAAGCAAGCATCGCAGCGCTGGTCAATCGTTGGCAAAGCAGCGAGGCAGCCGAGGGCGTCGCGGCGTTTTTCGACAATCGCCCGCCCGCCTGGGCGCCGGACCCCTCAGATTGAGCACCGCGAAGGATCTGCGCAGGACATCGCGCGGGTCGCCTGTTTGATTTTGGCGCTGCTCCAAACCAGCAAGTACTGGCCAAACGATGAAGGGGTTTTGCTGGCCAATTTCCGGCTTGCGCGTTACCTTTGGGCGGGTTCTGTAATGTACGGCAATCTAAAGGGGGGAATACTCATGTATTTTCGAATGACGCTATCTGTGGCCGCGCTAGCACTGTCGGCTGGGTTTGCCAGCGCGCAATCGGCGATTACGGTCGGCATGCAGCTTGAGCCGCCCAATCTTGACCCGACCGGCGGTGCAGCAGCAGCCATCGATGAGGTGGTCTATGCCAACATATTTGAAGGCCTGACCCGATATCTGGCCGACGGCTCAATCGCTCCGGCGCTGGCCCATTCGTGGGACATTTCGGACGACGGATTGCGCTATACCTTCCATCTGCGCGAAGGCGTGACCTTCCACGACGGCACCGCGATGACCGCCGAGGACGTCAAATTTTCGCTCGACCGGGCGCGAGCCGAAGATTCGACCAATGCCCAAAAGGCGCTTTTTGCCGGAATTGCCGAAGTTACAGCAGACGACGATCTGACCGTAACCGTGACGCTGAGCGCACCAAACGGTGGGTTTATTACCAACATGGCCTGGGGCGACGCGGTGATTGTCGGTGCGGAAAGCATCGGTGATGCGGCTACCAACCCTGTAGGAACAGGTCCCTTCAAATTCTCCAGATGGGTTCAAGGCGACCGGATCGAGATCGAGGCAAATCCAGATTACTGGGGCGACAGTCCGGCGCTGAGCGCGGCCACATTCAAATTCATTTCGGACCCCACCGCGGCCTTTGCGGCGATGATGGCGGGCGATATCGACGCCTTTCCAGGCTATCCGGCACCTGAAACGCTGGCCCAGTTTGCTGCTGATTCCAGGTTTCAGTTGCTGATCGGCTCGACCGAAGGCGAGACGATCCTGTCGACCAACAACAAGGCCGACGCGACCAGCGACGTGCGGGTCAGGAAGGCGATTGCCCACGCCATCAACAGGCAGGAGATAATCGACGGGGCGATGTTTGGCTATGGCACGCCCATTGGCACGCATTTTGCGCCGCACAATCCCGATTATGTCGATCTGACCGGTCAGTCTGCGTACGATCCTGAACTTTCGAAAGCGCTTCTGGCCGAGGCGGGATACGCCGATGGTCTGACCTTGCGCCTGAAACTGCCGCCGCCGTCCTATGCGCGGCGCGGTGGCGAGATCATCGCGGCGCAGTTGCGCGCGGTCGGGATCGAGACCGAGGTTAGCAACCTGGAGTGGGCGCAATGGCTGGAACAGGTGTTCCGCGGCAAGGATTATGACCTGACCATCGTCAGCCACACCGAGCCCAATGACATCAACATCTATGCCCGGCCGGAATATTATTTCCAATACGACAATCCCGCGTTTCAGGCGTTGATGAGTGATCTGAACCTGGCCACCGATCCGGCCATGCGGACGGAAATTCTGGGCGCGGCGCAGAAGATGATCGCTGATGATTATGTCAACGGCTACCTCTTCCAACTGGCGCGCACCGGCGTGGCGAACGCCAAGATCCGGGGGTTGTGGGCCAACTCACCAACGCAGGCCAACGATCTGACCGGGGTAAGCTGGGGCAACTAGACTTTTGCACCTAACAAATTGGGCGAGTGCCTTGCGCCTCGCCCTTTTTTTCGGGCAGTTGAAACTATTTCGCGCATTCGCGCGTGTCTTCTGTGTGGTGGCCCAAGTCGGAGCACCAGAAAAACGCGCCCCTGTGGCGCGCATTAACACAGAGGAAACATGATATGACTTTGAAACAAGCGGATATTCTCAAGCTGGTTATCGGCGGCGTGGCCGCGATCGGTTTTGCCACTGCGGTTTCCGCCAAAGGCCACGATCAGGGCCAAACCACGACCCCCGGCGAAGACGTCCAGACCGAAACCGTGGACGGCGCACAGGGCCTTGGTGACGCGATTGGCACCCAGTTCGGCTTTGCCCCGGCCACCCCGGGCGGCGACAACATTCCTGGGTGACCCATTGCCGGGATCGGGGGGCGCCTTCGCGCTGATCCCCCAGCATTGGCCCGCGATGTGTCGTAGCGAGTGACGACGGGCACCTGTGGCGTTCGCGCTGCAGGTGCGCCGACGTTTCGCTGTTGACCTTTCTTGGCAATACCGCAGTCTTTGACCAGATATCAATGAATAGGGCGACATGACAACACCGTCCGAAATCGAGCAACACATCTTGCGCGTGGCCCTGGGCGACCGGGCGGCGTTCTCGGTGCTTTACCACGCGACGTCGGCGAAATTGTTCGGCGTCTGCGTCCGCATATTGAACAACCGCGCCGAGGCCGAGGAGGTCTTGCAAGAGGCCTATATCAGGGTATGGCAGAAGGCCGACCGCTATGCCGCCAACGGTCTAAGCCCGATGACCTGGCTGATCACGCTGACCCGAAACCTCGCGATTGACCGGCTGCGCAAACGCAGCCCATCCGAACCGGTCGAAACCGCTGCCCCGATCGTCGACAGCGCCCCAAACCCCGAAGCCGCGGCCATTGCAACATCGGAACGTGCGCGCATCGAATTTTGCCTGGACGAACTTGACGACAATCGCGCCGAAGCTGTGCGTGGCGCCTATCTGCGGGGCGAGACTTACCAGCAACTCGCGCAACGCAACGAAGTGCCGCTGAACACCATGCGAACCTGGTTGCGGCGCAGTCTGTTGAAACTGAGGGAGTGTTTGAGCCGATGACGGTTGACCATCCCGACGACGATATTGCCCTGGTCGGTGAATACGCTCTGGGCGTGCTTGAGGGCGAAGATCGACGCGCGTTCGAGGCGCGGCTGGTGGCCGAACCGAACTTGGCTGCCCTTTTGGTGGAATGGCAGGAACGCCTTGCACCTTTGGCCGAGGATGTCGCGGCGATAAAGCCACCGCGCGGCCTGAAACAGCAAATAAACGCGCAATTGTTCGGGGCAGGAAAATCTGCGCGCGCGCCGCGGCCGACGCGAATGTTGGCCGGGCTTTTGGCGGGTCTGCTCGCCGCCCTCATTATCGTCGCCGTTTTGCTTCCGCCCCAAGCGACACCCGATCTGGTGGCCCAAGTTGCCGCCGAAGACCGGTCGCTGGTGGTCGATGTTGCGTTCTTCGCGCGGACCGGCGAACTGCGCGTTACCCGCCGCGTCGGGGCATCTGCAACCGGGCGAGTGCTGGAGCTGTGGCTGATTGCAGATGGTGCCCCGGCGCCGGTGTCGCTTGGCGTTCTGCCGGCCGATCCAGTGGCGCAATTTGTTGTTGCGCAAGGCCTTGTCGCCGCGTTGTCCGGCGCGACGCTGGCCATCAGCGACGAACCCCTCGGCGGGTCGCCAACCGGCCAACCGACCGGCGCTGTTCTTGCGGTGGGACGGGTTGGCGAAGGTTAGGCGCGCCAGCGCATCAGACCCTGAGACTTCACTATGGTGCGCCGGCCCGCGCTGACCTAACCTCGGCCCCATGCAGCGCTATATCTTGCAACGTCTGATGTCCCTCGCGCTGAGCCTGGTGGTGGCCAGCGTGGTGATCTTTGCCGTGATCGAGGTTATCCCCGGCGATCCGGCGGCCTTTATGCTGGGTCTGAATGCCCAGCCCGACACCGTCGCGGCGCTCAGGGCCGAACTGGGTCTGGATGGGTCGGTGGTTGCGCGGTATTTCGGCTGGATCGGCGGCATGGTGACGGGCGATTTCGGAACATCCTACACCTACCGCGTGCCGGTGGCCGATCTGGTCGCGGCGCGGCTGTGGGTGTCGCTACCGCTGACGATTTACGCGCTGATCCTGTCGACCGCCATCGCCATTCCGCTTGGCGCATTTGCAGCCGCGCGTCGGGGGCAAGGAGCCGATGTTGCAGTAATGGGCACGACGCAACTGGGTATCGCGGTGCCAAACTTCTGGTTCGCGATGCTGCTGGTGCTGGTCTTCGCGATCAACCTGCGCTGGTTTTCGGCGGGCGGATTTCCAGGCTGGGAGGTTGGTTTTTGGTCCTCGATCAAGGCGCTTACCTTGCCCGCCGTTGCCTTGGCGCTGCCGCAGGCCTCGATCCTGGCGCGGGTCATGCGCTCAAGCCTGCTGGAGACGCTCGATCAGGACTATATTCGTACTGCGCGGGCCAAAGGGCTGAGCCGGGGACAGGCGATCCGGCGGCATGCGATGCGCAATGCGATGATCCCGGTGATGACCATTCTGGGCCTGCAATTTTCGTTTCTTCTGGCTGGCGCGATCATCATCGAGAACGTGTTTTTCCTGCCGGGGCTGGGTCGGCTGATCTTTCTGGGGATCACGCAGCGCGACCTGATCGTGGTCGAAAGCGTGGTCATGCTG